>CAIWVL010000120.1 GCA_903916085.1 uncultured Spartobacteria bacterium
CTCTTCCATGCCCAAGGCCAACCCTGCTTTCCAACCCGCTCTGTGGGATGCCTGTTATTCCGCCGTAGATGTGTCGCGTCCGGAACTGCGCGCCACGGCGGCTGAGATGGCGGTCTCGATGGTGGCGTGGCGCAAGGCGATGGACGCGGCGAGAATGCCCTCCGCTTGGACCTCCCCAGGACACGAAGCGCCGATCGCGGGTCTCGTCCACTTGGATGCCCGAGACGCTCAGGTGCATGGAGAAAAATTGCGCTATGAGGCACCTCCGCAAAAAGACACCTTGGGCTTCTGGGTGGACGCTGGGGATTGGGCGGAGTGGGACTGCGAGGTTCCCCAAGCTGGCCGCTATGCCGTGGAGGTATTGCAGGGGTGTGTCAAGGGTGGTTCGACAGTCGATCTATATGTGGGGGACGTCAGCGTTCGCTTCACGGTGGCTGCGACCGGCCACTACCAACGTTTCGTCCCAAGGCGCATCGGGATCGTGGATTTACCCGCCGGAAAACTGAGCGTGTCCGTAAAACCGGTGGAAAAACAGGGGGCAATCATGGATTTGCGCCGCGTATCATTGATCCGAGTGCCTTGACGGCCGCAACCTCGCGCCCGGTCGAACCGGCTCAAGAGGCGACTTTGTTCAACGAGGAGTCAGCGTCTTGTTCGAGCTCCGAAGGCACCCAAGCAAGCCGGTGGTCGGGCGCAATCGCTGCCGCCGTCGCCCTCTCATTTGAACGAAGAACGCCTAAATTAACTGAAAAAAGAAGGCTCACGCTGATGCGCAGAGAGCGCGGAGAAATTACGGGACAACCTTCGAAATGCAGTTTTATAGAAGCTCCGCGTTCTCTGCATCTCCGCGGGAGGTCGCCTTTTTTGAGGCGCTCTAAATCCTGAATGTGGCCAGTCTCCAGGAGCAGGAGATTAGAAACCTGCGAAGGAGCGTTTCTGGGGAGGGCGAGGTGTTTCGGGGCGTCCGGCGGCCACCCATGCCTCATGCTCTGCCCAACCCTGTTGAAGCAGTTCTTGGGCTTCTCCGAAGCGGTTACTCGATCCTAGAATGACCACTTCCAAACGACGCGGGATTGGGTAAAAGGTGTCTCCCTCCTTACGCACCTCAGGAGAACGTGCCGCCGAAATCACCACGCATTCACCGGCGCGTTTTGTGGTGCCTGTTTTCACGCCATCCACTGCGTTCTGACCAAGCAACTGATTCGTATTCACGAGTTTATACTCCAACTTTGATCCGTCCATACGCAACACACTGATCCTGCGTTCACGCTGGGACACGAAAAACAGGAAGCCAGGGTTACTCATCGCATAAGCACTTACCTTGGCCATGTCCTCCGCTGAGGAGTAAGGAAGCTTTCTTTCCAAATTATCAAGACCCTCCGCATTCAGAAACCGTGTGTTGAACATCTCCAACTTCCGCGCAAGTGCGTTCATCTGCGAAATAAATGCGATGCTATGCAGTTCGGGGTCATTACCGCCAGAGAGTGCCTTGCCAACATGCGCGGCAAGTGTTTCTGCTGCAACGTTATCTGATTGCATCAATGCTGCGTACAGAAGATCCTTCAAGGTCGCGCGATCCCCCGGAACCCAAGCCATTCCTTGGCCAGTGGTTAGCTCCGGACGGAAATGAGGCACCGTGGCTAGCTGGTCTAAACTCTGTGAGCTAGCATGTGCCCAGTCCAATACCACAGCCGCAGTCACGATTTTGGTAAGGCTCGCGACCTGCATTTTCTTGGACGCATTGAACTCCTTGAGCACGTGGCCGCTATGATGATCGATAACGATGTACGCCGCCGCAGAAGCGCCTTCTGCGCGCGCGCTCACCCCAGCTCCAATAACATTTATCAAGGCTGTAGCGGTCAGGATCAATTCTCGGAGCGTCAGTTTCATAGAAGAACTTCTAAACCTTAGTAACAAAGGGCCTCAACGCAAGGCCTCGCCTTCTTGGCAAATATTCTGGTTTGTCGCGACAGTCTCCCAACTTTACAAGCCCGCCTGCCGCTGAATGGCTCGCAGAAAGCGCTTGGGTGATTGAAAAAGCGACTCCATGCACTGCTGAGCCGCCTGCGCCATCGGGCTCTCCTGTCGACCCAACCCGCACTGTAGGTACACCGCCTCGCGCAAAAGTAGCCGTAAGTCAGAAAGACATGCTTTGTTCCATAATGTCTCACTCAGCCCTTCTCGTTCCTTCGCATTTTCAAAGTCGATCAAGTGCACTTCCAAGGGCGATGGACACACGATCAAATTGTGTAACTCCATGTCGCCATGCGCAAACCCGGCCCCATGTAATGTTGTGAGCTGTTGAAACGCCCTCTCTAATAAATGCCACAGTCCTGCCGCCGTCGCCAGCGGAAGGTCCAACGCAATTTGAATGTTGGCCTCCTCGGGTTCCATCCCAAGGGGGGAAATGCGGTGATAGGATTTCCCAGGCAGAAAACAGCTTCGGAAAGTCAGCGGCGACCAGCCTATCGGCGGTGCGACCGGAAGCACCTCGGCGGCTCGCGCCTGGCACTGAAATTCGACTTGCGGATCACCATGAAAACTGGAGGGAAAGTATGTCTTGCGAAAATGCAACGGATAGATCGCGGCAAGCGGATAGTTTCCGCGCGTTTCTGCGCTCGCTATCACAAGTTGCGCTGACATCAGGGGCATCCCGCCCACCTGGCGGTGAACCAGAGTGCGCACGACAAAGTCGCTCACCGGCGGGTGTGCAACCAAATGGTGGTACTCCTGCGCGAGCCGAACCGAGTGGTACGGAGAAACGGCAATGAGACCATCGGAGTTCATAGAGGGAGGAGTCTTAGCGTAGATCGGTTTGCCATGCGAGAGAGACGGCAGAAAAGGGGCGCTGACTTGTTCCATAACCCAACTCGCTGGGGGGCCTGTGTTTTGTACGCACACCTGGAGATTGGCCAGTTTGAACCGAGTGATGTTTTCTCACATGGGCTCGCGTCCAAAACATCCTCAGCCAGTGTGACGCCTTAATCCGGTGGCATGTTCGTGTTTCACACAATCTTTCCCTTTACGCGAATTTCTTAAGGCTCAATCCAGCGCACCTCCGTAGCAAAGGAGGTGGAGGGGAGACCTTAGCTATGAACAGCATCTGTGGAGGCTCGCAACGAGCGCAACGAGCGCACCCCAGGGGGGCGTCGGGGTGTGGGTTGTGGTGGTTTGCCAGCTCTTGTTGGCTTCGGAATGTGTTGGCAATAAGGGTTTTGGCGCTAAGAGTTTTGGCGTTATTGATGAGCGTCTTGTTTTTCTGGGGCCCCGCTCCGGTCGCCTTGAGCTGTGCCCCCGAGCTCGCTCAGGTGGCCCAGGATGACCGTTCTAATGTGTATCCCGCTATGCACCTGAACGCACACCTGAACGCACACCTGAATGCGCACCTCAAGGGCTCTCTGGCAGGAGTCCGCCTCTCCACGGGCGCACCCCCATCGGCGTCGCGACGCCTTTGTGTGTCTACCCGGTTCGCAATGAGACGTCCCCGGCCCGGGCGGCTTTGGATCGGTTCTTGGGATGCCTGGTGCCAGTGGCAGGGCCACGGCCGCAACCACCTGTTTGGCCTCCCTGGCTTGGATCCTTTACCCTCCAACGATCCGGAGGAGGAGCAAGACGCCGGGGATTTGCAGCAGGAAGGTACCGATCTCCTCGGTGCGCCGGAAGGGGGGCCAGGCCCTTCGCTGCATCAGGTGGTTTCCTATTTCCAGGAGGCATTGGGTGAGCCCGTAACGGTGGATGGACCCGAGCGTTTTCGGTTTGAGCGCTGGTCGGGGTTTGCTTGGGGCACGTCTTGGCGCCGGTGTGTGTTAGCCGGAGGCCCGGGCTCGGTGAGTGTGGAGTGGTGGACTAATGATGACTTTGGGTTGAGTGAACTTCGGGAGTTTTTTGAGGCCCCGTTCTTCAGTCTTCTCGAATCCAAAATGTTCTATCGCTGGCTGGGCGAGGGAGGTTGGCATCAAGGTCCTTTTCGCGGTCGCTGGGTGCGCATGGGAATCCTTTCCAAGGGTGACTACGTGTACCTCAGAATCCGGTGGACGCTTGGACCGCTGCCCTCCGGTTGATTCACTTTCATCTGGGGGGCACTTGTACCCGCCTTCCTCGCCGTGAAGCTCACCAATGCCTCGGCTACAGATTTTCGAGAAACTGTACTAAATCAGCAACGCTGGGGCTTGCTGCGTTGCGGACATAGAAGCCGGAGGTGGCTACGCCTATTTGCAGGCTATGCTCGAGGTCTAGTCCCAGGATACGGCCTGTGCAGAATCCGGCATTGAAGTGGTCGCCTGCGCCCGTGGTGATTTTGGGTTTTGGTGTGAAGGGGCCCTCGACAAAGGAAGCGCCGTGGATGTCGGCGGCGGCTGCGAAGTGGGTGGGATGAATGACAACGGTGTCGATGTTTAGTAATTCGCGCAGACGCATGGCGTGCGCTGCGACTGCCGCGTGATTGTCAGCAGGGTGGGCAACTCCAAGGACCTCGCCCACTTGGTGACTTTCGCGTAGGTTAAGGCCCAGAATGACTCGGAAATGCTTCTCAAAGTCGGTTATCTGATGAAGAGCCTCTTGAATGTCTTCGTGAGAACGCTTGGCGGGATCCGCTAAGTCAAAAAACATGAGTCGCTTTGGGCCCGTAAGCTGGGGGGCGATGATGCTGTTGACCTTTTGAAAAATACCCTTCATTTGGGTGAGCATCGTCCAGTTCACCATGGCAATGAACTGACTTTGGGCAAAGATTTCCACCAGTCGCTCTGCTGGGATGTGCTTGATAAGGTTGCTCCAATTGACTTCGCCCAGGGTCTCGTGCTTTCCGAACATCAACTTGCCATCATCAAATTCGATGGCATCTGTCACGCCGGGTTCAGCAATGGAGTGCACCGTGGCGGACTCCGCAAACTCGGCGAAAACTGGGTTGATTGCAGGAAAGCCCAAGTTGCCAATGTAAGTCACCTGACTGCCATAGGCACCAAGCGCGTTCGCCATAATCGGTCCATTGCCGCCGAGCTTGCGCATTTGAACCACCATTTCCATGTTCGCGCTCAGACCGGCGGCAGCGGCGATGCGCTCGGCGAACTCACCCATACGTTCCACCCGTGTGTACTTTTCGGCAGATTCGCGAGTCTTAACGACGTGGAGAATGTTATCCACAAAGCCATCAAACCCCACGAGTACATGGGTTTTCTTGAGTTGGACCGTGGCCTTTTTAAGCAACTCAGCAACGTGGAGTGGCAAAGGAAGAGGAGAAGACATGGACAATTCCATAATCTACAAGCCGGTCGCTGCCCAGTCTCTAAGCGGCTCTACTCGATTACGGCCCGGCATTCCACTTTCGCCGTGCTCAACGGAATGCAATTGTCCTGCGCCTCCACCACTAGGGTGCGTTCGCCTCGCATGCCTGCTTTCACTCTGCTCAACGCGCCAGTGCGCGGCTCAATCGCGAACGCACCATCGGCGTTGCCCTCAGTGATTCGATAGGTGAACACCGTGCCCGGATCCGGGTCGTGTGCGGTGAACTTCCCGAGCGCCGAGGGCAATAACGCGTTCTCGGACAGGGTCACACTTGCCGGGCCTGTCATGCTGTCAATGGGCCGGTTGCCCGACCAGCTACGGAGACCTGCAACTTGGGCGCGCGCTGCTTCGTCCAGGCCGAACTCGCCTCTGCCCAAGCCGTATTTTTCAAAGTAAGGCAGTAGATTGTAGCCGGATTCTTCGGAAAACAGGACGAAGAAACGGTCTCGCTTGGCCGCAGGGGAGTCCCTGGGGAGCGCATCCAGTGAGGCGTCGGTACCCGGATGTTGCAGCCACTGCATCCAGCGGCCGAAGGCTTTTTCGTACAATTCCCAACCGAAACATTCCGCCAGGGTAAAGTAAAAGTCATAGGCGACGTTCATCTTACAGGCTTTGGACCACGTTTGTTCGGAGGGCGGCAGTTGGTTCCAAGTTTCCAAGTCGGCGATGCGGGTCTTGGCGTTGAAGGTTGGGTGTGCATCGTTGTCCCAACAGGTGCGGCCATGGATTTTATTGAGAATGAGAGCGGGCACCAGGTTCACGTCCACCTCTGCGTGCGTGGCGATGGTGTAGTTATTCTTGAAGCTGTCCTGAAATGTATGTCCAAGTTCGTGCAGAAATCCCCAGTCGCCCTGAAGCAGGGCACGCTCTCCTAAGGCGGTTGGGCCGTCCTTTTTTTCGGCACCATAAGCCATCATCACCGGATAGCCCGCATGGCCGTAGCCTACGGAAATGTCGCGGTCTGTGAGCATGGCCTCGCCTCGCTTGCGCCACGAACCAAATCCTAGGAACTGGTCAGATAGTTCGACCACCTGTTGCCAGTAGCCAGCAATCTTCTGTGGATCTTCCATCACAACTAGTTGGTTTCTAGGAAAATAACCTGTCCATCGTGGAGTTTCTAAATAACCCCATGCGCCGGGCGCTTCGCGGTGCTGTTTCCACTCAATAGCCGACGTTTTCCCCAGGGTGTAAACGGGTGCCTCCACCGCTCCGTCGATTTTCACTTGAACCGTCTCAATGTCGCAGTTTGCTGGAAGGATCAGGTTGATAAGGCCGCCAAAACTGTTGGCTACAAGGGTTTCTGTTTGGGTTAGCTCAGCGGAGGTGCTGATTTCTGGAAACCGTCGCCACGTGGCTAGGTGCCAAGTCTTGTCGATGTGAATGCCGATCTCCACTTTCCATCCGGCGGCTATGGCTGCTTGGGGGATACTGAGGCGAATGGGCGCACCAGCTGGGGCATACAACCCTGTGGGAATGCGCGTGCGCTCGCCATGATTCACAAACTTATTGGCCCCGGTTCTGGCATCGAAGGTGATGGTCTTGCTTTGTACAAGACCTGGTGCAGTGGGGCCCGGATAGTCTGCGGCTAAGGGGTGGGCCGGAGTTTTTTCAGGAGGTTGGCGTTTGAGCCACCAGCTTTCAAAGCGCGCCATTAGAGCCTCCACGGGCTTGAGATTGCGCCTAAGCGGTTCATCGGCAGTGAACCTGCTCCAGCCCAAGTGTTCGTGCATGGTTTGGAGTTGTTTTTCTAGCGAGGCCGACACTAGATCAGCGGCCAAACAACCCTCCAAGGCTCCCGCCGCCGTTTGACGCTCAGCAAGAGACAATACGAGCGAACCGGCTTGCTCATCAGCCAGCGCATCGGCCGCGCGCAACGCGCTTGCATAGGGCGATGGGGCGCTCAGCGGATAGCGGGCGTCGTTGGCACCCGAAGGGAGAAAGGCAAGTCCCGCCGGTTGAATGAGTTTTGCGGCAAACTCAAGCATCTCAGGTTTTGCCGCCCACGGCGTAGAGCTCACAATGATGCCGCCGCCCGCTCGCGCGAATCGGGCGAGGTCGGAGCCGACCTCAGTGGCGAGCTCGGGAGGGAGGGAGTGTAGGTTAATAAAAACAGACTGAACCTTGGCCAAAATGGAAGGATTCCAGGGCTTCGGCGCATCGATCACATGCACTCCTGCATCCAGCCACTCCTTTTTTGCAGCGCCTAAAAGCAAGAGGTCTGGCTGCTGCTTATGTGCACTCCAGGCGGCTAAGTTGAGAAGCCAACGCCGCATTTCAGGTGTCGCTGCGTTCGCGAGACTAGTGTGAGCAAGGGCAACGACACGCCCGGCATTTGGGTCGTCGTCTGTGTAGCCACAGCCAACAACCACCTGACGCTGAATCGACTGTGCGAATGGAAAAGCATTTCTTCCGAGGATAGCAACGCTGCCGGCTGTACCGCTTATGTCCAAAGCACTCACGCCTGAGCTGAGTTGGGAAAAGTCGTCCAACCAAGCTGAAGTGCCCACCATGGGCAGGGCCGCGACTGTCAAAACCAAGGCGAGGGGAAGGGGGGAACGCATGGAGAAAAATCAGCGACTGATGATACGGCGGTCATTACCTACCATCATCCGGACCCATTCGCCGGGGTAAAAACCCTCGCCGTGATCGGTTTGCACAACACTCCACGTCTGTCCAGAGCGGGTGCGTACGGTGATCTCCAGTCCTGCACCCGAGGTTGCGTTGCGCTCGACGGCGTTTCCTGCAAAGCCTCCCGCGATCGCTCCACCAACGGCCGCGAGGGCGGATGCCTTGCCCTGACCGATCATCGATCCCAGGACGCCTCCGGCAACTGCCCCTGTGGCCACTCCCAGACCGGAAGACTCGCCCCGTAATGCCACTCGGTGCGCCGAAAGAATTTGCACCTCATAAACTTGCATTGCCTGCCCGCGCATGGCGCTGGGGTAAGACGGCAGGCTAGGGTCCTCTGTGACGCACCCAGAAAGGCCCATCAAAGCGCTGCTCAAAACAGCGGCTGGTAAAAATGACGCTACGATCTTTCTCATAGATTGATACTTGAGCTAAAGTTCAAGGCGCGTCGTGTCAATTCGGCGCCTGCGCGTGTCCGTCCTCTTTGTTGCCGTGATTCTTGAACTGCTCGAATTTTGCCTAACTCCATGCTCCCGAATCGCCCGTTCTATGGGCTTTTTGAAGTCCACGATTCAGGTCCGAGCGCGCTTTAAGCGCTGTCGGGCTGCCTGGTTTCCTCATCTTCAGCACACCAAGGCTGCAATCCTTTCCGCCGCACGCCAAGCTCCGGAGCGCCGCAAGGCTTTGCTCTTTGGTGCTGGACTGCTCCACGACATTCCTCTTAGGGAGCTCTCTGCAATGTTCGAGGAAGTGATCTTGGCTGACATTGTGCACTCGCTTCCCTGCCGTTTCGCGGCAAGTCGCTTTTCCAACGTGCGCCTGCTGGCCTTGGACGTCACGGGTGTCGCCGCTGGGCTCGCTGCGGCCCAGCGTCGGCCTGATCTACCCTTGCCGCGCTCCAACCCCGCCTGGTTCCTCAACGATTCCCACCTTGACCTAAGCGTTTCGGTGAATCTCCTCTCTCAGTTGTCTTGGGTGCCGAGCCATTTTCTTGCGCACTCCCATCCCGAAGCCGAGGTCGCAGCCATGAAAACTCAACTCATCCTTGCGCATCTCGAATACTTACAACGTCTTCCCGGACAGACTGCTCTAATCACCGACACCACTTGGCGCGCCGTTCCAGTCCAAGAAATAAACGGCGGTCCGCCTGCATCAGACGCGGCCCAGACTTGGGACGTACTCAGCGGGGTCAATTTACCCATGCCTGCGCTGGCCTGGGACTGGTGTATTGCGCCAGCTCCAGAACGCGCTCAGTGCATCGACTACATTGCCCGGGTTCACGCTTATCCCGATTGGAAGCGGTGCGTTCTGCCCGGGAACTGAGTACATTAACACTGGCGCTTCTTTTACGTTGGGCTAGTCGGTTCCCCTCCTTCAATCTCGCCAGGGACAGTGCCTGTTTTTAAACACTCCTCCTTTCTAAATGCCGTTTGCGGTTGAGAATCCTGTCCCTCTCCCTACTCCTCGAGAAATTCCTTATGCCCGTTATTACCTCCTCAAAATCCCAACCCTCCTACGACGTCGTTATTGTCGGTTCCGGCGCCGGTGGCGGGCAGATGGCCTACACCCTGACCTTGGCCGGCCTGAAGTGTGTCATGCTCGAAGCTGGACGTGATTACGATCCCGTCCGTGAAACCCCCATGTTTCAGCGCCCGGACCAAGCCCCCCTGCGGGGAGTCGCTACACCTGACAAAAACTTCGGCTTCTTTGACTCAACCGTGGACGGCGGCTGGCAGGTGCCTGGCGAACCTTACACTCAGGCCTCTGAGAAAAAAGAAGAACAGTTCCATTGGTGGCGTCCGCGGATGCTCGGGGGCCGTACCAACCATTGGGGGCGTATTTCGCTCAGAAATGGTCCCTACGATTTTAAGCCCCGCTCCCGAGATGGCTTAGGTTTCGACTGGCCTTTTACCTACGCCGAGGTGGATCCATACTACACCCGCGCCGAAATGCTCGTCGGTGTTTATGGAACCAACTCCGGCATGGAAAACACTCCGGACTCACCCGCTGGCGTCTTGCTTCCGCCCCCCAAGGGCCGGATTGCCGAGCTCGTCGCTCAAAAGTACGGCAAAAAATTAGGTATCCCCTTCATGCCCATCCACCGAGCCGTGCTGACACGTCCTCTGGACTGGCAAACCCTTCCTGCCAAACTACACCCCAACAACCCCTTTGCACAGCGCATCGTTCAGGACGCCATGCGCGCCCGCGCTGCCTGTTTCTGGGCCACAGATTGCGGCCGCGGGTGCAGTATCGGTGCGAACTACCAGTCCACCACTGTGCACCTACCGCCAGCCCTGGCTACGGGTAATTTGGACATCATCGCCAATGCACACGCCCGGGAGGTGCTCCTGAACTCTGAGGGCAAGGCAACCGGAGTACTCTACGTCGACAAAACGACGGGTAAGGAAATGCGCGTCTCCGGTCGGGTGGTTGTCCTCGCGGCAAGCAGCGGCGAGACCGTGCGCATTTTGCTGAACTCACAGGGCGGCAAGGGGATTGCAAACTCTAGCGGCCTCGTGGGTAAATACATCATGGACACCGTCGGCACCAGTGTGGGTGGCCAGATTCCGATGCTCGAAAATTGCCCGCCCCATAATGAGGATGGCGCGGGAGGTGGCCATTTCTATTCTCCCTGGTGGCTCTACCAAGAGCAGGCGGCGGGGCGCATGGATTTCCCACGGGGTTACCACATTGAACTTGGTGGCTCGCGTCACATGCCCTCAGGAGGCAATCCAGTTCCCGACGACTTCATTCAAGGTGCGTATGGCACCAAACTCAAGGAGGAGGCGCGCCGGTATTACGGCTCGTTTGTGGGCTATTCCTGTCGGGGTGACATGATTCCTAACGAGAACAGCTTCTGTGAGTTGGATCCGGAGGTGAAAGACAAATGGGGGATTCCTGTGCTACGTTGGCACTGGAAATGGAGCCAGCATGAACTGAACCAGGTGGCCCATGCTCGAAAGACGTTCACGGAGCTCATCGAGTCTATGGGAGGCACAGTCCGCAAACCCAAGTCTAATGATCCACTGGAGTACATCGAACCCGGCGGAAAAGTAATCCACGAGGTGGGCGGGGCCATCATGGGCGAGGATGCCAAGCGCTCTGTCTGCAATCGCTGGAACCAAACTTGGGATGTAAAAAATCTCTTCATCTGCGACGGTGCTCCCTTTGCCTCTAACGCGGACAAAAATCCGACCCTCACGATTATGGCTCTCGCCTGGCGCGCAGGGGATTACCTCATTGAGGAAGCCCGTCGTGGGAACCTCTAAATCGAGTTTGTTAAAAACTTCCTACTGTTATGACCGAATCTGATCGCCCCAGGCTTTCTCGCCGCGATGTCTTCAAATGGTTTGCTGCAACCGCCGCCGCCATGGCCACAAGTGAGGCTGAACTGTTTGCCGCTGGACCGCTTGCTCCCGCTGGCACGTCCTCCTCCGTTTCTGCAACGGGTTACGGTACCGATCCTGATCTCACCCGTCAGTATAACCCTGGTGATGTGTGGCCTCTTACCCTGGACGCCTCGCAGACTGCCCTGCTTGCCGCTCTGTGCGACGTTATCCTGCCTGCGGATTCCTTCGGTCCAGCGGCGAGCACCCTGGGCATTCCCGGGTTCATTGATGAATGGATCAGCGCTCCCTATCCCGTTCAGCAAGGTGATCGCCCCTTGGTTCTGGAGGGCATTGTTTGGATGGAAGCTGAGTCGCAAAAGCGCTTCCAGAAGTCCTTTGCAAAACTTGATGACACCGGGCAGGGGGCCATTTGTGATGACATTTGTAACCCGGCGAGTGCCCGCCCTGAATTTAAGCAGGCAGCGCGTTTCTTTCTGAAGGTGAGAAGTTTATCCATGGGCGCTTACTTCAGTACGCCGGCTGGCTGGCAGGCGATAGGTTATGTGGGGAACACGCCTTCAGCGACATTCGACGGGCCGCCTTTGGAGGTGCTTCAAAGGCTTGGGGTTGAACAGACTGTGCTGTAATCTAGTCAGGGAGTGGTGGGTGGTACGTTAAAAAGTGTGTGTTTTCTTAAATAATTGGTTGCGCCCGTGAGTCTCCACAATTAACGTATTCCCTCCTTCAAGGAGTCTTAGCTCAATTGGTTAGAGCGCCGCCCTGTCACGGCGGAGGTTGCGGGTTCGAGCCCCGTAGACTCCGCTCCTTTTACTCAAGGAGCAACTTAGTGTACACTTAGTTTACTTTCGTGATTTAATTCACGAACCTTTGCGCTTCAGGGCTTTCATCAAGATGGGCAAGGTGAGAATGAACGCAAAAACAAATCTCTCTCCTCCATGCGCCTAGGGCCCATGGACCATCCGCCCAAGAATGCGGATCGCGAGTTTGTCGCTCCTGACGGATCCACGAGGTAACTCAGTCGCTCCGCCCCTCGGATCCAACTCAGCCCTGGCTCCTGTTCGCTACGGTTTGATCCCGTAGATCGTAACCTTGTGGGCGGCCGCTTGGGCGCAAAGAACTTCGCGCTCAAGGAGAAGCGTCTGGCCTGCTTCAATCCCGATGACGGTAAGGCCCGCTTCCCGTGCCGTTTCTAGGGTGACTGGGCCGATCACTGGAACGTCAAAGCGCAAATCCTGTCCAGGCTTGGAGACTTTTACCATCACAGCTCCTTTTTTTCCCAGAGAACCACCGCGCAGGATGGCAGCGTTAGTCCCCTCAAACGCCTCGACCGCCAGTACGGTACCGCCCTTGACCACCACAGTTTGGCCAATGTCTAAACGGCTGCTTTCCTTGGCAATTCGGAAGCCGAAAGTGATGTCGGCCTGCTCTTTTCGGCCGGGCGCGGGGCCCGCGATGACGCCTTCCTGAGCAAGGCATTCTTCCATGAAAGTCGTGGCTGGCAGAAGCTCAATACCGGCCTCAGCCATGGCGTTGGCGATGGCCCCGAAGATGGACTCGGCGTTGCGTTCCGGGAGTCTCGCCAGAAGCATGAGGGCTTTGAGGTCGGGACGGAGGTCAAAGAGGTTTTTAGGCGCAATTTGGCCGCTCATGACGGCGTGGCTTGCGCCGGAGTTTTTGAGAAAACCAATCATCTTCCCGAGCTGGCCGACACGCATCCACTCTATTTCGTCTACGAGAGCTGACAGACCTGGATCCGTTTCGTTTTGAAAGGCGGCCACTACGATTCTGCGTACGCCTGCGGCCCGCGCTCCACGGACCATGGCGTGCGGGTAGACGCCATTACCGGCGATGATGGCAAGTGAATCGGGAATGAACACAGGAGAATGGGACGCAATAACGAATAGAACCTACTTTTTGCCCCACTGACACGACTTCTTTAGCCTAAGTGCAGGGCGTTCACGAGGAGTTGCTTCTGTCAACTTCGATGAGGAGTGTCCAGCTAAATTAATCCATCATGCGATATTTTAAGTAATACAGCTATTTTACAAGGTGAGACTATTCGATGGAAGCTGATGTTTTGTGGCATTTTTAAATGGGCGTAGGGTCGATTAAGCTTTTGAACAACTCGAGGAGAATTTACTATGGGTGGTGGGTATGCTGTACCTGCTGATAACAGTGAGACGGGCTTGACTTCCTCAACTACGGTCTCTTGTTTGTGCAGATGAGTAATTCATTCGGCAGCGGGGTTCTTTGCATCCGCGCAGACGCGGGATCACTCATGGGCGTTGGGCACCTCATGCGTTGCCTCGCGCTGGCCCAGGTTTGGAGATTGCGAGGCGGTCGTGTATTGCTGCTAACGCACTCACTGGCGTTGGCGATCGAGGAGCGTCTTCGCGAGGAACAAGTGGAGCTGGTACTATTGGAGTCAGAGCAGGGTAGTCTAGAGGAGGCCGCAGAGGTGGTGACGCTAGCCCGTGAACACTCCGCTAACTGGGTGGTGCTGGATGGCTATCATTTCACAGCGGCTTATCGGAAGGCACTGACTGCTTCTGGGTTGCCATTGTTGATTATCGACGATCTCGCCGATACCGACGTCTCGGCGGCGGAAATCGTTCTGAATCAGAACGCCTACGCCCAAGCGGCAATGTATCCTCCGAGGTCTCGCCTGCTGCTCGGCAGTTTATA
>CAIWVL010000121.1 GCA_903916085.1 uncultured Spartobacteria bacterium
CATTTAAAACTCTATTATATAAACTTTCAAGTAGAATGGTGTCTTTGCTTCTCATGTTATAATATATTTACTCTTATAAGAGTATATTCTTAAAGACTATTTAGGTCGTATTTGAGCCCTGTGCATATTTTAACTGTTCAAGATCTTCGGATAATTTCCTACTGCTATTCATTGAAATTTAATTATCATCATTTTGTTATTCTTTTTCTGCATACTCATCCTAGTTGAAAGTCAGCAATCTTTTGATTCCGATTTTACTGTGAAGTCTTTCATTGGTATTGAAGTCATTTTGATTTTAATCGAAATCCTTGATTACATTTGAGTTTATATTGTTTGATTAGCAGGTTTGCTTGTTGAAATTTATGCTTTGACTTTCTTCTTGAGAATTTATTATTTGGGAGGCTTGATTCATGACAGTCGGTTTAAGCGCTCTTCTAGCGGTGGGATCGGGTGGAACACGAGGGTCTTGGTGGACGATAGGGTGATGTCTGTGGCGTTGAGGCGCTGGATTTTTGTGAAAAGGCTCTGCACTTCAGTCGGCGTCGCCAGTGAAAGAAGAAATGCGTCAGCCTTCCGCATCCAAGCTCTGTTCAAAGAGGGCCAGATGAGAAGGGCCAAGAAACACCAGGAACTCATCACCGCTGCCCCATTCAAACCGGCCTGTACAGGGCTGAGACTGGGGGTGACTCGCGCTAAAAGGATTCCGAACAAAGTCCAAGCCGCCACAATGAGCAAAAGCAGAACCCAAGTGCCTGACCTCCTGTAGGATTCCTCGCGTGCCGCCATGAGCGCGGCCTCCCTTGGCGTCAGCTGCTGGGCGACAGTGTCAGAGAGGGAAAGAACTCCGCGCGGAACGATGCAGCCGGTAACTGTTTCGGAATCGCCAAGATCAAACCAACGAATCTGCCGGGCTTTCAATCCGAGGTGCTTCAGCTCCAAACACAGATTCTTTTCAAATTCCTCCGTGGAAGATCCCTTAGCGGCGGGCCGACCGGCTGGAACCCATAAAAACAAGACGAGCGTCACAACGGCCGCAACCAGCATTACCCACCGCATCGCGCCTTGCGGGAGTTGAGGGAGGAACGAGAAAAACATCATGCCCGTCCAGAGCCCCAACAACGTTTGAGCTCGCCCGCGGGCCCAATCTCTTATCCAGTTTGCGGTCGGTTGCGACACACGACCCGCTGCACGTTCCACCGCGTCGCCGGTGAGGATGTCAAATGGCAGGTTCGCGAGAGTGATGAGCGTTGCGGCTGCCAAGAAAGCGAGCGCCGTGGAGGGGACACTCGCAAACCGCTCTGCCCAGAGTGTGGACGTGATGGCGAGCACCCAGATCAGGGCAAGGTTTGTTCCGATCGACGTGATGCCAGCCCAAAGACGGATGCGTTGATAACGAGTGGGGTTCACAGCAGGTGGTTTGGGGGAAACAGAAGGAGGGCTCGGATAGGTGTACCTGGAGAGCGGTTGGCTCCGTGTTTCAGGAACGTGGCTCAGAAGGGGGGGCAACCAGAACTGGAAATCCCCTCCCTCAAGGGCACAACGGCGCGCGGCTTAACCGTTACTTGTTGATTTTCTCCCAATACCCATCGCTGTTGAGTTTGGTGATTCCAACGCATTCTTTCTTAAATTCAGCAGGGCTTAGGATTGAAAGGAACTTGGTGCTTGCTTCATAGAGGTAATATGTTTTGCCAATCACCGGTTCGAATCCGATTTTGAATGAATCCACGAACTCGTTCCATTCCCACAACGCAATAGTGTCGTCGTATTGCTTCTTGATGTCTTCCATTTTTGAAGACGCGTAATTGTACAATTTGCTTTTCCGATTGCTGTCAATAACAGAAAGGTCAATTTGTGAAATGACTTGTCCCCCTCGACTGGTGTCATAGGGAAGCAGGGATTTGATCTGTCCTTCTTTTGGGGGCATAATGCTAATAATAGATTGAAGTTCCAGAGCTGGACAGCTCTCTCGTACAAGAACCTCCTTTTCCTAGCAGGTCTTGAGGGCGGCTGAAATGTTTTGTTGCAGGGGGAACTTCTAGCGGACACGAGCTCAGGAATGGCTGTAAAATCGTCGTCATGGCTTGCAGTCTTCCAGAAAAGGGGAATGTGCCTTGAACGCGGCGTCAATTCACGGCGCGGGCGGGTTAATGACTCTGGGCTAGGCGGTTGTTTTGGAGGCGTTCTTTTTGGCCCGACACTTATCGGAGCAGTAGAGCACCGAGTCCCAATTTTTTGACCATGACTTGCGCCATGTCATGGTGCGGCCACAAACCGCGCACAGTTTGCTTGGCAGGAATTGTTTGTTGCCTTTGAAGTCATTTTTCATGGGATTAATGCGCTACACGAGGCGGGGCGTTCTTCTTGCGGCCAGTGGTGCGCGAGTTTTTTCGAATGCAGCAGTAACCGCTGGAGCGGTATCCTTCGAAAGAGATCTTCAAAAATTGACGCCTTTCTGATGACTCTACTTCTTTTTATTTAATTCAGAGTTCCTCTCACTCTGAGAGAATTCTACGGGAGTCCAGAGAGTCTTCAGAGGAATCAGGACAATGGAATCATCCCGTAGGGTGCACTCGAGGATTCTGCCTGAGCCTAGGTTCCTCAGGAGCAGGCGATGGACGCGCGAATGTCAGCACCCAGGGTGTCGAGCAGGGCGTAACGCTGACGGTACGTGGAGCGCTTGTTGGGCTTGATGTCCGCCATGTCGCGCACGGGAGGCACGATCGGCAGACTAAACAGGCCGTCCGCTTCAAGTGTACCGCCGGATTCCTCCCAAAACGTATTGTAGTCAGCGTGTAAATCGCGGCGCTTTTGGATCGAGCGGTAGATGTGCAAGTCGTTGCTGACAGCGCTCAGACGAGTGGCCTTCCACTGAATAGCAAGTTGCTGGAGCGCGAAGAGCACGAGCGCCTTGGGGCGAAGTCCTTTCATCCCCCGCGTAATGCTAATTGTGCGCGCTTTTTCGTCAGAAAAACCGTGCCCTTGCAGGCCGCCAATCTGGATTTCCCGCTGGTCTGGGCTCCATTGCGCCACTGTGAAGCTGATCGAGCAGATCCATTCGTGAGTCGTCTCGCTGCGCAGCGAAACACTGAGCTCACCTTCCTTTTCATAGCCGCAGAAACGCAGGGCCACACCGATGGTTTCGGTTTCATCAAGGATGAGCGTGGCTAAGGGCCAATGCGAATTTTGAGAGATGGCAGCAAAAACAGCTTCCGGCAGTTGTTCGGCGACGAACGCGTAGTGGGCTCGCAGCGCAGCCATTTTCTGCGCCGTTGTCAGTTGGCAGGTGAGGTAGGGGCGTTGCAGGCGGCTGTACACCCGTGGGCGGCATTCCACCAGCTTTGCGAACCGTGGGGCGCGCAAAAGAGCCAGCCATTCTGAGGTTTCCCTCCAGAAAAACAGAGCCCGTGCAAAATACTTTACCCGTTGGAGTTGATCCTTGCGGGTAGGCGCATGGTACACGAGCGGGGCGGTGCGCAGGAGTTCTGCCGCGAGGGCGGGAAGGGACATCATCGGAGGTGGCAACTACCGCGCCCAGGTGGGTTCGGAGATCTTGCCAAGGCCGCTGACAATGGCGTTGCGCTGGGACGTGACAACGTCCAGCAGCACGAGGGAGCCTGAGTTTGCGTAGACAACATGGCGCGAATCCGGTCCCCAAACGGGATCCTGTCCCTCGCCAAGAAGACGCACCTGGCCGCTGCCAAGTTCCAGCACAGCGACCTGGAACGTGCCGCCTTCGCGTACGTTGAATGCGACTCGTTTGCCGTCGGGTGACCAGTTTGGTTCCGTGTTGTAGGAATGTCCGGTGCGGATCTGTGAGGGTGATCCACCGGAGGCCGAGATGCGGTATAGCATCGGGCTGCCGCTCGAATCACTGGAGTAGATGATCTCTCGACCGTCTGGCGACCAGCTCGGAGAGCTTTCGACCCCTGAGGTCATGGTGAGCCGCCGGGGAGAGTCGCCGCTGGAACCGGTGACGTACAACTCTGGGTTGCCATCTTTGCTTAAGGTAACTGCAAAACGATTGCCATCAGGAGAATAGCACGCTCCCGAGTTTGTGCCGGGATACTTCATGATCCGGCGTCGGGAGCCAGAGGCGAGGTCGATTTCGTAGACATCGGCGTATCCACTTTGGTAACCGGTGTAAGCAAGGCGACGTCCGTCCGGGGACAAACGGGGGGACACGCTGATGTTTGAGTCCCGCGTGCGTTGCTCCATGTTACCGCCATCGGCGTCTACAAGGTAGATCTCTTTGCTGCCAGAGCGGTTAGAAACGAAAGCGATGCGTGAACCTGCGATGCCGCGCACGCCTGTAATGGTTTCTAAAATGTCGTTGGCGAAGGCATGCGCTTGAGCACGTGCAGTGCCTTGATAGGAGCGTTCCAGGACGACGCGACCGCCGCGCTCTGTCATGAGTCCGCGCAGGCTACTCCCTGAGTTTACGCCGGAAATGAGATAGTTCGCGGTGGCTGGGAGGCTGATGGTAAAAGTGCCCGAAAGCTGAAGGTCCTTTTGTAAAACTTGGGAGATGTTGACTCCCTCGGGGCCGCTAATGGCGTTGAGACCAAGGGCAATTTTATCGCTCTTAGTGATCGTAATCAGCGGTGCCTCCTGCGCCTCGAGCGAGGCAGGTGCCAGCACCCCCGCTGCCACCACTGCTAAGGCTAGGCTTGGCATGATGAAAAGCGACCACATGGCACGCATTGCAGAAGGGGATGGATCTGCTACTTGGGGCGAGGTTTGAGTCTGACGCTTCATAAACTGGAAAGTGGAGGCTAGCTCAAAATCCAGTCTTTCCAAGCCGTTTGAAATCCGATCGAGCATGCGGCCCTCGGGTAGAGCTTAAAGGGCCCGGTGCCTTTGAGCGTTGCCCACCAAGTGGAGCACCAGGTCGTGCACGCCGAATGTCCAACTTTGACATGTTTTGTGGTTAGCGTAGAGTGCGTCTTATGAATGTTTCATTGACCCCTGAACTAGAAGAATGGGTTCAGACAAAAGTGGCTACAGGTCTCTATACCTCGGCAAGTGAAGTCATTCGCGAAGCGCTTCGTGAACTTCATCGCAAGGAAACCTCTAGTGTTCCAAACCTGAGTGACCTGCTACAGGTTATCGATCTCGGGATCGATCCAGTGGAAGGTGTCGCGGTTGAGGAGTGGACGGACCCAGAGCCCTCCGTGAACTCAGAAGTTAAAGAACAGGGCGGTAAGCGTCCGCGGAAATGATTGAGGAAGTCTGCTCTGAGACCTCCGGTTCGGCTGCCTGCTAGAACCTTCTAGCAATCCGAACAATCTCACCGTATCGCCTGCTAAGATCGCAAATCAGGTCAAGTTTCGTTCTGATTGAAGAGATAATCGTTGCCCCAGTCCAACAGCATGGCAGGCGAAAGTCCGAAGTAGAGTGCGGCGCACTTTGACCTTGGCGTGGCTGATGTTCGCGAGGATTCGAGGCTAGCATCCCTGCCAGGGGGCATTGGTGCATACACTTGAATCTGGTGGTATCGCTTGCGCTCAACCACCAGTGCGCACGCAATTCCATAAACGCACCCCTGCCGGGGGGCCAGCGCGGGCATCAACGGAGCAAGTAGAAGTGCGCTCCCGAGGCTAGATGCGACTTCTTGTCCGTGCTGCCGAATTGACGCCTGGGATCGCAAGCATTTTGCCTGCGCCCGGGGCGGGTCACCTTGATTCCAGTGCGCCTTGAATCAGAATGTGCTGACAGGCGTTAATCCCGCTCTACCCCGCTGTTCCAGTACTTCTGCATCTCCTCTGGCGAAGGGGTCTTGAGGGGGCGCACTACGCGGAACCCTAGGAACTGAGCGTCGGTGTGGTACCAGATGCTCTTTGGGAACTGCGGGTCTTGGATTTTCCAATCGGGATCCGAGAAGCGACGTGCCGCAATGCGGAGTTTTTCTGCGGAATCATCATCCCAAGAACCGCCACGGGCGACGTGAGGGTAGGGTTTGGTGGATTTTACCCAAGGGTTTGAGGCGGCCGAAGAGGCGTACGTTTCGGGGGAGTACTGGTCCAAGGTCCACTCGATCACGTTCCCCAGAATATCGTGCAAACCCCAGGGATTCGGCTTTTTACGGCCTACCTTCTGGTACTTGCCTTCGCTGTTGTTTGCCCACCAGCAGTAATCGTCGATCTGCGAGGCGTCATCGCCCCAGAAGTACGCCGTTGTCGTTCCTGCGCGCGCAGCGTACTCCCACTCCGCCTCGGTGGGCAGGCGGTAAAAGTGGCCCGTCTTCGCAGTGAGCCATTCGCAGTACTTGTTGGCGGCGTGCTGCGTCATGGAGATGGCGGGGAACCCGTCTTTGCCCATGCCAAAGCTCATTTCCACGTAGGGCTGCGTTGGGCGAGAGCTGGCGTCGGTGAGGTCGTTGAGTTTCGGATCGACCTTGCGGCTCGCCCGAATGCGCTTTTCTTCCGTCGGGTACATGAACAGCTCAAACTCGTTCCATGTGACCTCGCATTTGCCCATCCAAAAAGGAGCGATTTCCACAGTGTGCTGCGGGCCCTCGTCGGCATTACGACCAGCTTCGCTTTCTGGACTGCCCATCTTGAACTTGCCGCTGGGGATGGTGACTAAATCAAAGGTGACCTCGGTGCCCGCAATTTTTTCGGAGTAGGGAGTCATCTCCTTTTCTGCGAGCGCCGGAGAGTTCGCGGTTACGCGAGCGTGAATGTCGGCGACAAGTTGGGTCTCATCGACTTTGGTGGTTTCCTCTTTCTTCTTAGAAACCAAGGTGAGGTTTTCGGGCCAGTTTGCGCCTTCTTCAATCCAGGTGCGCATGAGTTCGGCCGTTTCTTTGGGAAGTGGGCCGCCCTTCTTCTTGGGAGGCATCAAAAGATCGTCGTCATCGGGGAGCACCAAGGTGGTGTACATGGGGCTTTTGGCGGCTTTGCCGGGAACGAGGGCAGGGCCGTTATCACCGGTTGTGGTTGCTTGTTTGAATGTATCCAGCCGAACGCCTCCTTTCACGTGGCCCTCGCGATGGCAGGAGACGCAGTTGTTCTCCAAAATGGGTTGGATGTCCTTCGCAAAGTCCACGGCTGCACTGGCAGTGGACGCTGCACCGGGGAGGGCCATGGTAGCGATGGCTGTGAGTCGTGAGGCGAGTTTCATGCGAGAGAGAATCAGAGCTTTGACTAGGGCATAAAGTCAAGTGAGCCGAAGCAATGGTGGGGCTGGCTTTGTCTGAAAAAGACGCTAATAAAAGGAGTCGGCCTTCGCGACGTCCGCTTGAGATTCTTAATCCTGCTCCCAGTCGGTCTGCGAGTGCCGTGATTGACCGTACGCCCAAAGTTTACCGCTTTCCTTCCGCTGCTCAAATCTATGGCCTTTGATGTGCACTATGACTGCCAGCGCTGTACCGCTTGTTGCCGCTGGCCCGGCCAAGTGAAAATTGGCGATGGCGAAATCCGCGCAATGGCGGATCTATTAAAGATGACGGAGTTCGAGTTCATCCAGGAGTACGCCCGTATTCGGCCGCAACGGGACGGTCTCGCGTTGAAGGACAAGCCGAATGGAGAATGTATTTTTCTCGACGGCGTGGATTGCCGTGTGCAGCTCGCTAAACCCATTCAATGTAAGGGTTTTCCAAACACTTGGAGTTTTCCTGGCTGGCGAACCGTTTGTGAAGCCGTGCCCCGCTTGAAATCTGAAGAACCCGCAAGGGCTGGAGCTGATTTGTGAGGAATCGAAGCCTCCCAACCTTAACTGGTTTTACCCTTTTGGAAGTTAGTTTAGCCGTCGTGATCGGGCTCCTAATGCTCAGCCTCGCGATGCCCAGTATGCGCGGCCTTTTTGCCGAACAACGCCTGCGTGAGCGCATGGAACAGTTCCAGCAATTTGTGGGCGGGGCAGCCTCTTTGGCGCAAAGCTCCCACAAGGAGGTGCGTTTGCGCTGGGAAACTGGCGGCATTCGGATGGTGCCCATGGAGCCGTTGCCTGAAGACGGCTCAGTCCTTGTTCCAGCTGAGGGGGCCGACTTTTTCGCGCTAGACAAAGAAGAGGACCTGGCCCTCATCAGAACCGCAGCCCGTGACCCGAAGCCACTTGCAGAGTGGAGCTTTTGGCCAGAAGGTGTGCGGGAACCTGTGGAAGTGGCCTATGCCGGGCCGGGCGGAAGTTGGGCGCTGCGGTTTGGAGCGCTCCTTCCTGAGCCGGACGTGATTACGGTGCAGGCTC
>CAIWVL010000122.1 GCA_903916085.1 uncultured Spartobacteria bacterium
GCAAACACACGCTGCACGCAGGCAGAGTACCCAGGATCCATCGTGAAGCGCTCTCGATCCCCGTCGCAAGTGGCACCCAACTTCTTGAGCTGCTGGATGATGATGCCGCCGTGCTTGTCTTTCCACTCCCAAACCTTATCTAGAAACTTGTCGCGCCCAAGGTCGTCCCTGTGGCGGATTTCACCTGATTTCTTCAAGGTGCGTTCTACGACCGTCTGGGTTGCGATGCCGGCGTGGTCGGTGCCGGGGAGCCACAGGACTTCCTTGCCCTGCATGCGGGCGCGGCGAGCGAGGATGTCCTGGATGGTGTTGTTGAGGACGTGGCCTAGGGTGAGTACCCCAGTGACGTTCGGCGGCGGGATGACGATGGAGTAGGCGGGACGCTCAGCCCCAACGCGCTCGGGTCGTGCGCTGAAGCAGCCATCAGCTAGCCAAGCGGCATACCATTTCTCTTCAATTGCCTGGGGTTCGTAGGTCTTAGAAAGCTCGGACATAAAAGCGGCCCTGAACTTTCTGTTTCAAGCGCCCAGAAGGCAAGCCTGCGAGGAAAAGCCTTGCGAGGTATGGCCGATGTTTAGTTCCAGTTGAGTTTTGGCCGCCTCCTGAGAATGCTTTCTCCCATGAACCGCCCCGCTGACTTGTTTCGAGCGCCCCTGGTTGTTGGCACGATCCACTCGCCGGCCGCGCTCCAATGCGCGCTCAGACTCGATCCGGGGCGGGTCGATGTTCTTGAACTGCGTGTGGACGCCTTCTGCGAGGATCCATTGAGCCTTGACGCTTTGCAGAGAGCAGTCCCCTTTCTAAGGGCACCGTTGCTTCTCACGGTGCGCCACCCTGAGGAGGGAGGTATGGCCCCGAACCTCGCGCGGGATCGACGTTGTGCGCTGTTCAGGCAATTTTTGCCGCTTGTCCAGTGGGTGGATTTCGAGGTTCGTTCGCTTGATGTTCTGGCGGAAGAAATTGCCTACGCCTCGGAGCTTGGCGTGCGCACGATCGTTTCGGACCATCACTTCGCGGGGACGCCTGCGCTTGACTTGCTCGAAGAGCGCTTCGCCCTCGCTCAATGCTGTCGCCCTAGTCTGGTAAAAGTCGCGGCTACCGTCACGACGCCGACGGATCTCGCGCGATTGTTGGAGTTTTTGAACGAGCGTCAGCGGCAAGCGCCCGGCCAACTTTCGGTGATGGGGATGGGGCCCTATGGGCAGGTGTCCCGGTTAGTGTTGGGGAGTTGCGGTTCGGTTTTGAACTATGGGTATTTGGATCGGGCGCAGGTGCCTGGGCAGTGGCCGGCGGAGTTGCTGAAGGTGCGCCTTGGCGAATTGCTTGGGACGGCGCAGGCAAATCCCTAAAGCAAACACCCCGGATTGCCGACCTTTTTACTGGGAGTTTATCTTGGTCCGGCCCACAGTGGGGGTGGAAACTTCGCCCCAGCGGGCCCCGAGGTACGCTTCCTGCTTCTCTTTCATTTCGTTACACGTTTATAAATTATGGCTGGCATTCAACTCGCAGGCTTGGCTTCGGGAATGGACTGGAAGACCACGGTCGACCAGTTGATGCAGATTGAGACGATCCCGCAGGACACGCTCAAATCTAAGCAGGCTTTGGTTGCTAAGACGCAATCAGCCTTCGATACGCTTAAAACGAATCTAACGGCGTTGAGCACTGCCGCGACGGGTTTACAGACTGGCCTCGCTGGATTTCCTCGCAGCGCAAAAGTAAGTGCCGTCGATACTCTAACGAATGCCAGCGACGCCTCGGTGTCCACGATCAGCGGCGCTTCGATTGGAACCTACGGGTTCAATGTGACCTCCATGGGGAAAGCGTCTACCTTGACGGGCGGCGTGGAGACGCTGCGTCCCAACGATACTGCCGCTGGGGATCTCACGCTTTCCGCTTACGGGGTGACGGAGGGGACGTTCACTATCAATGGCACTCAGTACACGATTTCCTCTGCGGATCTCTCAAAGACCGTGACTCAGTTCTTCGGGCTTTCTCGCTCTGGCGGGACCCTGACGGGGCAGACGATTAACGGAAACTCCGATTCAAACTTTACGGCGACGATCAGTCCCACAAGCGGTGCGTTGAGTCTGGACGCTTCCGGAGGGACCGGATCCATCGGGGCGGTCGGGGATACGAGCAATTTTCTGGCGGCGATGGGGTTGAGTTACTCTGCTGCTTCTTCCTCGGCTAGTGACTTTGTGTACACGCAATCGCTTCCTTCGGCGACGTTGGCGAAGCTCACGCTTGCTGACTTTGTGGGTTCAGGCGGCCTGACTGGCACGGGAGATTTGTCCATCAATGGGGTGAGTGTTGGTTCTTTTGGCTCAACATCGACTCTTGGTTCGGTGGTGTCTGCCATTAACGGCACCTCGGCGACGGGAGTGACTGCGTCCATCGACGCGGTTCACGGTCGGCTCATTTTGACTGCGAATGCGATTGGCAGCACAGGGGTGACTGTGACGGCGGGAGCCGGCTTGGATGCCGTCCTCGGGATGGCCCCTGGAACCAGTACTTTGGCGCGCGGCAATGGCGTTACCTACGATTTGTCGGTGAATGGAGCCTCCATTGGGACGGGTCTTCAGAGTGACTCTACCACCATCGACATTTCCAAGTACGGCTATGGTGCCACGCAGTTGACGGTTTCCAACACTGGCAACTTCAATGTTCAGGTCACTGGAAGTGGTGCGGATTACAAGACGAAGATCAACACTTTCATCTCGGCGTACAACACGCTGAAGACGATGCTGGATGACTCGACCAAGATCACGGTGGGCTCAGATGGCAAGGTGCAGACTAGTGTTTTTTCCGGTCGCTCGGACATCAATAATCTGTTGTCTAGCATTCGAAGCAAGATTTACACGTCCGTTTCTGGTACGGGCGTTAATTCAAGTTACGACAGCATGTCGAAGATTGGCATTGGGTTCGACTCTTCTGGGGTGATGTCCATCACGGATAGCGCTAAGCTGGATTCCGCGCTGGCGAATAGTCCGACGAGTGTGGACGTGCTGATGAATGCGAACAAAAGCGTGTCCACGGCCGCCAGTTCGCAGCAAGGGGTCGCCACGCGAATTTACAACCTAATGACCGCCCTGACAGGCACCTCGGGGCTGGTGTCCTCTGCGACGACCTCGCTCACAAGCCAGACGAAGCGTTTGCAGACTCAGATTGATGCATATACACGCTCGTTGGCGCAGACACGCAAGAGTCTTGAGGCGGGCTTTATCGCGATGGAACAGGCGCAGTCGCGCTACACAAACATGGCCTCGCAGCTAACGGCGGCATTCAAATGAAGCAACTGAAATCTATTTTCCTGCTAGCAGCGGGTTCCTTGGCGGCTGTGGGCTGTCAGTCCCATAAAGTGGCGGCTGTCCCGCAGCGTGCTGACGCACCGCAAAACTGGTTTCTGCCCTCAAGCCCAGGTCGTGTGATGCGGCGTGTGGCCATGCTCCCCGTGTACCACGCTCGCATCCCGGGCGAGGCTCTCAGGGACATCGACGCGGCGCTTCTCTCAGAGCTTTCCAAAAAAGTAATGTTCGAGGTGGTACCGCTTTCTCGCGCTGAGCTGGAAACGCTCATTGGCCTCCGGGATGTGTCTTCTGTGGAAGCAATTCCGGGTGACTTGTTTCGGAAACTTAAAGATCAGTATGGCGTTGAGGGGGTGATGTTTACTGACCTCACTCACTACTCTCCTTATCGGCCTGTCTCGGTAGGCGTGCGTTCCAAGTTGGTCGACATCGAGAGTGGTCGCATTCATTGGGCAAGCGACGTCCTGTTGGATTCTGGCAACGCCAACGTGGCAGCCGCAGCCCGCGAGTATCAAAAGGTTCTGTGCCGGGACAATTTTCCCATCGCTAGCGATGGCGGGACTGTCCTGATGAGCCCTCGCTTGTTTGTGAAGTTCGCAGCTTACTCCAACTACGCGAGTCTTCAGCGGTAGCCGACAATTTCAAGATCGGGGCACACTTTTACTAAAGAATCCCCCAACTCTGCCGACATAACTGTTATGAGTATTCAATCCATCCGTCCCGTTGCCGTGGGGATCCCCACCGCACCGACCTCAGCTCCGGTCGCACACAATACGCGTCCTTCTGTTCAGGCTCGGAAGGTTCGCAGCGATGAAGATCAGAACGTATTCGCCCCGCCAGGAGTCATGTCTCGTTTGATTCGTTCCATGCGCTCCGATGAAGTGATTCGTGTGGAAGCTGTTTCCCGTGGTAGCGAACTTTCTGCTTCCAAGGGCTATCCTTCTGATACCGTTGTGTCGTCTGTTGTTTCTCAAATTATCAGTGGCAGCTAGCCGCTGGTCATCTATACTTCTTAAATGCAGGACACTCAGTTCGCTCAGTTATACAAGCAGGCCTCGGTGAGTACGGCGAGTCCGGGGATGCTTGTGCTGATGTTGTATGATGGTGCACTGCAAGGTCTTCATAAGGCCGAGTATGGTTTTAGTCTGGAGAACCCAGTCAAGCGAAACGAAGAAATTCATAACGGCCTGATCCGGGCTCATCAGATATTGAGGGAGCTACAGCAGTCTCTTGATTTGGAGGTGGACTCTGAATTTGGGGATCGCATGTACGCTCTGTATGGGTTTATGTTGGACCGTATTTTTGAAGCAAACGTGAAGAAGGACAACGAATCTCTACCCGCTGTCATTCAGATGCTTCAGGACATCCGAGACTCCTGGGAAGAAATGCTGCGCGTTTCCCCGGAAGTAGAGGTCTAAAGAAATCAGCCGCTGCTCCGTGTAGCGGCTGTTTTCTATTGAAAGTCGGACTGGCAACCGGGAAAAAAGGATGTCCAGCGTACGCAGGCCCCGACAGTCAGGCTTGACTGTTTTTTGGAATCTTCTGGCTGCGCTGGAGCGCACTACTCAGTTGGAGGCAAACGCCATCCAGATGAGAGATTTTGAATCGATGCGCGTCCTCCATGAGGCAAAGCTTGAGGACTTTCAACGCCTCGTTTCTCTCGGAAAGAGACTGGGGTTGACTCGCCAAAACCCGGATCTTGCTTCCCGTCTTATTGCCTTGGAGAGGGCTGAGTTGCGCAATGCTGATGCGGCAGGGTTGGTGGCGCAGGTGTATCGTCGGGAGTTAGCAGAGTTAATTGCAGGAAATCACAGGTTACAATCCTTGAAAAAAGCTTATGTCTCGGATACATCTGAGGCTGAGTTTAACGCGGAAGGCTAACCTTATGACTGCAAACGCTACTGTCACTCACTCTATTCTTCTTGTCGACGACGACGCCGACGTCCTGGCGGCGCTGCGGGAGGTTGTGCACCGGGATGTTTACCGGGTGGTGTGTTGTTTGAGTGCTGATGATGCGCTCAAAGAGCTTGAGGAAAACGAGTTTGCAGTTGTTATTTCGGACCAGAACATGCCTGGTATGAAGGGGTTGGATCTGTTGGAGAAAGTGCGTGAAATCCAGCCGTACTGTTCTCGGGTGCTACTCACCGGCATGCTTCTCGTGGACACGCTGATTGGTGCCATCAACACGGGGGAGATTTATCGCTTCCTTCCCAAGCCCTGGAATCGTGCGGAAGTGAGGGCCACCGTGGACAATGCGGTGCATCGGTACTTGCTTCTGATTCAGAACGACCAACTTCAGGCAGAAAGTCGGGCATTGAACGCGCAGTTGGCAAAGGCGAACGAGACACTCAGGCAAAATTTGGAGTTAGTGACTGCGCAGAATGTCGCAATCGATCGGGCGCATGAGGCTCTTCGACAGAACTTCGAGCATTCGCTTGGGTTGTGTTTTCGACTCATTAGCACGTTTTACCCTCTTTTGGGGAAGCAGGCGCAGGCCGTGGTTGAGATTTGTCGAAACATGGCCTCCACAGAATTTTTCACGGAGGCGGAGCGGCATGTGCTCATGACGAGCGCCTGGATTTATGACATTGGTCTTGTGGCCTTGGATCGACCGCTTTTGCACAAGCTTTTCACGCGCCCAGAGGTTTGTTCGCCAGAGGAACATGCTCTCCTCCGGCATCATACAATCATTGGACAGACGCTCGCAGCGTTTGTGGATCAACTTCAGGAGGTTGGTGCGACTATCCGGGCGCATCACGAACGCTTTGACGGTACGGGTTATCCCGACGGACAGGCGGGCGAGAACATTCCCTGGACTGCGCGGTGTTTGGCTGTGGCTGTTGCTTTTGTGCAAACTGGAATGCCCAAGGAACAGGCTTGTGACTTTATTCAGGAGGAATCTGGCAAAGGATTTGATCCTGAGGCGGTGCGGTTGTTTTTTCGGACAAATCGGGTGTCCAATCTGCCTCGGAATGTGAAGGAAGTGATGATGGTAGAGTTGAAGGCTGGGATGGAGTTGGCGCGTGGCATTGTAACGCCCTCGGGGATGTTGTTGGTGCCTGAGGGGCAGGTGTTGAACGAGGTTTCCATTGCCAAGCTCACCAATCACGGTCGGTTGCACCTTGTGACAGAGCGACTTCTGATCTTCGGCTAGGTGCAGGTGGTAGTCTGGTGTTATCCGTTGCTGGCTCCCCCAAAAACAGATGTAGCAACCTGATGGAGGTGCCGGTGGACGGGTTCAAGTGCACCCTGTTTCAACCAGAGAAAACGCTGGTGCATGCGTTCCTTGCCCCAAAAGGGCCATGCTCTAATTCCAGCCCCCTGGCGTGGCACTGCGCGCACCGTCCCGCCAACCGTTGCCGGAATGGGGACGCATGGCACGCTCCCTGCTACTTCAGGTGGTATGATCCCGCTTCTCGCCTCTGGGGCCGCCTCGCTTGCTAATGTTCTGATCAACCGCGTGGGGGGCTCGGCATCTAACTCCTCTGGGAACGTAACGCTCGACGCTAAGGCTTTTGAGCGCGCCCTCAATAAGGTTTCTGGAAGTCGTGCTAACATGTCTCCTGCTGAACAGCAATCGGCAGCGCTCAATCAGCGATTGATGCAGTCCCCTGAAGTTGAAGCGGCATTAACTGCGCAGCCTGTGGGCGCTGTGAACGCAATTCAAGTTCGCCAGGACGGCTCGATGTATCTTGAGACCTCGCAGGGCCCCGTCGCGGTGCAGTTGACGCAGGAAGCGCGGGAACTCGCTCGTCAGGCTTATGCCGCTTCCTCCGTGGGGCTTAGCTCAGGGGCGAATGCCTCCTCAAATGGTTTGCAATCCTCTCTCCGTCTTCCGGTTCAGGGCGCTGCGTTACGTTAGTTTGAACTAGTCAATCCACGCATCGTCTGTCTAAACTTATTCCGATTGCCCGTTTTGGCACGGGCAATGCTTCCTTCGCCACCCAATGATCGACAAAATTTTCTCCAGCCCGAGCTACGACGGCTCCAAGGTCATGCTGGACGTCGCAGTAATGCGGCAGGAAATCTTTTCCTCAAATCTAGGCAACATTGAGACTCCAGGGTTCAAGCGGCTGGAGATGAGCAAGGATTTCAACAAGATCTTTGCAGACGCTGTGAAGGCAGGCAAGCCTGCCTCGGTTCAGAGGCCCGGCTTTGCGGCCGACTTGCACTCTCCCTCGCAGAGGAAAGATGGTAATAATGTGGTGCTCCAAGATGAGCTGCTCGCCATGAATAAA
This sequence comes from uncultured Spartobacteria bacterium, assembly GCA_903916085.1. GTDB lineage: Bacteria > Verrucomicrobiota > Verrucomicrobiia > Chthoniobacterales > Chthoniobacteraceae > Chth-196. The sequence goes on from CAIWVL010000122.1 coordinate 7,544, forward strand.
AATGGTGCCGAGTATGAAACCATGGTGGATTTTGTAAGCGGCTCGATGCGGACCCTTCGCATGGCGATTACTGGCCGGACCCAAGTGTAACAACTCAGGCTTAATTTTTTAAGATGAACTTTCTCAGCGGCATTCACGCCACATCCAGTGCACTCACGGCAGAGCAGGTGCGCATGGACATTGTTGCTCAAAACATCGCCAACGCTTACACCACTAAAGATGCTAATGGTGGGCCCTATCAGCGGCGGATGGTCACCTTTGAAACTATTATGGGCGGCGCGCAGTCCGCTGAACGCGGCGTACGCGTGGGATCCATCAAGCCAGATAAGGCACCGGGCGAAATTATTTACAACCCGGGACATCCGCATGCCGACGCTAATGGCATGCTTCGGATGCCGAATGTTCAGCTCGCGACCGAAATGGTGGATCTCATGGGGGCTTCACGCGCCTACGAGGCAAACCTGACAGTCGCCCGCAATTCGCGGACCTTGGCATTGAAAGCCCTCACCATCGGGAAATAATTTATGCGCGTCGGCCCTTTACCGTCGGTTTTATCGCCTGAAGCAAATCCGCTTCAGAAGCTTGAAGAAATGTCTAATGCGCTTTCTGCTGGGATGGGTGCCGCTGGAGTGAAAGGGCCGGGCCTTGGCGTGGCGGGTCCGCCGATGGGCGTTGGGGGGGTGATGCGCTCGGAGTTTTCCTCGTTCCTGAATAAGGCGGTGACCGAGGTGGAAGGTAAAATGCGTTCGGCAGAAGTCGAGAAGCAGAAGGTATTGACGGGCGAGGCAAATAATTTGCATCAGGCGACCATTGCGTCGTCCGAAGCGGGGATTGCTTTTTCGCTGATGGTGGAAGTGCGCAATAAGCTGGTGGAGTCCTACCAGGAAATTATGCGCATGCAGGTGTGATGATTGTGGGAGTGACGACGAACGTTTGACCGATGAATTCAATTCTTCAACAACTTCGGCAGCTGTGGTCTCAGTTGGGTATCAACCAACGTGTGACTTTGGCGGTGACCGGTGCGGCGGTGGTGGCTGGGATGATTGCCCTTGTGGCGTGGTCTCAGCGTCCCCAAATGCAACTCCTCTACGGGCGACTCAGCCCCAAGGACATCTCTTCTGTGATGGCCTCCATCCAGGAACTAGGCATCAAGAGCGAGATGGGTGCCAACGACACCGCCGTATACGTTCCCTCCGATCAGGTGCACAAAGTTCGCATGGCGCTTGCCGCGAAGGGCGTTCCCTCCGGCGAGGGCGTGGGCTTCGAAATCTTCGATCGCGCTAATTTTGGTGTTTCGGACTTCATTCAGCGCACCAACTACAGTCGCGCCCTACAGGGGGAGCTTTCTCGGACCATCTCTCAGTTGCAGGGGGTGCGTTCGGCTCGCGTGATGGTAGTGACGCCGGAGAATCGGTTGCTCTTCACAGATGCCCGTACCAAGCCCACCGCCTCCGTCTTTATCGAAGGCGCATTGAACGTGGAGCAGGTGAATTCCATTCGCTTCCTGGTTGCTAATTCTGTTGAGGGGCTCAAGGCTGAAGATGTTTCTGTTGTCGATAATCGGGGGCAGAATCTGACGGAAGGTCTCAAGGATGATCCATTGATGGGACCCGCGACAGGTCAGATGCGTCTGCGTCGGAGTGTAGAAGATTACTTTGCCAACAAAGTGGACACGATGCTCGTCAAGGTACTCGGACCGGGTAAGTCTGTGGTTCGCGTATCGGCTGAGCTCGAGTCCGAGGCTTTAAGTAAGAGTGAAGAGAAGTTTGATCCCGAAGGTCAGGTTGTTCGCAGTGAAACAACGACGGACGATACGACGACGACCAACGAAACAGAGGCGGCGCCAGCACCTGCGGGGACGACGACCAACATCCCCGCCGCTGCGGGTGGGGAGACTGCCAACGGCACGAAGAAAGTCAGCGACTCCAACAAGAAGAACAAGACGACGTCCTTTGAGATTAATAAGACGGTCACCAACGCTGTGAAATCACCCGGCAGTGTGAAGAGTCTCACCGCTTCTGTGGTTGTGGCGCCGGACTCGTCGATCGACAAAGAGAAGGACGCTGCCAAGCGCGACAAGTTACGTGAAGATCGCAAGGCAATGCTCCGCGGCGTCGTTGCCAATGCGTTGGGCTTTGATCAGAAGGATTTGAAAACCAAAATTTCAATCGAGGAAATGGCTTTCCAGGACGCTCCAAAGGCCCCTGAAGGATTTCTCGATTCGATTGCCGGGCACACTGATCTTCTGCGGGATGCCGGAGCACTGCTTGTGGCAGTGATTCTCTTCGGCGCGTTTGTGCGTATGCTGCGTAAGACGAAGCCTGACCAGATTCCGATGGAAATGCTCTCGGCTCAGTCTGAAACAGACGGCTTGCAAGCGCTACCCGCCGGCAAGGGAGGGATCGGGGGAGGTATGTCAATGCCCCAGCCCGTCACTGTTGATTTGATTAACGACATGATCCGCCGCAAACCTGAAAACGTTGGGGCCGCGCTGAGGTCTTGGATGGATTCAGATAAGGTTCAGGAGAACAGCTAGTTCAGTTGTTTGACGGATTTCTCCACTTGCTCAGCGCGCCTTCGCGAATAGATTCCACTCACACTTTCTGCCACCGGGCCTCATGACTGCCAATTACGCTAGCCTCAATCGGACCCAAAAACTGGCCGCATTTCTTATTCTTCTTGGCCCAGATTCGGCCGGGGAATTGCTGCGACACTTCAATGGCGAGCAACTTGAGGCCGTGGCTCGCGAGATGGTTGCCATTCCTTACGTGGATCCTGAGATGCGCGAGGCAATTCTGGAAGAGTTCTCCTCCGTGGTTTTCTCAGGCATTCAGGCTGCGCTTGGTGGAACTTATTTCACGCAGCACTCTCTTGAAGTGGCCAAGGGTGATTATCACGCGGATAAATTGATGTCTCGGGTTGCTCCCAGTTCGCATTTGGACGAGGGCATCGCCGAAATGGATGGGCGTCAGGTTTTCAATCTGCTGCGCGCAGAGCAGATGCAGACGATCGCCTTTATCCTTTCCTTTATGGAGCCGAAAAAGGCCGGGGATGTGATTCGTCTTCTCTCGCCCGAACAGCGCGAGGAAGTTGTGGAGCGACTTGGCACCATGGAGCCCACTTCTCGGGAATGGGTTAAGAAGGTATCCGCCAATCTCCAACGTTATTTTGACCGGAGAACGCAGCAGGGGATTCAAAAGGCGGGTGGAGTGGATGCCTGTGCCGACATTCTCAACTCTTTGGACAAGGAAACCAAGAAGGGCCTTCTTTCCGCGATGGATCAGCGCAATGCCGCTCTTGGAACAGCGATCCGGAAAAAGGTGTTCGGATTCGAAGATCTATCGCGTTTGCTGCCCGGCGACCTTCAAAAGGTGCTCAAGGAGGTGGAAATCTCCGATCTTGCCAAGGCTTTCAAGGGCGCAAAGCCCGAAACTGTCGCCGCTTTTTACAAGATCATGTCGAAACGTCAGGCTGCCGGTGTGCGAGAAGAAGTTGAAATGCTTCCGCCTCAACGCGCAAAGGACGTCGAGAAGGCCCAGGATCTTGTGATCGCAGTCGCGCGAAAGTTAGACGAGGCCGAGGAAATTTCCATGGATGGCGGGGAGTAACCGATGTCGCAGGCCGCCCGCTCCACTCTCGTTTTTTCGTGCCCGCCGAAGTCCATCCATTTGGTGGGTCAAGCGCCGGTTGTCACGTATACTTCTGCCCAGTTGGATCAGGCTGTGCAAGAGGCGTATAAGAGCGGTGGCGAAGACGCGCGTCGCGCCACCGAAGCTGAGCTCGCGAAAGCACGTACGGATGCGTCCGGTGTCATCAACGGCGCACTGTCCAAAGTGGTGGAGCGTCATACTGAGTCGCTCGCCCAGATGCGCGCACTTCTCCCAAGGCTTGTCTCCGAGGCGACCGCGCGGGTAATCGCGGGCATACCTGTGGATTCTGCGTTTGTCCGCAGCGTTGTGAATGATTTGCTCGAAGATGTTGCGCCCGGAGCAGAAAACGTGGAGATCCAATTGTGTGCGGCTGATGAAGCTAAAGTCGCTGGATTTGATAAAGAGCTACGGCACAAATTTCCTACTCTTCGTCTCGTCGAGAATAACGATCTCGCTCCCGGCGATTGTCTTGTCAAAACGCGGTTCGGCGTATTGGACGGGCGGATGTCTTCAAAACTTAAGGCTGTGGAAGGCCTGCTGAGTTAATGTTCTGTCACTTATGAACGGTGAACTGTGGGCTGGTGACAGGCTGGCGGATCGTTTGCGTTCAGGACGTTTGGCGCAGCGTATCGGCCACATTGTCCAGGTGACCGGACTGGTCATGGAGTCCGATGGGCCCAATCTGTCGCTCGGCGAAGTTTGCCAAGTGAATTGTTCTCCCAGCGAACCTCCTATTTTTGCTGAGGTCGTCGGTTTCCGTGGGCATCGTCTTTTGTTGATGCCTCTGGGTGAGATGGATAACATCCGAGTTGGCTCGGAGGTGATCGCTTCTAGTTATGCGACAGGTGTCCCTGTGGGGCATGCTCTGAAGGGACGTGTTTTGGATGGTCTCGCCCGTCCGATTGATGGTAAAGGGCCCTTGGGCCCGATGCCAGTGGCTCCCCTTCGCAACGCCCCGCCGCATCCCCTGACACGGCAGCGGATTCTCGATCCTTTTGCGACAGGCGTGAAGGCCCTCGACGTCTTTACACCAGTCGGTCGCGGTCAGCGTATGGGGATTTTTTCCGGGAGCGGCGTCGGCAAGTCGACTCTGCTTGGCATGATGGCGCGTGGTGCTGAAAGCGACGTCAACGTGATTGCGCTTGTCGGGGAACGGGGGCGTGAGTTGCGCGAATTTTTGGAAAAGGATTTGGGTGAGGAAGGGATGAAGCGGTCGGTGATCGTGGTGTCTACCTCAGATCAACCGGCGTTGGTGCGTTTGCGTGCCGCCTTCACGGCAACGGCGATTGCTGAGTACTTTCGAGATCAAGGCAAGCAGGTGCTGTTCATGATGGACTCTGTGACGCGTTTTGCGATGGCGCAGCGAGAGGTCGGTCTCGCCATTGGTGAGCCGCCAAGCAGTCGCGGGTATACGCCTTCTGTTTTTGCCATGCTGCCCAGGCTGATGGAGCGCACAGGAGCAGGGGAGATAGGGGCGATTACAGCTTTTTACACGGTTTTGGTAGAAGGTGACGACATGAACGAACCCATAGCCGATGCGGCCCGCGGTATTTTGGACGGCCACATCGTGCTCACTCGGGCCTTGGCGACGGCAAATCATTTCCCGGCAATCGACGTTCTGGAGAGTGTGAGCCGCTTGAATCGCGATCTTTGTTCAGAATCGCAGTATTCTTTGGCCGCTCGGGCGCGAGACTTGCTGGCAGTGTACCGTAGGAACGAGGATTTGATTACCATCGGCGCTTACGCGAAGGGATCCAACCCAAAGGTGGATCAGGCCATTGAGCGGTACGAGCCGCTCATGGAGTTCCTGAAGCAACCGATGGGAAACAAGTCTACCCGTGCTCAGGCTTGGGAAATGATCGCTCCAATCGCTAGATAACCATTTTATATCCACCAAGATAACCGGTAGATGAAGGCCTTCCATTTCAGTCTCGAGTCAGTCTTGATGCTGCGCGTCCGCGAAGAGGACACGGCAAAAGATGCCTATGCCGAGGCGGTCTCCTTCTACAACCGGACTATGGCCTCGCTGGAAGAGGGCTTGGGGGGTCTCGAACAACTTCATGGTACTCTCGCTGAAAAGCGCCAAGGGACTTCTCGCAAGGATGATCAAATGATGTATCTCCAGGCGATTCGTCAGCAGCGGAGTTTTTGCGATACGCTCACCCAGCGTCTCGTGCGCGCTCAGCAACTCCAGGAGTTGCGGTTCCGTCTCTGGATGGAGGCCCGCAGCAAGACTCAGATGCTTGAGCGCCTCAAGGAAAAGCACAAGGAGCGTTACAACGCCGAGGTAACGCGTGCCGAAGAGAAGTCCGTGGATGATCTTGTTTCAGCGCGTTGGAGTTCCGATAGACGCGATTTAGAATTTTCTTTTTGATTTATGCTGGCTGCACCCTGGTTCCTGGCCGTTGTCGCCCTTGTAGTGAATGTGGCACTCTCTTTTGTTCTCCTCAAATCTGAGGCGGGCAAAATTCGGGAGCGCCTTGCCGTAAAGCCGGGGCCGAGCGCCGAAGAAATTGCGGCTCAACAGGCGGCCGATGCTGCGGCAGCCGCTCCTCCACCCGTGATTTGGAGTTTCAAGACGGCTGCAATTGATGAGTTGATCACAGAGCTCAAAAACGAGCGTCAGAGTATTATCGAGGAGCAGAAAGATCTTGCCTCGCTTTCCTCGCAGGTGACGGCTGAGCGTCAGGAAGTCGAGCGGGTTAAGGGGGAGGTCGCTCGGATGCGCCAGGAACTCGAGGCGCGCATTGTTGAAGTCTCAGAAAATGAGCGCGATAATCTCAAAAAGCTCGTCTCGACGTACACTGTGATGGCACCCGCTAGCGCAGTGCTCATTCTTCGCGAACTCGATGAAGATACCGTGGTGAAGATTCTTTCCGCAATGAAGGCAGATCGCGTTTCTCTCATTCTAGGGGAAATGGCAAGAATCGTCGACAAAAGCACCGACGAAGCGCCTGCCAGACGGGCAGCTCGCATTTCAGATAAACTGCGCCTGATGAAGGCTCTCAAGAAGGAGGTGGCTCAATGAAGGTTTCCAGCAACGCGCAAGATCTCACTCAGGCTCAGGGGTTGATTCCCGTTTTGCCGAACCCAACCGACGACTCTTCAAGTGCGACTCAGGGCACTGCAGCGCCGATCGATGCTAGGGATCCGCATAGTTTCGATCGCCTCCTTTCCGCAGACCGTACGGGCGTAGCTCCGAAAGGTTTGGTTTCCATTAAGCCAGTCATTCGTCACGAGATCCGCCGCCAAGACGCCAGCACCTCGATCTCCTCCGTATCATCCGCCTCGAAGGATCAGTTGGCGGCCAAAGATCCAGTGGATAAATCGAGTGCGCCGTCATCGAACTCCGCTGCGTCCAACCCGGCAGACAAGGGGGCCCCAGCAACGACAGGCATCCCTTCAGACGCAGACAATTTGCCGACGGACCCCCGTTTGCAGCAAACTCCAGCGGAGCTCGCTCTCGAGGCCGCCGCGATTGCCGCCGCCGCCGCCCTCGCTCAGGCCGCTCAGCAACCCTCGACGGTCGTCGACACGACTGCGCCTTCCGACTCCGTTGTAGATGTTACTTCCGACGCGGGAGCGCAGGCATCCCAGCCGAATGCGCTTTTAGATCAACTTGTTCTTCGTGCGTTGCAGGCTTCCTTTCGCTCGGGTCTCGCTGCGGCAACGGCAGTCTCTCAGTCCTCTCAAGTCTCGAGTGCTGCACCAGTTCAATCGCAGTCGAGTGCGGTAATGGCTCAGGGGTCATCGCAGACTGCCTCGACTCCCGTTCAGGTTGCTGCTCAAAAACAAC
>CAIWVL010000123.1 GCA_903916085.1 uncultured Spartobacteria bacterium
ATGCGGTGGCTCACGGAGCGGGGCGTACGCGACATCAGCTTTGAGCTCGTCGAGGCCGTTGCTGGACTCGCCTTGCGAATCCACCCCGCCAAGGTGAACCTACCTGGCGGCGCACATGCCCGCCGCCGCTCTGGGCGTATTTTCCTCACCCCCTCTATCGCCTGATTCCTTCGTCCATGGACCTCTCCCGTCAATACACCCTCGAACTTGTCACTGCGCTGGCAAGCATCCCCCTTTTACTGCTCATCGCCCTTGCGGTAGGTCGCATGCTTGTGCGTCGCTTTCACGCGCCGCTCGGGGCCCGCTACAAGATCACGTGCAGCGCTCTGTTCACCTACCTTCCCTTACTCGCCTACCAAATGACCGTGGAGGCGCAGTTCGCTGCCCACTCCAAAGCACCCACAGATGTCCTTGTGGATGGGGCGGCCTCCACGCCCAAACCGTTTCTGTTTCCAGAAGAACTGCTCCAAGGGCTACTCGCCTTATCCATCCTGTTCGGTGCTTTTGTTACAGTGCGCCTTGTGCGGAAGTATTTTTGGGATGGCTGGTTTGAACGCACTCAAGCTGCCGAGGCCCCCAAGTTTCTAAGCGACATTGGAAGCGCCTGCATCATTGGGGTTTCACTCCTCGTAATCGCCACGTGGGTTTACCGCAAGGACATGAGCGGCCTGCAATTGGGCTCAACGGTGTCCGTGGCTGTTCTGGGGTTTGCCAGCCAAGACTTGCTAGGCAACTTGCTCTCAGGCGTTGCCCTGCAAATCAGCAGTCCTTTTCGCAGAGGTGATTGGCTCTTAGTGGATGGCAAACGACTTAAGGTGCGCGAGGTCAACTGGCGTTCCACACGGATGCGCTCCCCTGATAACGTCCTCGTAGACGTCCCCAACAAGACCATCGCCGGAAGTACCATCGTCAACTTGTCCGCGCCCACAGCCGAACGCGCCTACTCCGTGGGCGTGGGCTTTGACTTCGGCTTGCCGCCACACGCAGTCAAGGAATGCCTCGTGCGCGCCGCCCTCTCGGCCAAGGACGTCATGCCGGTCCCAGCGCCCAGAGCGGTGCTCAAGGACTTTGGTGACTCCGCCGTCCACTACGAAGTCTCGTTCTGGGTCGCCAAGGAAGAGCACCTCATGGACGCCGCCGATGCCGTCCGCACTGCAATCTGGTATGAGGCACAAAAGAACGGACTCAAAATGCCGTTCCCCGTCAGAACGATCCAGATCGAGCGCCCGTTACGCAAAGAGCTGGCCTGACCTTCCACGCGAGAACGGACGCTTGGCCATTGCCCCCCCAGCCCGCCCCCGGACGGAGACTCAGAAAATAGACAAGCCGACGGTGCTGGGAGCGCAGCGACTGGAACTACCCGTAACAACAAACAGACCCTAGCCAGCCGGAGATGCCCAAGTAAACCCACGCACCACATTGACCCCGTATGGTTTACTAGGTCTCTCGCGCTCCTGCCGGAGCCCACTCCGTTTGGTGTGGTAATCCGATGATTCCGCTCGTTCCTTGCATCACCGGCTCGTTTCTTAGCAGCTACCCGCTCGCCCCCCTCGGCAAGCATCCGATTTTGGATGCGTTTTCTGTTTCTCGCGCTCCTCTACTTCGTATTTTCTCCAACCGATGTTCCCCACAAAATCCCCTTTGGGCGCTCTGCTTCAGAGCGGCCTGCTTTTCACTGCCGCAAGCGCGCTTCTCGCTAGTGCAACCCTCCAAGCCGCTGACTATTTCCCACCCCCTGACAGCCAAGGCGGCTGGCGCACCCTCAACAATCCCAAAGAAATCCGCGAAAAAGCGGGCCTGGATTTATCCCGGCTGGAAACTGCATTTCAGGTGTGCGAGCGGGGCACGCAGAACGGCGGACTGCTTGTCGTTCGCCACGGCTACTTGGTGTTTGAAAAATACTTTGGCCGAGCGAGCCGCAACGCAAATCCTGACATGGCCTCTACTGGGAAAGCGTACACGAGCATCGCGTGTGGGGTGATGTTGAAGGAGTTTCACGACAAGATCCCTGAAGGGCTTGAGACGAAGGTGTTCACCGAAAAGTACCTGCCCCAAGCATTTCCCCTAAACGACCCACGCAAAGCTGACATCAAGTTCGGTCAACTCCTGAGCATGACTGCAGGTTACTGGGGTGAAGGTCAGTCTCCCTCTGGCTTTGTTTCAGGCAAAAGCCAGTCCCTTAAAGGCGTTCCCGGCCAAAACATTCGTGATTTAGACAAATCCTCCCTGGACGTCCCCTTGTGGTGCGCTCCGGGCGAAGGCTATTCTTACTCATCCCCCTCGCCACACATCGCTTCAATCGTCCTCCGCAATGTGTCGGGCATGGAACTGCAGGACTACATCCGCACCAGGCTCGCTGATCCCATGGGCTGGGAGTCTTGGGGTTACTGCCTCCATCGCGGCGACTACGACATGCCTCACGCCAATGGCGCAGGCAGCATCGCAGTGCACGCAACCGACGCCCTGCGTTTTGGGTACTGCCTCGTTAAAGGCGGCAAATGGGGCGAAAAACAGCTCCTCCCTTCCGATTATATCCAGCTCTGCCAGAAGGAATCACCCTACAACACCCATACCCCGTTCGTGTTGCAATTTGAAAACAACGCCGACGGACACGTTCTCGCCGCACCCCGAGACGCCTTTTTCAAGTCGGGCGCTGGCGGCTTCGGGATTTTCGTTGTGCCTTCACTCGACCTCGTCATCTACAAACTCGGCGGCAAGGACGGCCAGTACGATCCCGCCATGACTGGCCTCCCCCAGCCTGAGTTCAAAGATCATTCCCGCGACAACTGGCAGCCCATTCCTCGCACGGGCTTTAATGAGGGCAGCCTCGGCGGCGACGATGGCCTGCGCCGCGTGCTGGAACTGGTGTCTCAAGCCGTGGTGGAATAATCAGCACAGCCCCGAGACACCTGCGCCCAGTGGTGCAGATGTCTTAAGAGCAATCACGGCAAACGGCCCCTTCGCGGGGCCGTTTCATCTCTCGCTACGGTTGTTATCACTTATACCTGAGTCCTCTTCTGAGAACTCACACCAGATTCTCGGGATTCAACCCATGCAAGCTTTCCGGCACGAACACCCCGTTCTCGCGAATCAATTTGCCGTCAAAATGAATGGTGCCACCGCCCCAATCGGCGCGCTGGATGTTCACTAAATCCCAGTGCACCTGAGACTGATTACCGTTGTCTGTGTCTTCGTAGCACTGGCCAGGCGTAAAATGGAAGGAGCCGCTGATTTTCTCATCAAACAGGATATCCCGCATCGGCCTGAGAATGTGCGGGTTAAAGGCGATTGCAAATTCACCGATGTAACGGGCACCGGGATCGCTATCTAAAATCTCGTTCAGCTTGGCCGTATTATTGGCGCTCGCACTCACGATGCGCCCTTCCTTAAACTCCAAGCGCACATTATCGAAAGCCGTGCCCTGATAAATAGTGGGTGCGTTATAGCTGATGTGGCCGGCCACGCTATTTTTTACAGGTGCCGTAAAGACTTCGCCATCGGGAATGTTGTGTTTACCGCCGCAGGGAATTGCGGCGATGCCTTTGATGGAGAAGGTGAGGTCTGTGCCCGGTCCTTGGATGTGGACTTTGTCGGTAGCCTCCATGAGAGCCTTCAAGGCGGCCATGCCGGGCACCATCTTCGCATAGTCGAGAGTACACACGTCGAAGTAGAACTTCTCAAACGCCTCGGTGCTCATGCCTGCGAGTTGCGCCATCGAAGAAGACGGCCAGCGCAAAACGCACCACCGGGTTTGTTTCACTCGCCAGTCCAGCACGGGTTTCATCTTGCGAGAGACGAGCTTCATCTGGTCTGGGGGAACATCGCTCATTTCGGTAATGTTCGCCCCGCCGCGCACGGCGATGTAGGCGTCCATGAGCTTCATCCGTGCGAGTTCCACGGCCGAAACGATGTCCAACTGAGCGTCCTCTGCACCTAAGGCCAGCTCGCGAGTGATAATTCCTTGGTGCAACTGGACAAACGGCAGGGCTCCAGCCTCGCGTACTGCCCGCACCAGGGCTACGGTCATTTCGGGCGGAATGTCGAAGGCGTCAATGAGGGCTTTTTCGCCCTTTTTCAAGCTGGTGGAAAAATTCACCAGCGATCGAGCCAAAAGATCAAAGCGAGGATCGTGCATAGAAAGTTAATAAAAGCGCCCTGGTACCCAGTGCGGGCTGAAAAGTCGGACTTAAAACGGATTCCCCCGAGAACAAAATCTCAAAAATTTCCGCTCCCTCTGTTCTCTCTGTTCCCTCCGGTTCAAGGACCGGTCTCCCTTTACTTCGGGGAAGTCTGGAAGGGATTAACAGCAGGGAGCAGAGCAAACGGAGGGCTGAAAGTTCTGGTGCATAACCCGAAGAACTTAGGGGTACAACCTACGCGTAGGCGATACGGCGAAATTGCTCGGATTGCTATAAGATCCAGGTTGGCAACCGAGCCGGAGGCTTCAGAAACCGGTGGGGATCGGAGCGGGGCGACTGGAACCACCGGAATACCGCACCGCACGGATTGCGCTTCTAAAGTAGTGCGAAAAACATCTGCAAGCCCGTCGGCTCGGGTTCTGTGTGAGGGGTCGCTGCACCTCCGGTCCCTAGGATTGCCTACCCGTCTGTTTCACAGGTACACTCAGTGCTTCTATGGAAAAGATGATCATCGTAGGCACCGGATGTGCCGGATTAACGGCCGCTATTTACGCGGCGCGCGCTAACTTTGCTCCCCTCGTGCTGGAAGGCCACGAGCCCGGAGGCCAGCTTTCCACTACGACCCTGGTCGAGAACTTCCCCGGCTTCCCGCACGGCATCGAAGGTCCTGATCTTATCATGGGCATGAAAAGCCAGGCGGAACGTTTTGGGGCCCGGTTTGAATACGCCACTGTCACCGATTTTGAACCCCAGGAAGGGTTTGTGCGCGTCCAGCTAGACGAAAAGTGGGTCGAAACCGAAACACTTGTGATCGCTTCCGGGGCTTCTGCCAAGTGGCTCGGACTTCCTCGCGAGAAGGAAATGGTCGGGCACGGCCTCACCTCCTGCGCCACCTGCGACGGTGCCTTCTACCGCAATGTGCCAGTGTGCGTGGTAGGCGGTGGAGATTCCGCCTGCGAAGAGGCGACCTTCCTCACGCGGTTCGCCTCGAAGGTTTACCTCATCCACCGTCGCGACTCTCTGCGCGCCTCCAAGATCATGGCAGAGCGGGCCATGAACCATCCCAAGGTGGAGGTTCTTTGGAACAGCGCCCCTTCCGAGTATCTCGCTGATGCTGATGGTGAAATGCGCGGCATACAGCTCACCGACACTGTCACGGGTGCGACTCGCGAGCTCGAAGTGAAGTGCGTTTTTGTCGCGATCGGGCACACACCCAACACCAAGGCCTTCCGGGGCAAGCTCGACATGGACGCGGACGGCTATCTTCTCCAGAAAAACGGCACCCACACCAACGTCCCCGGCGTGTTTGCGGCGGGCGATGTAGCGGACCGCACCTACCGACAGGCCATCACGGCAGCCGGCCAGGGCTGCGCCGCCGCGCTTGACGCAGAGCGCCACCTTTCCCATCACGGCTAAGGGATCGGCCGAGGCGCGGGTTGCTCCCTTTGAGGCACTCGCAGGAACCGCAACGGGCAGAAGACTCACTTTTCCATTCTGCCTTTGCGGGTTTCCATGCGATTGATTCAGGCATCCCAATTCGGCCCTTAAGTTTTGCTTCCAGGAATAGGCGCTCTAACCCGCCCATTCCGCTCCTGCTCCTATGTGGATTGTCAGCCTGGCGCTTCGTCGCCCTTATACCTTTGTAGTCGCAGCCTTGGCTCTGCTGCTGCTCACCCCGTTCGTGCTGCTGCGCACGCCGACTGACATTTTTCCGTCCATCAACATTCCCGTGGTTTCTGTCATCTGGCAGTACGCGGGATTGAATGCTCAGGAAATCGAACAGCGGATTCTTTACATCCACGAGCGGTCTTTGTCGGCAACGGTGAACGACATTGAGCATGTAGAGTCCAACTCCTTTAACGGCGTTGGCATCATCAAGGTGTTCCTGCGCGAGGGGGCATCCGTGGACGGAGCCGTGGCGCAGATCACCGCCGTGGCGCAGACGGTCACGCGCATGATGCCGCCCGGGCAGACGCCCCCGCTGGTCATCCGCTACAGTGCGTCGACGGTGCCGGTGCTACAATACTCCATCACAAGCCCAAAGCTCTCCGAGGGCGAGATTTATGACACCACTCTGAACAATATCCGCACCTCTCTCGTGACCGTGCCCGGGGCGCAGATTCCGTGGCCTTACGGCGGCAAAACGCGGGTAGTTTCCGTGGACCTGGATCTAACGGCGCTCAAGGCCCGCGGAATGACTCCCCAAGATGTCGTCAACGCGGTGAGCGCGCAGAACCTGATCATGCCGAGTGGCACGGCCAAGGTGGGCGGTACCGAGTACGATGTGGAGGTCAATGCCAGCCCCAAAATGCTGGAGGAACTCAACGAACTGCCCGTTCGCACCGTAGGCGATACGGTTATTCGCCTTAAAGAAGTCGCCCAAGCGCGGGACGGCTCGCAGCCCCAGCAAAACGTAGTCCGCCATAACGGAACACGGGGGGTCTTACTCACAATCCTCAAGAGTGGGATGGCCTCCACTTTGAATGTGGTGCAGGGCATCAAGGACCAGATGCCGCGCACCATGGCGACAGTGTCGTCGGATTTGGTGGTGAAAGAATTCTCAGATCAATCGCTGTTTGTCCGGGCGGCCATTGACGGGGTGCTGAGGGAAGGCGTCATTGCGGCGGCACTCACAGCGTTGATGATCTTGCTGTTCATTGGTTCATGGCGAAGCACGGTGATCATCGCTCTTTCCATTCCGCTGGCCGTCCTCAGCTCCATCGCGGTGCTTAGTGCTCTGGGAGAAACGATTAACCTGATGACCCTGGGCGGACTCGCACTCGCCGTGGGTATCCTCGTGGACGATGCCACGGTCGAAATCGAAAACGTCCACCGTCAAATGGCCATGGGTAAACCCCTCACAGAGGCCATCCTCTCAGGGGCCGAGGAAATCGCACTGCCCGCGCTCGTGTCGACTCTCTGCATCTGCATTGTGTTTGTGCCGATGTTTTTCCTGAGCGGCGTGGCTCGCTACTTATTTGTTCCGCTGGCGGAAGCAGTCGTCTTCGCGATGCTCGCAAGTTATGTGCTCTCGCGAACGCTGATTCCCACGATGGTCCAGTGGTTTTACAAAAACAGCAGTTACGCCGAACACGGTCACGGCGCATTGCCCCGGGGGATTCTGCGGCCCTTCGCCCTAATCCAGCGCGCCTTTGAGGCCGTCTTCGAACGCTTCCGACTGGCTTACCGCCACATGCTCTCGGCCTGTCTCCAGCGCCGAATTGTTTTCACGTTGGCGTTCCTACTGCTTTGTGTGGCCTCCGTCGCCCTCCTACCACTTCTCGGACGCGACTTCTTTCCCTCAGTCGACAGCGGCCAGATTCGGCTCCATCTCCGGGCTAGGTCAGGAACGCGGATTGAAGAAACTGCGCAGCTTGTGGAAAAGGTGGAGCAGAGCATTCGCAAACTGATTCCAGAAAGAGATTTGGATGGAATTCTCGATAACATTGGGATTCCAAATTCGGGCATTAGCCTGAGTTACTCCAATAACGGGCTCCTCGGTACGGGCGATTCCGACATCCTCATTTCCCTCAAGCACGGACACGCTCCCACCGCCGACTACGAGCGCCAAATGCGCCACCAGCTTCTGCGCGAATTTCCCAGTACGCTTTTCTACTTCCTGCCTGCCGACATCATCAGTCAAACGCTCAACTTTGGCCTCCCCGCTCCCTTCGACATCCAAATCCGCGGCAGGGACCAAAATGGAAACCGGCTCGTGGCGGCGAAACTTGCGGACCGCATCCGGAACATACCCGGGATGGTGGATGTGCGCATCCAACAGCCTTCGGATTTGCCACGGCTTCAGATTAATGTGGATCGAGAGCGGGCTTCGCTCATGGATTTGAGCGAGAAGGATGTGGCAAACTCAGTACTGTTGAGCCTCAGCGGGAGCGGACAAGTGCAGCCTGTCTATTGGTTAAACCCAAAGATCGGCGTGCAGTATCTGGTGAACTTTAGGGCCTCTGAAGCCGTCATGGACTCGCTCAGCGCTCTGGAAGGGATCCCGATTACGCGCAACACCGCAGGCGAAGGAGACGGGCAGATTCTGAGCAATATGGCGACGATCCGGCGCACGCAGGGGCCACCGGTGATTACGCATTACAACATCATGCCAGTAATCGACGTTTACGCTGGGGTCGCTGGACGGGATCTAGGGCGGGTGCTGGCGGAGCTGCAACCGGTGCTGGAGGAGTTTCGCAAGGATTTACCACGCGGTTCGTTTATCGAATTGCGCGGGCAAGCAGAGACGATGCGCACGAGCTTCATTGCGTTGAGCTTGGGCCTCGTAGCGGCGGTGCTGCTGATTTACCTGCTGCTCGTCGTGAATTTTCAGAGCTGGCTGGACCCACTCATCATCATTAGCGCCCTACCCGGCGCCGCCGCAGGCGTAGTGTGGTCCCTCCATCTCACACAAACGCCGATGAGCGTCCCGGCACTCATGGGTGCGATCATGAGCCTGGGCGTGGCTACGGCAAACTCGGTTCTCGTCATCAGCTTTGCACGCGAACGGCTTGCGAGCGGAATACCGGCGGCGCTGGCAGCCTTGGAAGCTGGCGCCACCCGCTTGCGAGCCGTGATCATGACGGCTCTCGCAATGATGATCGGCATGGTGCCCATGGCACTCGGCTTTGGTGAAGGCGGCGAACAAAACGCCCCTCTCGCCCGCGCCGTGATCGGCGGCCTTTGCCTCGCGACGGTCGCTACGCTATTCTTTGTGCCCGCCGTTTTCGCGCTCCTGCACAGGAAGACGCTCGGAACCAAGACTCCTACTCCTATTTTGCCAGAGGCCGCTTTAGCCGCCCACTAATTACTCATGAAAGGTACAGCCACCCCAAAAGTTGGAATGATCAGCCTCGGCTGCGCCAAAAACTTGGTCGACGCAGAGATCATGCTGGGAAGCATTCTCAAAGAAGGCATGGAAATCACCTCCAATGCCGACGAAGCGGACGTCCTCATTGTTAATACATGCGCCTTCATCGACTCCGCTAAGGAAGAATCTATTGAGGCCATCTTGGAGTCCCACGAAGAACGCGGGATGGTCAAACGTGCGGGCCAACGCCTGATCGTCTCTGGGTGTATGTCCCAACGTTTTTCGAGCGATCTCAAGAGCGAACTCTCCGAAGTCGACGCCTTCATGGGCCTCGATCAAGTGGCCGATACGGGAAAACTCGTGCGCCAAGTCTTGGAACGCCCCCTGAGCCCGACGCGCCAAGCGGCAGCAAAGGTGGCCACTGTTCTCACCGACGAAGCTTGGGAGCCCCTCGATTTGGTCACCCGCAAGCCTGTGTACATTCCCGACTGGGACACGCCTCGCGTCAGACTCACGCCGAAGCACACCGCCTACACCAAGATCGCAGAGGGCTGTAACCACCCCTGTTCGTTCTGCGTCATCCCGCAAATGCGCGGACGCCACCGTTCACGCACCATCGAATCGGTGGTGGCCGAAGTGCGACAGCTCGTCGCCGAGGGCGTCAAAGAAATCAACCTCATCTCTCAAGATACCACCTACTACGGGATGGATTTGTGGGAGCAAAAAGCGGGGCCCCGCCAGCCCGTGGACTCCACGCGGGGAACAACCCTGACCCATCTCCTCAGAGAATTGAACGCCATCCCGGGCGACTTCTGGATTCGGCTTCTGTACACCCACCCCGCTCACTGGAGCGACGAGCTCATTGCAGCCATCGCTGCATGCGAAAAGGTGTGTCGCTACATCGACATGCCACTCCAACACATTCACCCACGCATGCTCCAGTTGATGCAGCGCGAGACCAGCAGCGAGCACATCGAAAACCTCATCGCACGGATCCGCGCGGGAATTCCTGGCATTGCGATTCGGACGACCTTTATTGTGGGATTTCCGAGCGAGACCGACAAAGAGTTTAAATACTTGCTCGATTTCATCAAGCGCACGCGATTCGAGCGACTCGGCGTCTTCATGTACTCACAGGAAGAAGGTTCCCGAGCCGCCAAAATGGAGAAACAAGTTTCACTCAGGGTCAGGCAAACCAGGTACAGCAAGGCGATGGAACTTCAACAAACCATTGCCACAGAGATTTCCGCCCAACAAATCGGTCGCACGGTCCGCGCCTTGGTGGATCAACCCAACGTCGCCCGCGCTCAGGCTGACGCCCCGGACATCGACGGCCGCATCCACCTCACGACCGCCGCCCCGGTAGGAAAGTTTGTGGAAGTACGCATCACAGGAACCCAGGTGTACGACCTTGTGGGAGAGGTCGTGGGCTAGCAGATAGTACGGCGGAGATTCTCGGGTGATTAACCAGAATCTTCGACCTTCCGTTTTCTTTGCTCCATCCTGTTATCCCTCCCAGACTTCCCGGAAGGAACAAGAGGCCGGTTCTCGAACACGAGGGAACAGAGGGGGAGGGAATGGGGCGCTTGGAAAGAGCAAAAAGCACCCCGTCGAGCCCGATTACCGGCAAGCCTAGCCCGCCGACTCCTCCACGGGAGCGCATGCACAGAACAGGTTCCTGTCGCCCCAAACGTTGTCGATGCGCCCCACTGAGGGCCATATTTTACCCTCGCGTACCCATTTAGCGGGAAACGCAGCCTCCTCTCGGGAGTAAGGGCGGTCCCAGTGGTCTGAGCACACGGCAAGCGCAGGGTGCGGGGCGTTTTTGAGTAGGTTATTCGTGCGATCAACGGTCCCGTTTTCTATGGCGGTCATTTCTTGGTGGATCGAAATCATCGCCTCGCAGAAGCGATCGAGTTCCGCCTTGGACTCGCTTTCGGTGGGCTCCACCATCAAGGTGCCCGTCACAGGCCAACTCAGCGTCGGCGCGTGGAACCCATAGTCCATCAGGCGCTTCGCCACGTCCTCTGCACTCGTCGCTTTGAAGCCGCGCAAATCCAAAATGCACTCGTGCGCCACCCAACCGCCACTTCCCTTGAAGAGCACCGGGAAATAGGAGTCCAAGCGACGCGCAACATAATTAGCATTCAAAATCGCGAGACGCGTGGCATCCGCCAGACCGTCGGGTCCCATCATCCGTAGATACATCCACGGAATCACCAAAATGCTCGCGCTCCCCTGCGATACAGCGGATACCGCACCCGAACGCTTCGCAATTCCATCCTGTTGACGTCCAGGAAGATACGGCGCTAAATGAGCAGCTACACCAATCGGTCCAACGCCCGGACCGCCGCCCCCGTGAGGAATGCAGAAGGTCTTGTGCAGGTTCAAATGGCAAACATCCGCGCCGAAGTCCCCGGGACGGCATAACCCGACCTGTGCGTTCATGTTGGCACCGTCCATATAGACTTGGCCACCGTGGGAATGAATCAACTCGCACATCTCGCGAATGCCCTCCTCGAAGACGCCGTGGGTGCTGGGATAAGTCACCATCAGGGCCGCCAGTTCCTGGGAATGCAGCTCCGCTTTGGCGCGCAAATCGGCAACGTCCACATTGCCATCGGGAGCACAAGCCACTGTCACCACGCGCATTCCTACCATCACTGCACTCGCAGGATTGGTTCCATGCGCGCTTGTAGGGATCAAACACACATCACGATGCGCCTCGTTTCGGGCATGGTGATAGTCGCGAATCACCAATAACCCGGCGTATTCGCCCTGAGAACCAGCATTCGGCTCAAGGCTGACTGCGGCGAATCCCGTGATCTCGGCGAGCCAGCTTTCCAGTTGCTGCATGAGCTGCGCATAGCCCTCGGTCTGGTCTTTAGGCGCAAACGGATGCAGTGCCCCGAACTCCGGCCACGTGACAGCCAACATCTCGCTTGTGGCGTTAAGTTTCATCGTGCACGAGCCCAGAGGAATCATCGAGTGCACCAGCGAAACGTCCTTCGCCTCGAGACTACGCATGTACCGGAGCATCTCTGTTTCCGTATGATACTTGTGGAAAACAGGATGCGTGAGGAATGGCGTCTTGCGCGCTTCCAAAGCAGAGTTCTCGCAGAGCGCCTGCGCCACAAGTGCGTTGAGGTCAGGCACCCCAGAGACATCCGCGACTTTTAAAAGCGCGGCGACGTCGCTTAACTCTGTGGTTTCATCCAAAGCAATACCGACGCCGCACTCCAACCAACGCAAGTTCATCCCTGCCTCACCGGCCCGAGCTAGCCACGCATCGCGTTCCTCTGATGCGAGTTGAACCGTGAGCGTATCGAAGAAGAGTCCGGGTCGCAGGGTGTGGCCGAGTTGTATGAGTCCCTCCGCCAGAACCCGCGTCAGGCTGTGCACCCGACGCGCGATTGCCTGCAAGCCTTGTGGGCCGTGATAAACGGCGTACATCGAAGCGATGACCGCAAGCAGCACCTGTGCAGTGCAGATGTTGCTCGTCGCCTTATCCCTACGAATGTGTTGCTCGCGAGTCTGCAAGGCCAACCGGTAAGCGGGACGGCCCTGCGCATCGTGGGAGAGGCCGACCAAGCGGCCGGGCATACTGCGCTTGAAAGCGTCACGGGTCGCCAAGTAAGCAGCATGGGGCCCACCGAAACCCATAGGAACGCCAAAGCGCTGGGTCGAGCCGACAGCAATGTCAGCACCCCATTCCGCGGGGGGCTGCAGCAGCGTTAGCGAAAGCGGATCCGCGGCCGCAATGATCAGTGCTCCAGCTTGATGCGCCTTTTGCGCCAGCTCGGCAAAGTCTCGCACCGTGCCAAAAGTGTCTGGCACTTGCAGGAATACGGCAAAAACGCCCATGTCGGGCTGGAATTGGAAAACGTCGTCGACGACAATCTTGAGACCAAGGGCCTCGGCCCGGGTGGTGAGGACGGAGATGGTTTGGGTATGGCAAGCGGCATCCACGAGGACCGTTGTTGGATCCGTCAACCGACTGGAAGCCAGGGCCATACTAACAGCCTCAGCGGCAGCGGTGGCCTCATCCAGCATCGAGGCGTTGGCAATGTCCATGCCGGTGAGACCGAGGATCATGGTCTGAAAGTTGGCGAGCGCCTCCAAACGACCCTGCGCAATCTCCGCTTGATACGGCGTATAGGCAGTGTACCAAGCCGGATTTTCCAGGATGTTCCGGAGGATGACCGGAGGCGTCACACAGCCATGATATCCCTGCCCCAAGTAGCTTTTTTTGAGCACATTACGAGACGCAATCGCACGCAACTCCGAAAGGGCGGCGCTTTCTCCAGCAGCCTTCGGGAGAGCGAGTCCACGGCGCAACCGGATCGCGAAAGGAACGGTGGCGTCGATAAGCTCGTCCAGAGAGGCTAGGCCAAGGCTCTGGAGCATGGCGTCCCGATCCTGCGCATCCGCGCCCAAGTGCCTGCGGCCGAATGAGTCCAAAGGCTCCAACAGTTCCGCTGTACCGTGCGCTCCAATCTTCTCCTTTGTAGGGTGCATTCCTCCAGCCTGCGGGCTGAAGAGGGCCTCTGGCAAGCGTTCGTAAGCCCTTAAAAGGCTAGAAACACACCTCTAAAAACGACTCAGGAGGCAGGGTTCCAAAGAACCAAGCCTCCTGAAGTCTTCTTTAAACTGGAACGAGCGATTAAGCACCCCGCAACAGATCCAGCAGAGCCGGCGCCTCGATCACGTTCAACGCGAGGCGGCGTGCCTCGCCCGTGAGCTTTTCACGCAGCGTGCTGACAGCACGGTCATCGAGCATTACGCCACGGTTAACAAGTTTGAGATCCACGCCGGGAACCATGGGCAGGGATTCAACCGTAACATCCTTGGAGCGCAGACTTTCCACCGTCTTGCGCACGACTGGCCGCGTGCAAACAAAGAGCGTCACAGAGAGGAGAATACCACCTGCGTTCACGCCCACACGGATCCGATCGACAATGTACTCGTTGAGCTTCGGCAAATTAGCCGTCGCGACAGGTTTGGGCACCACTGGCGTCATCACCTCGTGGCCTTCAGCCTGTAGACCGGATTTAATTGCGCCCTGAACGATGTTAACAACCTCGCCCACAGTGTCCAACGCATCGCGACCAGATTCAGCGGGCATCCCAGTGAGCCGCTCAAACAACAGCATCGCGGACTTACGATCCGACTCCACAAGGACGTCCACCCAAATGGAAGCGTGTGGCGCGACAATCGTACACCACATCGCAAAACTGGGCTCTTTGTCTGGGTAAACGTGCTTCTCGACCTCCACTGCCGCGTCCAGACCAAGGCCGGAAATCGCACTGACAATGTGAGAACTGGCGGTCGCGAAGGTCTGCACCTTGCGGAACTTCTCGCCGAGGGTGGAGAAAGTGGCGCGTACGTTCGAAGGAGTCGCCTCGTAGGCCACTTCCAGAGTACCGGCAGCGGCGGCGGCACCTTCGAGGCGGCGCATGATCTTGTAGGCTAGCTCTGCACGAGCGCGAATCACCTCAAAATCCATGGGCAAAACAATCACGTCCATTGCACCAGAAGACAGCGCTTCAACGGTGGCCTTGGGGTCGTTTTTGAGGGAAACTAGGATCGGGCATACACCGCGCTCAGGGTCCCTGGCGGCGAACCTCTGAATCAACGTAAGAGCCGTTGTGCCAGAGAGATCAGAGCTGAGGTAGGCCATCACTGGCACCTTGGCCTCGGTGAGATAAGTCAACGCAAGAGGTCCGTCCTGGACAAAATCCACCTCCCAGCCGGCGGGCTGGAGAGCCTGCTTGAGCACGTCGCGAATCAGCGGGTTAGGGTCGGCGACCAATACTTTCATGAGTGCCCGATCATCGACTGGCAGTGCCGTGGTTGTCACCCGAAACTTGCAGAAGGATTGAAAAAAAGTTGTCACACGCTGCTGGCACCGGAACTGCTTAGAATGCCGTGCCGGACTCGACGGTGGACTAAACCGATTGGCACCCCCCTCCTCGAATCACGACACCTCCCCCCGGAGTTTTCCAACCTTGCCGACCGTTTTTCGTCTTCCTCGCCTTTCTCGCCCGTTTTGCCTTAGAGCCCCACTCACCCGAATCACCGTTCCAAGAATTCCCTTGAACTTGAACCTACTCGCGCCCGCTCGCACCCATTGCCCATGAACGAACTGATCAACGAGTTCCTTGTAGAAAGCTACGAGAACCTCGACCAATACGACAGCGGCCTGGTTGAACTGGAGAAAAACCCGAGTTCTAAGGAAACGGTGTCTTCGATTTTCCGGACGCTGCACACAATTAAGGGCACGTGCGGCTTCCTCGGCCTGAGCCGCCTCGAGGCGATTGCGCATGCTGGCGAAAACCTACTTTCGCTCGTTCGCGAAGGCACGCTGCCTTTCACACGGCCCATCGCAACTGCGCTTCTGGCAACGGGCGATGCAGTCCGCTCGATTCTAAGCGAGCTCGAGAAAACGGGAGAAGAGGGCACCGCTGACTACTCAGAATTAGTGGCGACCCTGATTCGCCTCCAAAAACCCGAAGCTCCAGAGGAAGAATCCGCTCCCGCACCGGCCACGGCCGCGGCCCCCGCACCCAAGGCAGCTGCCCCTGCCGCCGCGAAGCCTGCAACGCCCCCGGCCGTAGCCACCGTCGCGGCTCCGGCAGTCGCGCCCGCTCCGACGCCCGCCGCAGCCCCCAAACCTGCCGCCCCCGCCGAAGTAAAGACTCCTGCGAAGCCCAAAGCTGAGGGCAGCGAACACGCACCCGCAGCCAAAGTTACCGATGGCACCGTTCGCGTAAACGTGGACCTCCTCGACCGCCTCATGAACCTCGTGGGCGAACTGGTGCTGACTCGCAACCAGATTGTCCAGTTGGCTGGAACTATCGAGTCCGCCCCGATGCAGGCGGCTTGCCACCGGCTCAATCACATCACGACCGAACTTCAGGATCGTATGATGAAAACGCGCGTCCAACCCATCGACGCGCTCTGGAGCAAGTTCCCACGGACGGTGCGCGACTTGGCCCGCATGTGCGGCAAAGAAATACGCCTTGAAACGGAAGGGGCGGAAACGGAGCTGGACCGTACGGTTATCGAAGCGATCAAGGATCCGATGACCCACCTTCTTCGGAACAGCGTGGATCACGGCGTGGAATCTCCCGATGATCGGCGCGCGGCGGGCAAGAATCCCGAGGGGCGCATTCTGTTGCGAGCCTTCCACGCAGCCGGACTCGTTACGATTGAGATCGTGGACGATGGCGGCGGCATCAAAGTGGAACGCGTCAAGACCCGCGCCATCGAACGCAACCTCATTACAGCGGAGCGAGCGGCACAAATGTCCACACAAGATCTGGTAAACCTGATCTTTCTACCCGGGTTCTCTACGGCTGAGGCTGTGAGTAACATTTCTGGCCGCGGCGTCGGCATGGATGTCGTAAAGACGCAGATCGAAAAGATCGGCGGAATGGTGGACATGAGCACCGAAGTAGGCAAGAGCACCACGTGCCGGATCAAGATCCCGCTCACACTGGCCATCATCCCAGTGGTGATCGTGGGCTGCCGAGGCGAGCGGTTTGCCATCCCTCAAACTAATTTGCTCGAAGTCATTCGCCTCGACAAAAATCTCACCGTCGAAACCGTCCACGAAACCCCGGTGGTTCGCCTGCGGGGGAATCTTCTGCCCATCGTCTTCCTGGACTCGGTCCTCAACCTCAAGTCCGGATCTCGGCACGAAATCCAGCACCTGGTCGTGTTGCAAGCTGGCGACAGACACTTCGGGCTCGTCGTGGATACCATTCACGAAGCTGAAGAAATCGTCGTCAAACCTTTGGGTCGCGCGCTCATGAGCCTTTCGTGCTTTGCGGGTGCAACCATTCTGGGAGACGGGCACGTCTCACTAATTCTCGACATCTACGGCCTCGGCACTCGCGCTTCGATGTTCCAAGGCACGCGCTCCTCCCACACTTTGGAAGATGAATCCAAGTCTGCTGCGGGCAAGGGTGCCGGAACCACCTTCGACGAACTACTCGTCTTCAGTGTTGGTGGAACACGCGCAGCCGTCCCCTTGGACATGGTGAGTCGCCTCGAAGAATTCGGTGCCGAGCAAATCGAGTACTCTGCTGGGAGGCAAGTTATTCAATACGGTGGCAGCATCATGCCGCTCATTTCGCTCGCGCACGCTTTGGGGATGCGGGATACACCCTCTTCAGACGGTCGCGTTCAGACCATCGTTTACACCGAAGGTTCACGCTCCGTTGGACTACTGATTGACGGGGTCGAAGAAATCGTACGTAGCAGCGTAGAGGTGCAGCCCTCAGGAAGACGCTCCGGCGTAATGGGCTCCGCTGTGATTGGAAAACAGATTACGGAATTGATAGACACTCACGAACTTGTCCGTACGCACGCGTCCGAACTGTTCCATTGATCCCCAGAGCGTTATTGTAATGAGCACAACTCGCCAACTTTGTACCTTCCTGCTCGATGGGCAGCTTTTCGGGATTAACGTGGACTGCGTCCTCGAAGTCATCCGGAGCCTTCCCATCACGCAAGTCCCCCTCGCTCCCGAGGCAGTCTGCGGTCTCATCAATCTGCGAGGACAGATTGTCACCGCAGTGGACCTGCGCAAGCGTTTGGAACTCCAACCTCCCAAAAACGGGGTCATGCCGCGCATGAACATCATCATCCGCACCACCGAAGGCCCTTTGTGCTTTCCCATCGATGAGGTCGGAGATGTCATGGACGTAGACAGCCACCTATTCGAGCCCGTGCCCGAAACAATGACAGGTGTAGCGCGTAAACTCATCGAGAGCGTATGCAAGCTGCCCGACCACTTGCTCCTCGTGCTAAAGGGAGACTTTGGCGAACTCGCTGGTGTCTAACAGCTTCGGAGGTCGCCACAAGCTCACGCAGCAACGTCGACGGCTCCCTGGGTGATCAGATGCGCATTTGTCGCGTAATCTTTTCCCTTTAAGCTCTCCCGAGTATTGACCAAGCACGCCTCGTCCGTGCACCTTCCTGACTCTCAATTCTTCCGCCTCACTTTTCCTACCTTTTGAAAATTCACCTATGCGTGCCCTTATCGTAGACGACTCGCGCACCATGCGCATCATCATCTCCAAAATTGTAAAGGAGCTCGGATTCGAAACCGGCGATGCCGGTCACGGCGGCGAGGCGCTAGACTGGATTGCGAACAATGGCTTTCCTGAACTCGTGTGCTGCGATTGGAACATGCCCGAGATGAACGGTCTGGAGTTCGTGAAGGCAGCCCGTGAATTACCCGGCAACGAGGCGATGCAGATCATGATGATCACCACGGAGTCCGAAGCCGAAAACGTCATGGCAGCGCTCGAATCAGGCGCAAACGAGTACTTGATGAAGCCGTTCACCAAGGAGTCCATTCAGGACAAAATGAGCATCCTTGGCCTAGCGCCCTAGTCGATTTCCGATTTGCGATGAAAAAAACCAGAGTTCTCGTGGTTGACGACTCGGCGGTCATTCGCCGGGCCATCAGCGACCTGCTGACAGCAGACCCCGAGATCGAGGTCATTGGTCACGCGGCCAACGGAAAACTGGCGCTGGAACAAATCCAGAATCTGCACCCCGACGTCATTACTCTGGACGTCGAGATGCCTGTGATGGACGGTTTGGAGACGCTCCGCAATCTGCGGCAGATAGACAACCATGTGCCCGTAATCATGTGCTCCACTCTCACCGAGCGTGGTGCGATCGCGACACTGGACGCTCTTTCCCTGGGCGCAAGCTGTTACGTCACTAAGCCTCACACCAGCGGCTCTATCGAAGAGAGCCTAGATTCCCTTCGGCGGGAACTACTTCCAAAGGTCAAGGCCTTGGGAGGTCATCGCCGTTTCCTCTCCAGGCCAACCCCAGTTCTACGCCCGACCCCCGAGGAAGGCAAGCCTGATTCCCCTGCAACCCAACCGCTTACACAGCCGACACTCTCACCGGGTCCACTGCCGAGCAGTACTGCGACCGCCCCTGCCCCGCTGCCCGTAGGCACCCCGAAAAAGACGCTGTCCTCAGCGCCTTTACCAGCGGAGAAACGGCCTTCACAAAGCAGGAAAGTCTCGGACAAGTCCAAGTCAGAGCCCGCGCGCTCCGAAGCCGCTTCACCTCCAGCTCCCAGGCCCGCTCCCGCAGAGCCCTATGTGGTCCAACAGCGCACCTCTCCGCCGACCCGCGTGGATCTCGTAGTCATTGGCGTTTCAACAGGCGGCCCCAATGCACTCGCCGTGCTGCTTCCAGCCCTGCCCAAAAACCTGCCAGTACCGGTTCTCATTGTGCAGCACATGCCCCCAGTTTTTACAAAACTCGTGGCAGAACGCCTCAACCAACAATGCGCCCTCTCGGTGCACGAAGCCGCAGAAGGTGATGCGATCGCCGTGGGTAGTATCTTGATCGCTCCCGGTGACTTCCACATGGTGATCGAGCGCAGGGGAGACAAAGGCACAGTGCGCCTAAACAAACAGCCTCCTGAAAACTTCTGCCGCCCAGCGGCGGACGTCCTGTTCCGTTCCGCAGTGGAATCGTACGGCTCCGGTCTTCTCGCGGTGGTCCTCACTGGGATGGGCTGTGATGGTATGATTGGATGCGAGACCGTCCGTAAAGCGGGTGGACAAGTCATCGTTCAAGATGCCGAGACCAGTGTCGTGTGGGGCATGCCTGGCTCAGTTGCGGAACGAGGCCTCGCCGAAGCGATCCTACCGATTAAAGAAATTGCCTCCGAAATTGTCCGCCGCGTAAGCCTGCAGCGCAAACCTTAACCCGCGCGCCTCTGCGCTGAAAAATGACGACCAACGACACAACTATCCAAGTCTCCCCCGGAGACTTCCGCTATGTCTGCGAACTTATCAAAGACGAAGCAGCGATCGTTCTTGAGGACGGGAAAGAGTACTTAGTAGAGACCCGACTCGCGCCCGTCGCAAAAAGCGAGGGCTTCCATTCGCTAGCCGAACTCATCGCCAAGCTGCGCTACCAAGCACCCGCGCCTCTGGTCAAAAAAGTGGTCAACGCAATGACCACGAATGAGACTTCCTTTTACCGGGACATGCACCCGTTCAAGGCTTTGCAGACGGTCATTATTCCAGAACTCATCCAAGCGCGTACCGCTGCTCGCTCCTTAAATATCTGGAGCGCAGCCTGCTCCACGGGCCAGGAACCGTACAGCCTGGTGATGATGTTCAAGGATCACTTCCCCCAACTCGCCACCTGGCACAACTACTTGTTAGCCACCGATTTGTGCACAGATGCACTGGACAAGGCGAAATCCGGGCTCTTTCGCCAAATCGAGGTCAATCGTGGCCTCCCCGCCCCTCAGCTCATGAAGCATTTCGCCAAAACAGCAGGCGAATGGTTTATTCGCGAAGATCTTCGCAAGATGATCGACTTCCGAGAAATGAATCTCGCCAGCCCCTGGCCTCCCATCCCTCAGATGGATTTAGTTTTGCTGCGCAATGTGATGATTTATTTCAACAACGATACCAAGCGTTCCATTCTGGAGCGGGTCGCAAGGCTGCTGAAGCCCGATGGTTATTTGATGTTGGGTGCCTCAGAAACGACATGGGGCGTGGAGGACTCTTTTGAGCGGATCATGATCGGAAACACCACTGTGTTTAAGAGAAAAGCCTAGAAGTCAGTCGAGGGCACCGAGCCGAGGGCTCGGAAAAAGCGTACCGGTGGTGATGGGAGGGATGCGACTGGAACCACCGGAGTGCAGATGGAAACGGCGTGCGTGGCGTTTTATCTTCGTTTTACGCCGCAGGACACCACCAGAAGGGCCACCGGCTGCGATTTAGTTCGAGGGCTCCAGCCGTTTTCTGTTGCATGCCCCCACATCCCCGTTAAGTTGCTTTCATTCGCAGGCCCCTATGGAAGGTGTGTCCTGTGCTCATTCCAAGGATATGATGCATTCGAGTGAAAGCGGGGAGCGTTCGGGACAAGAACCCATTGCTTCAGAAAAAGTTGGCCACGAGCGAAAAGTTTTTTTCCTCGATCTCAAGGAAAATCAACGGGGACGTTTCTTGAAAATCACCGAAGACGTCGGAGGCCGGAGGGATACCATCATCCTTCCCGCTCCAGCCTTCCGCGAATTTCTGGAAGCTCTCCAGCGGCTCGTGGAGTTTGAGGAAAAACTTTAGCGCAGATGGAGTGGGGTTTGAGGACTGCGTAATAGACCACAAGCTCCAGTTTATTCGGAACCGCTTTAGGCTCATGTAAACACGTTGCGGGCACTTCAGTTGTTCCCCACGGTTCCAACCATTTCAAATTCAAGGGATCGGATTGCAAAATCCGTTCCCTTTTTTATTCCCGCCAAACACCCTAATAACCTCAAGCCCGGTCATTCTGCGTTTCCGCTTCATGCGCGGTACCAATGGCATAGAACCGCTAGCACCACCTGAATCAGGGTACAGAACGGGTCGTCGAAAATCAGAACCTTCACCCCTCTGTGCACGCTGCGATCTCCTAGCGCCTTCCTCAGTGCGCCACAATCGGTTGCCGATACAGCTCACAGGAAGTCGGCAAAAGTGCACTTCCGTTAGAACTCAAAATACGCCACTGCAACCGGTTGTTCTTCAGGGCAATCTGCGCCTCACCACGGCTCTCACCTTTACGTGCGCTGAAACGAACACGACCCACACGCTCCGTCACGGCACCTTGGATAGAGTACGGGGCACCATCCGCTCGAAGGGGGGCGTCGATCCCCAAAGTTCCCGGCAAAATTACAGCGTGGTAGCCCTCAATGCGGTCTCCTGTTTGCACTAAATCTAGCTCGAAGGAGGTCTTCTCAGATTCCGGCGCGACCCACAACCCGGTAAAGCTAGCGGAAGAAGAGCGCGTGGAAGGAGCGCTTGCGCAGGCGCTGATCAAGAAAAGACAGGCTAAAATTGGGAGCCACATTGCTTTCATAAACATAGCGAAAAAGACGACCTCACCAGCACGTGCAGACAGGCAACCGTACACAAAATAAATTGCGACGCTTCCCCGTTTGAATCTCAGCATTTCAGCGTTAAACTAATCAAACCCGAATTTATGCGACGCTTTCTCCTTTCTCTTCTGATGCTCGCGCTTCTGGCGTCTGGAAGCCAGGCCTTTGAGCTCGGCATCGACAATCTTGAAGCTCGCGGCTTTGACTCTCTGAAAGGCAAGCGTGTCGGACTGATCACCAATCAGACCGGAGTTAACTCGCATGGAAAACGCACACGGGAGATCCTAGCGAAAGCGCCTGGCGTGAAGCTAGTGAGCTTATTCACACCTGAGCACGGCTTAGATGGCAAAGAGCTCGCCGGAAAGTATGTCGCCAACCGGACGGATCCACTCACCGGGCTCATTGCCCACTCCCTTTACGGCCCCACCCGCAAGCCGACGCCTGAGATGTTAAAGGGCTTGGATGTGCTCGTGTACGACATGCAGGACATCGGCGTGCGCTCCTATACGTACATCTCCACGATGGCCCGCTGCATGGAGGCAGCCGGGGAAAACAAATTAGAGTTCATGGTGCTCGACCGTCCCAACCCCTTGGGAGGCCTCAGAGTGGAAGGGCCACCTGTTGAGCAACAATGGATCTCCTTCGTAGGTCAACTTCCTGTCCCCTACGTCCATGGCCTCACCTGCGGCGAACTCGCCCGCATGCTCAATGAGCGCAAATGGATGGCCGCACAGTGCAGACTCACCGTAGTCCGCATGCGTGGTTGGGAGCGAAGCATGGTCTGGAATGACACGGGCCTGCGCTGGGTGAAAACCTCGCCTAACATTCCCCGTGCTGACTCTCCCGCCTATTATGTGGCGACTGGGATTGTAGGGTCACTGGCAGGCTTGGAAACGGGCGTGGATGGGCCGACCCCATTTGAAATTTGCGCGGGCAAAGGCGTTGATCCTGAGGCGTTCACTCGGTATGTGAAAAACTTGGGAATTGAGGGCGTCCAAGTCCGCCCCTATTCTGGAGGCGGCTTCGGGGGGTGCCGTCTTTCTATCGCGCCCAACGCCAAAGGCGATCTCTGTTTCCTCGCCCTTGCGCTGCTCGCGGAGACCAACCGCCTTTCTAGCCCCGACCTGTTTGCCAAGTCATCCTCTGACAAGCTCGACATCTTCCATAAAGTCTACGGCAGCGCGAACATTCGCGAGCAGTTACGGAAAGGGACGCCCGTGCAAAAGATCGCCCAGTCATGGAAGCCCGCTGTCGAAAAGTTCCGCGCTGAACGCACCGCCTATCTGTTTTACTAACTCTCAACAAGCGGAGCATTTGACCCGTAGTAAGCCACACCAACCTTCGACTTTACGCATTTTTTCTCCAAACCGTTACCTAAACGGACCCTGGCCCTTTTTAGGTCTCCACGTGAACGCGGCTACCGCGTCAGCTTCACCCCTATTTTCCCATGCGCATTGCTTTGTTTGGCGGTAGCTTCGATCCCGTTCATCACGGCCACCTGCTCCTAGCCCAAGACGCCCTCGAACAGCTGCAACTGGACCGACTCGTGTTCATTCCTGCGGCCGTAAATCCGCACAAACTGCATTCTGTGCCCAAGGCAGACGCCCGGCATCGTCTTAAAATGTTGGAGGCCGCAGTGGCTGGTGAGGAGAAGTTGAGTGTAGATCCGCAAGAACTTTACAGGGAAGGCCCCAGCTACACAGTGGACACCGCCGAGGCCATACAGGCCATGTGGCCCGAAGCGAGGCTCTTTCTGCTCCTGGGGGAGGACAACCTGCAAAACCTTCACACCTGGCACAAAATTCATAGGCTGCGCCAGCTCGTCGAGTTTGTGAGTTTCGGGCGGTACACAGAGAAATCGGGGGAGGCTCAGCACACTGAAGCCGTTCAGTTGGGCCGCCGGGTCGATATCTCTTCGACCGAAGTCCGACAACGCATTGCAGGTGGGCTTTCTATCCGATACCTTGTCCCTGAATCCGTCAGAGCTTTCATTTACTCCCATGCCCTCTACCAGTCTCCAAAGTCCCCTTACTAGTGAAGCCTTGGCGCTTCTCATCGCCGGCGCTGCCAAAAACAAGAAGGCGGAAGATGTGGTCGCACTCAACCTGCGCGGTCTTTCCACTTTTACGGATTTCTATGTCATCTGCACGGGTTCTTCTGAGCCTCAGCTCAAGGCGATTGCAGAGGAAATTCAAGAGGTTCTCAGCACCGAACACGGCGTCAAAGCCATCCGTGTAGACGGGATGCCCCTCAGTCAGTGGGTGGTCGCAGACTTTGGCGATGTCATCGTACACATCTTTCACGAATCGAAGCGTGCGATTTACGCTCTCGAACATCTCTGGGGCGACGCACCCCGACTCGCGTTACCCGCCTAAAGGATTGCGGTACGCTACGTACGCTCCGGCCTGATCCTACGCCCCTCCTACGCCCCTAATGGCTCGCCCGAAGGAAACCCTCGAACTTCCCGAGGAAGAACCAGCCCCTCCGCACTCCGCACACGAGTTTAAGGGGCTCATTCTTCTGGCGTGCGGGCTTGTGCTGTTTCTTTCGCTGATCTCGTACACGCCGCTAGATCTCCCGAGTTGGTTCCCTTTTCACAACGCCCAGTCCCAAGTCGTTCCGGCGCATACCCTGAACTTTCTTGGCTCCATGGGTGCCATGCTAGCGATGGTTTCGTATTCGCTACTGGGAAGCGCCGCCTATCTGCTTTGCGCGATGCTACTTGGGTACGGCTCCGCAAAGCTCATCCTGCCGGGCACTCGTCTTGGGAAACGCGCCTTGTGGAGCTTTTCCTTCATCGTTTCCGGGGCCTGCCTTGCGCAGCTTTTCAGTATTCCCCTCATTGATGCCCATCGCCTAGATCTCCCCGGAGAAGGCGGACTTTTGGGTAAACTCCTCGGAGAAACCATCCTGCGGGAACTTTTAGGCATTGTGGGTGCCTCCCTTCTTCTGGGCTCCATCTACATTGCCAGCATTCTCTACATGACCGGCATCCGCCCTGCGGAGCTGCTTGAGGCTCTGTTGGCAATTCCGCCCAAAGCCCACGATGCGTTCCTCCGTTGGCGCGCCGCCAGAGCGGAGGCGAAAGCGCTTCGCCAAGCGGAACTGGAGATGTCCGCCGACCGAGCCGCGCACGCGAGCACTCCCGAAACAGCCCCGCCCCTCGCCAACGAACGCCGAAAACCAAAGCCCCGTACCGCCCCAACAGAAACCCTCTCTGCTATCGAAGACGAGGAGCCCGCCCCTCGCGTACCGAAGAACCCTCCGCTCCCCTACCCTGTCGAAGACACCGCAGAACCCGTCGTGGCTGGTGTCACTCCGGTGCCGGAACCCGTCCGGCCCGCGCCTAAAATCATCGACGGCACCGCGCCTCCGACGCCACGCTCCCGCGAAAGCCGCAAGGAAAAGAACCACACGATGCTCGCAACGCTCGCCTGCGACGGGTACGAGCTTCCCTCCATTGATTTGCTCGATCCTGTGGATCTCGCCAGCCGTGAAGCCGCTGACCCCACAGAACTCCGGGCATTGCAGGACGTGGTAATTGAGACCCTCATGCAGTTCGGGATCGAGGTTTCAGCAGGTGACATCACCCGCGGTCCCACCATCACTCGGTACGAAGTATATCCGGCAAAGGGCGTGCGAGTCGATCGCATCCTAGCCCTTGAGCGTGACATTGCCCGCGCCACTCGCGCCGAACGCATCAATATTCTTGCCCCCATTCCAGGGAAAGACACGGTAGGCATCGAAATTGCCAACTCCAAAAAACAAAAAGTCACTCTGCGTGAACTTTTTGAGAGCGAGGACTTTGCGTCGACCAAGGCTAAAATCCCCATCGCTTTGGGAAAGGATGTTTACGGGAAAACTATCGTTGGTGATCTGGCAGCCATGCCGCACGGTCTCGTGGCAGGTACGACAGGATCCGGCAAGAGCGTCTGCATCAACGCCATCATCGCCTCCATCCTGTACCGGTTCACCCCTGAGCAACTGCGGTTCATCATGATCGACCCCAAGGTGGTCGAAATGCAGATGTACAACGCGCTCCCCCACCTGGTTGTACCCGTGGTCACCGATCCCAAAAAGGTGCTGTTAGCGCTACGCTGGGCTGTGGACGAGATGGAAAAACGCTACGCCATCTTCGCCAAAACTGGCGTCCGCAACATTGCTTCCTTCAACGATCGCCCCAAGAAAAAGACTCAGAAGGAATTGGACGAAGAAAAGCGACTCCAGGATTTAGAGCTGTCCGGTGAACTGCCCTTCGCTGAGCCTGAAGCTAACGCAGCCGAAAGCTCGGATTCCCCCGACACCGTGATCTTAGAGCCGCTACCGCTCTCCACCATGGAAGACTTGGGCATGGCCTCCGATTCTATGGAATCTACCGAGTCTGTACCCACGGTGATCTCTGAATCTGCACCTGAAATTCCGCCCGAACCTGCTCCGGAGACGCTTTCTTCCGAAGAACGCATCACGCGGATGACCACCATCAAGGTTCCACGGGACAAGGAACTGATCATCCCCGATCAGATGCCCTACATCGTCATCATTGTGGACGAGTTGGCGGACCTCATGCAAACGGCTCCAGCCGATGTGGAAAGCGGCATCGCGCGCATCACCCAAAAAGCGCGCGCGGCTGGGATCCACATGATCATCGCCACCCAAACGCCCCGAGCAGACGTGATCACCGGGGTCATCAAGGCAAACGTGCCTTGTCGCGTGGCCTTCCAGGTCGCTTCGGCGTTGGATTCGCGCGTTATTTTGGACGAAAATGGAGCGGAGAAACTTCTCGGCCAAGGGGACATGCTCTATCGCCCACCCGGCTCGTCCCGTATGATACGGGCGCAGGGAGTTCTGGTTACGGATGAGGAAGTCCGCAGACTCGTCGATTTTGCGGCTGCACAAAGCGCCCCAGTGTTCGAGAACTCGATTCACGCACGGCTCGAGTCTGAGAGCGGTGACGGTGAAAACGAAGTCAGCGATGAGGACGAGGAGTTGGTCGAGAAATGCCTCGAGATTATTCGCCAGGAGAAGAAAGCCAGCACGTCTCTTTTCCAACGTCGTCTGCGGCTGGGCTACACCCGAGCCGCCCGCATTCTGGACATCCTGGAGACCCGCGGATACGTGGGCCCTGGAGAAGGCATCAAACCGAGGGAGATCCTAGTTGAC
>CAIWVL010000124.1 GCA_903916085.1 uncultured Spartobacteria bacterium
CACCGGAATTCTTGGTGCTTTATTGATTCCAGCTTCTTGAAAGCTAATCAAGCACGGCCACTTAGTACTCATCGCCCGGGAGCACGAAGGGAGCACGAAGGGAGCACGAAGATTGTCTGTCCCTTGCGTCTACTCTGCGTCTATCCATTAGAGGTGGGTATGATTTTGCCTGACGAAGCGGCTTTGGCTCAATTTAATCCTGATCTATGAGTCTGATTTTTACCTTCCACAGTGCAGCAACTTGGGCGCTTGTGGGTTTGATTTGGACCGTTCAGTTGGTTCATTATCCTTTGTTTGCGCAGGTGGGTGTCGAGTCTTTCAAAGAGTATCACAAGCGGCACACAAATCAGATCACCTGGATCGTGGCGCCTCTCATGTTGAGCGAACTCCTGACTGCTGCTTGGTTGGCGTTCGCCGCTCGGCAAGACGCCTGGTTTATGGCGAGTCTCGTCCCGCTAGCCTTCAACTGGCTATCCACATGGCGGGTGCAGGTGCCACTGCACGATAAGCTCGCAACGGGATTTGAGGTTCGAGTGCACCAGCGTTTAGTATCGTCCAATTGGTGGCGGACCGTTGCTTGGTCTTTGCGGGGAATTAGCCTCTTGTGTGCTAGCGCAACGGTGCTCAAATGAACGAACGGTAATCCCATCGTTCGCGCTGCTTCTGTTCCTCACTCAAAAATGGTGTCTGTGCAGTGTGGGCCCTTTGATTTAATCGATTGAATTCCAGTTTGGGGAAATGTTCTAAAAATGTGCAGTCGTCACATTTAAGCGCGGAAAGCCCTGCTTCTGAATGCTCCCTCATCCGGCGAATCAGCTGAGGAATCGACTGCTTTAGCTGATTTTGGATACTGGTGCGCAGTACAGCGATCAGCATCAGAATGCATTAGTGTATATTTGAATGCAAGCTTCTCGAAAATTTTCCAATCCTTTGTTTACTATGCTTCCTCCCGTTCAAGAATCAGCCTCCTGTTTTTTCTGGTAAGTCTGAGATGGATTAACCGGGGACTGAAAGTTCTGATTAACAAGCCGAAAACTTCGAGGTATTACTTGCGAGTTGCCTTGCCGTTCCTTGGTCTCCTGTTTCCACCATTCCCAAGAGATGAAAGTATTCCTTACACTTACCACCGTCTTATTTCTGTCACCGCTTGCCGTGGTGAAATCTTCGGCGACCGATCTTGCTGGCAGCGAAATTTTCCGAGATTCATCGCAGCCGGTTGAGGCCCGCGTGGCGGATTTAGTATCCCGATTGACGCTCGAAGAGAAGGCGATGGTGCTGGATCACAAGGGGCCGACGGTGGAGCGGTTCAATCTGCGTTCTGATCAGTGGAACCAGTGCCTTAATGGCGTCAAGTGGAACCGGCCAACGACTTTGTTTCCCGCGTGTGTTGCGATGGCGGCGACCTGGGACACGCAGCTTGTGCAGGATGTGGCGACCGTGCTGTCTGACGAGGCGCGGGCGATCTATAACGGCTGGCATTTGGACCTGAATGCGCCTGGCGAACACAAGGGACTGATCTACCGCGCGCCGGTGATTAACATCGAGCGTAATCCTTATTGGGGCCGCAATCACGAGGCGTGGGGCGAAGACCCGTTTCTGACCGGGCGCATGGCGGTGGCTTACGTGCGCGGGTTGCAGGGCGATGATCCGCGTTATCTCAAGACTGCGGCGACGCTGAAGCATTACGCGGTGAACAATGTGGAGACGGATCGTAAGGCACTGAACGCCGTGGTGCCGGAAGCGATGCTGCGCGACTACTGGCTGCCACATTTTCGCGATGCGGTGGTTGAGGGAAGGGCGCAGTCTTTGATGGCAAGCTACAATGCCATCAATGGCACGCCCAACAACATCAACCATTGGTTGCTCACGGATGTATTAAAGAACGAGTGGCAGCATGAAGGCTTCGTCGTATCCGATCTCGGTGGCGTGCAGACGATGGTCAGCGGCCACGCGAAGGGAACGATATCCTACGTCGATGCGGTCGCGCAGTCGGTGATGGCGGGCTGCGATTTCTCCGACAAGGAGTATCGAGAGCACATCCCCGCTGCGGTGCGCGAGGGCAAACTCACCGAGGCTCGGTTGAATGATGCAGTGTCGCGCGTGTTAAAGGTGCGCTTCCGGCTCGGCGAGTTCGATCCGTTTGATGCGGTGCCTTACAGCAAGATTTCGCCGGACGTGGTGTGCAGCGTGCAGCATCGCGCGGTGGCGTTGAAGGCGGCGCAGGAAAGTATCGTGTTGTTGCAAAACCACGGCCAACTTCTGCCGTTGGATAGGACAAAGCTCAAGCGAATCGCCGTACTCGGCCCGCTCGCAGATCGCGTGGTGACGAACAACTACAACGGCAAACCGGACACGACAGTCACTGCATTGCAGGGCATCAAGGATCGCGCTGGCGCCGGGGTCGAAGTGGTATTTGAGCGGGGTTGCGATGTGGTGGGCGGCGGTGCCGTGGTCACAAAGACTGATAACGAGTCAGGCTTCAGTGGCGGCGCGAGCGTGAAGCTCGATGCACAAAGCTCGGGTGAATTTATTGAGTTCACCCTGCCTGTCGCCACGGCGGGCGACTATGCAGTGCAGCTCGACTACAAAAGCTTCCCCTCGCGCGGTATTTATCAACTGAGTATCAACGCTGCTACGCAAGGTGAGCCCGTGGACATGTACGATGCCAAAGGTTCCTATGGTCAGAGCGCAAGCTTCGGCCGCCAGCAGCTCAAGGCAGGCAAGAACACGTTGCGCTTCACTTTGATCGGAAAGAACAAGGCGAGCTCTGGCTTCAATGGTCACTTTGATAAGGTTACGCTCATTGGCAAGGACACGCTTGCCTTTGAATGCGAGAAGCTGACGGCAGCAACCGGCGGTGCCTCGGAGCACGGCAGCATCGCCCAAATCGCTGAACTCGCGCGTACTGCGGATGCAGCCGTCGTCTGCATTGGTACGGATGCGCGGGTCGAACAAGAAGGCAATGACCGCAAGACGCTGGGCCTCACCGGCGCGCAGGAAGAGTTGGTGAAAGCTGTGCTCGCAGTGAACCCGCGTACCATCGTCGTGCAAATGAGTGCCGGTCCACTCACTGTGCCTTGGCTGAAAGTGAATGTGCCTGCGATGTTACAAGCGTGGTGGGCTGGCGAGGCAGGTGGGCACGCTCTCGCAGATGTGATCTTTGGCGACGTGAATCCCGCAGGTCGCCTGCCGCACACCGTCTATGCGAGTGAAGCGCAAGTGCCGCCGCAAGATGAATACGACATCAGCAAGGGCTTTACTTACATGCATTTGAAAGAGGCGCCACTGTATGCCTTTGGCCACGGCCTGAGCTATACGACGTTTGAGTACAGCGAAATCAAAGTGGGAGGCATACCGTTCACTGTCACCGCCACGATCAAGAACAGCGGCTCACGCGCTGGAGATGAAGTCGCCCAGCTCTATCTCGTTCCACCGCCGTCCGATGCCTCTCGCCCGCGTCTCATGTTGCGTGGCTTCCAACGTGTGACTTTGCAGCCCGGCGAATCAAAGCAAGTGACCTTTACGGTGCCCGACGAGAAGCTCGCGTTTTGGAACACCGAACTTAAGCGCTTCGATTTAGCACCCGGCGAGTGGGGCGTGCTGCTTGGGGCTTCGGCTGCGGATCTTCGGTTGAGGACAAGTTTTGTGAGATGAGTCGTTTGCTCGTTCCCGGAGCACGAAGGGAGCACGAAGAGTGTCTGTCCCTTGCGTCTTTATTCAATAAGTTGAATATGATTGATGCTCTTGAAGTTCTTGTGGTCCGTGAACTGCCGCATAACGCGCTTTTCGGCGTCGAGCTCGAAGATCTGGGCCGTGGCTCCGAGGTGGCCGTGGCCGAGCCAGTTCATGATCACCGTGTGCCCATTCGCCTCGCGTTCCACAGAACTTGTGAGGTAGAGCGGGTTGTTGGCAATTTCGTTGCGCCCGACGCTCCAGATAACCTTGCCTGACTTGTCGAACTCAAGAATCCCGTTGCCTTCGCCGCAAGCGACAAGCCAGTTGCCATTGGGGAGTTCACGGACATCATGCACATCACCCTCCACGGGTTGCGTGCGTAGGAGCGCGCCCTCTGGAGAGAGTTCCAAAATGGCACGATCGCCTTTTGCGCTTACAAGATAACGGCCGTCGGCCTGTTTGCGACAGCCTCGCATTTGTTCATGGGTGCGGGTTGTTTGCAGTGGGACTTTGATTTCTTTAACGATTTTCCCGTCTCGGCCGAGTTCGAGCAAGCGGCCAGGGCCGCATTCGACCATCAGCACGTTGCCATTAGAAAGCGGTTGGCAGCCTTGGATTTCGCTTTTTGGGTCGGCCACAAATTCCCACGCGGTAGACTGGTCGGGCCTGACTTCCTTTACGCCGTGGACATGGCTGAAAAGAACGTTGCCATTGGGAAGGAGCCACGAGTCTTGCGGCCTCTCGGCGTCGGTCTGCCATTCGATCCGGCCGTCGGCAGCAACAATGGCCACTTTGTTCCCCACATAGTCGCTCACGAGCAATCTGCGTCCAAACGGAGTGGGGGCAACGCTGGGCACAGGACCGGTGGTGCGGTCGCCAAGGAGGTTGCGGTTATTGCGTTGTACCGGGACTTCAGGCGCCTCCCAGCCTGCGGGATTTGACACGGCTAGCACTGGGCGGAAGGCAACGTCATCGATGCGCAGGTTGTCGGTGACAACCCCGTTTTGCGAGTGCCGCCAGCAATGGATGGCGTGTCCTTTGCTTTTAATGACATTTCCAATGACCTCGTAACCATCAAGATTGAAGTTGGGTTCGATCGCAGTTTCCTGCGTCTCAATGTAGTTGTAGTTGCAACGTACATTGCGGAGGTTGCCTCGGAAGGAGGGGTGTCCTAACAGATAACCATGACCTTCGGGATTTAGGGTGCGAGTAAATTGAATCGTGATGTTCTCGGCATCAAAAGACTCGCCCGGACCCACTTTGCCACCGGGTAAAAAGGTGCCACTATGTTCGCCATACGCCATGACTGAACGCATGGTGTCCGTCATGGTGATGCCTTCGACGAGTACGTTGCGCACACGCCCATCAATGAGGACGCAGGCGTTAATGTTTTTCACTAGGCCGGTGGGCACGGCGTTGTGAGTGGTATTCATGTTGATCGTACCCTTACCTGTGATGCGTACGCCCGAAATGACCTCACTCTGGTGCCCGTGCCCAATCCGGATACCATAAGCAACTGGGCCCCCGTAAGAAACATACCAAGTGCTGCGGGCGCTATGTCCGGTGGCATGGGCGAACTTTACTTTTACCCCGCGACTGAGCGTCTGCCACTCGCCTGTAATTGGGACCTTCTTGTGTGGAGTGGCTCCCAACTCGGCGTCGCCCCAAGAAAAGGTGTCGGGTTTACCGTCC
Source organism: uncultured Spartobacteria bacterium (assembly GCA_903916085.1). Taxonomy (GTDB): domain Bacteria; phylum Verrucomicrobiota; class Verrucomicrobiia; order Chthoniobacterales; family Chthoniobacteraceae; genus Chth-196. The sequence continues at coordinate 5,368 of CAIWVL010000124.1, forward strand.
TCTCCGCTGGCATCGATGATTATCGTATAGATAACATTACCATAGCTTTCGCGAGCTGGTACTTCGGGGCGGGTGAGATCGTAATCTCCACCGATTTCTAAATCATCGAGTTTCTTTGAAGCGTCTTGGTCTGTGGTTATTTCGCCCGCCTTTTCCAACGCACATGTTGCGTCGGCGAGTTTCAGAGTGGCACCGGCTTGGAGTTCTATTTCAACGGATTTATCAACGTACAAAATAGAACGATGCTTTCCAAGGCCATGTTCGTGGATGCCGGGAAGGAAGGTGAGCTTGTCGCCAGGATTGGCTGCATCTAATACAGATTGCGGATTTTCGCCGGGTTTGATTTTGTATTCCGCAGCGAAGGTGACTGAAGAAAGAAAGGCGAGGAAGAGCAGGGGGCGCATAAGGTTTAGATGGTAGGCGTAGTTATTTGTGATTACAGCGCAGGAGTTTTGTCTGTAACTGCTAACGCTTATTTTTCGAGGTTACTGCGAATCGTCACATTTTCGCAGCCGACGACGGGCGCGATGTTGCGGACTGGGCCGCTAAAAATGTTGTCGCTCACGAGAATGGTATCGCCGCCAGGGGCGAAGGTGATGGCGTGTTCAGCGTTGGGGCCGCTCGTGAAAATGTTGCCACGCACGGTGACATTTCCGTAGTGCCCGTTGGGTTCGTGGGTCGTGAAATACAGTTCGGCGTAGGTCTCGTAGTCGCCGGTGAGGAAACTGCGGCGGCCACGCCGTGGATCGCGTTCGCACTTTGTGGTGTTGTTCACGAAGATGTTGTCCGCGAGCACGAAGTTGCGCGGTTGATTGATCCACGAACCGCGTCCCCCGTTGCGGAAGGTATTGCCGATGATGGTGACGTCTTCACACGACTTCTCCACGCTGATGACGCGCGAGCCATTGCTGCCGTCCACGGTGTTGCCGGTTACCGAGGCGTTTTTGCAAAACTCGGCGAGAAAGAATGCCCCCATACGCGAGCCAGTGATGTGATTGTTGGCGAAGGTGATGTTGCGGCTTTTTTGGATGTGCATCGTGTCACCCAGGGCGCTGAGACGGCAGCCGCGCACGACTACATTCTCGCAGCCCACAAGGTCCAACGCGCCTTTACCAGGGCCGCTCCCAGTGGGGGCGTAGAGCGCGAGATGGGCGTGAAATAGCGGTCCGACGAGCTTTGTCTCCGGTCCCGCAGTGCTTGCGAAACGGATGGGAGCCGCGCCCGGGGCATCGGCGATGCGGATAAATTCCGGCGTACTCTCGACGATGAAGTACTGCCTGCCACGCACAATGTTAGTCGGCAGTGCGTCGCCGAAGAAGCAGAGGGAATCCATGCCTCGCTTGGCCTCGGCACCTTCGCGTGGAATGGAAACGGGCAGCAGTTTCTTGTTGTCGAAGAAAACGCGATTGTCGCCCGCCTCCATGCGTAGTTGCCCGCGCACAAGGTCGTGGCGGAAGTACTTCGCTGCCATTGCGCGCTCTGCGGGCGAGTAGTCCTCGGGCCAGACGGTGATCTGCCACAGGTAGCCATAGTCCCACATGAACTTTCCACTGCGTTCGAGCGTGCAGTTCTCGACGGTCACGTTGCGCGCAAAGGTTTCGACTTCGCGCTCGCTGCCCTTCTTTTCTGCGCCGAGGACGGTGATGACCGCGCCCGCGAGGCCATCGGAGGTGATGTCGCGGAAAGTCAGATTATCTGTGTGCCCGCTTGGGGTCGTGGTGATGAGGATGGCCCGAGTGTTGGCGTTGGGTTCCCAAGAGTTTTCCGCCTTTGAGTTATCGAAAACGAAGCCCGTGAAATGTCCGCCAAACCAGCGAAAGTCGCTTACATTTTCGCCGGAGAACAGAACGACTCTCGCTTTGTCGTCTAGCGTTTTTGGCAAATGAAACCGGGCTCCATAAGCGGAAACGGTTGTGTGCGAGGGAAGGTGCAGGGGCGATGCGCCATCGAGAGCGTAATCGCCTGGAGGAATGGTGATTACACCGCCATGAGCCGCTGCGGGAGCGAGAAGCCTTACAAGTTTGGCTGTGTCATCGGCTTGGAGCGTTGCAAAGGACGCAGCGAGAAGTGCGGTGAAGAGGGGCAAGGTCTTCATGGTTAAAATTTACAACAGATGCACTGCAGCCTGACAAAAGAGAGCGTTGAATTTTTGGGAGGCGTAAGACGTTGCCCACTGGATGTTTACTGTGGGATCATTCTGTGGTGCAAGCATGCGGACGAGGCCCTTGGGTGCACTAAAAAGCCGGGGGTGTGGCGATGTGCGCTCCTCCCCCGGCTTAATAAATTCATCCCTAGCGGGATGTGGATTTGTGTGAGGTTAAATCCCGACCAACTCAGCCATTGTGTGTCTCTGCGGCCGGTTCGGCGTGTGTTTCAGCCGGCACCGCCTCTGGAAGCTCAGCGTGTCCTTCCGGATGCGTCTCGGTGTGCTCATCAGCGTGGGGCGCTGCAGGTGCGGCCTCCTCAGCTCCGAGCTCGTCTTCGGTAGTGTCTTCAGCGTGATCGTCCTCAGCAGCTGCCTGCGCTTTACCGCCATTTGCGGGCGTGGGTGCCAGCGGCAGATCCAGACGGCCGTCGGCGAACTCGATCACGTGCCCGGTGTGAACTAGGTAGTGGAGGTCTGAAGCGAGCTGCGTTTTGCGCGCCGCGTGCTCGGGCGTTTCGGGTTCTGTGGCGTCTACGGCACCGAGGATCTTGACAGCCAAGTCGCGTTTAGAAATGCGGGGGGATTCGCCAATGATGCTCAGGAGCGTTGCTGGACCTTCTGCGAACCCGGCTGTGGCTGTGGCGCGTTTTGGGCGGATGGCAGAGACGTACAGAACCCGTTTGCGATGCTTGAAGACTTGGAGGCCCTGTTCGTCGAAGAACGCGCGCAACCCATGGACAAGGCCGCCGGGGTAAGCCAGTTCTTTGTCAAAGGCTTCGCGAGCGGCCGCTAGCAAGGCGCGTTCTGGAATTTCGCGGGCGTGTTTACCGCTGCACTCCAAGGTTGTTGCTGACTTCAATAGCTTGGGCAGATAGGTCTTACGGAAGTGTACCTCAACTTCCTGAAGCGTCTTGAACTGGATGGGCTCGTCTTCTTTTAGCGTGTGATAGACCGTTTGTTTGCTGACTTCCGCTTTCCAATCGGCGACAGCCTGTTCGGAGGTTACGACTTCGACTTCTTCACGCTGAAACTCCGCAAAGCTCATGCGGCGGCTGAAGCGTTCTTCGTAAAGGCGACGGAGGGCCACTTGGTAGGCGTGATGATTTGTGGGCCCCAGGAGATGACCTGTGGAGCGGCACAGCGCCACGCTTGTGTAGTTGCCCTTGGGTGGCTCCACTTCTGTGGCTTCCTCTTTGTAATACTCGGTCCAAAGCGAACGGAAAGCGTTGCGATCCAGCAGCGAGGAGTCGAATCCGACTGGACCGTGGTCGAGTTGATGCAGCAGATGGGCCGCGTCCGTGGACGTGATCCGAAGGGCGTGGCGTTCGGGTTTTTCGAGAAACATCCGCGCAGTGCCAAACAGGGGATACGCCTTTGCGCTTTGGCGAATCTGCTTGGCAATGTTCGCGGCTGCGTTGGGTTCTGGCAGGAAATGGATTTTGACCGGTGCGGGCAGCGTTTCTGGTTGCGACGGAGCGGAACGTTGCTGCTCAGGGCGGCGGTCTGAGGGGCCACGAGAATCTTGGCGTGGGCCACGCCTCGGTCCACCCTGTCCACCCGAGCGGTCGTCTCTGCGGCCGCCTTGACCACTGCGTGGGCCGCCGGAGCCAGCGGCATCGCGCCGACCGCCGCCATCGCGTGGGCCTCTGCTGTCTCTGAGGCCACCGCCTTGCCGGGAAGGGCCTCCACGAGAGGATCTGTCCCGTGGACCGTGGTCGGGGGCATCCTGGTAATTTGCGTACCGAGGCGGGGTGGACGTTTCTTTAAGCCAGTCAGGCAGGAACTTGAGGTCGAGGAGCGGATCGCTCATGGGATAGGAGAGGTGGAACTAAGGGCGGCGTTGGCTTTATCGGGAATCTATGGGGTTCCGATAGAAGAATCTGCATCCTGAGTGCAGGAAATGAACTGAGGACGGGTTAAAAAGACTCAAACGAACAGGAATGTAGCGGAGTGAAAAAGAATCAAGGAGTGGGTTTAAGCGGACGGGGAGAGGGGGTTGCAGCAGGGGCAGGGGTTGCGGCAGGTAGTTTTGGCGGCTGCTTGGGTTTTCCGGGAATGGGCACATCAATTTTCTCCCAACCCCAGCCTTCGGGGGGACGGAATCCGTCGTCCAAGGCGCGGCTGAGATCGGTTTCAATTTCGTCGAAAGGGATACATCCAGGGAAAAGGTGAGCTGCTTGACGATAATCATCAAGAGCCTCCGAGTAAAACCCGAGTTGTGTGTTTGCGTGACCCCGAGCTACGAGATAGCGGGCTTGGGTGCGTGGGGAATCTGCGACGCCTACGAGGGCGAGATTGATCTGGGCCAGTGCTTGCGAAGGTTTTCGTTGGCGTAGTTGGGTCAGTGCGTCTTTGTAATTACTGTCCGCTGTGTTGCGTAGTTGATAGACGATTTGCTCTAATCTCTGGTTCGCACTTTTGAGTTCTAAATTACTCTCTCCCAAGGCACTTTCGCTGGTGCGCAACATTTTGCGGTCCGCAGCGATTCGACCCAGAAAATAGGTGAGTAGCAGCTGAGAAAGTACAAGAAAGCAGCCGACGAGAACCGCTTCACGGCGCCGCCTGCCCAGTAGCAATTGAAGCTGCCTAAACCAATTAGCTTCCTCCGCTGCCGGGGCGAAGCCGTTCTGACAGGCCACGATGTCTTTTTGCAAATCCTCCACGCTTTGGTAGCGGTTGGCGGGAGCGTGTTGCATGGCTTTCTGGACAACCGCAGCGAGGCCCTCGGGCAGTTTCCCGTTTGGGCAATGAATCAAAGGGGGCGGCGGTTCTCCATGCTCTCCGGGGGTGCGAATACGCTCTGCCAGAGAAAAGAGTTTCCCTGTGCGAATTGCTTCGATGACCTGCTCGGTGTTGTGCAGGTGTACCGGAGGTTTTAGGCACAAGATTTCGTACAAAATGACGCCCAACACAAAAATGTCGGAGCGTAGATCCAGTGTGGCAAGGCCGTCTGCTTGTTCTGGTGAGAGAAAGGGTGGTGTGCCAACAACGGCTCCATGAAGTGTGTTGAAGCGGCCTTCTGTAGGGAGAGAAATTTCTGGGGCAGTTGGACTTGAATCTGAGGGTAAGGTGGGCGTTTCGGCAAGGCGCTTGGCGAGGCCCCAGTCCATGACGAGCACTTCCCCGAACGTACCGAGCATGATGTTAGCCGGCTTTAGGTCCCGGTGAATCACTCCCCTGGAGTGTGCAAAGGCGATGGCGTCCGCCACTTTTTGAAAGATGGTGAGCAGCGCGGAAAGGGGGTATTGACGAGCGGTTTCTACGTCGGATGTCCGAAGCTTCTGAAGCACGCTTTCGAGGGTTTCGCCTCGGACGTGTTTCATTGTGTAAAAGACTTGGCCATCGGAGGCCACCCCGAGTTGATACACGGGGACGATGTTGGGGTGTTCGAGTTGGCCGGTGAGTTGTGCCTCGCTCACAAAGCGGAGGAGTTTGTCGGCTGAAAACTCGTTGCCGCTGCGCAAAACTTTCATCGCCACTGAGCGATGTACCCGATGATCTCTGGCCCTGAGAACAAGTCCCATGCCGCCTTCGCCCAAGGTGCCCGTCACCTGATGCGGCTCTTGGGCGAGTTCGTGGCGAATAGTTGCCAGCCCGAGGCTGGGATCTTCCAAGTCCGCCGCTATTTGGGAGCGGACTTCTTCTGCAAAGTGAATGAGCAGGCGGGCCGCGCCAATGTGGATCTCGGTCCCCGTTTGTACGGGGGTTGGGAGGTTGAGGGGGATGCCTCCGATGAAAACGCCACCGTGACTCTCGAGGTCTTCAATGAAAAGGCGATGGCCGAAGAAGGAAAGTCGGGCGTGCATGCGCTCGACAAGCTCAGCATCGATGCGCAAGTGGCAGCTCGGGTCACTGCCCACGAGATAAACGCCCGGAGGAATTTTGTAGATGGCACGGCACTCGGTGCCGATCCATACGTGCACCTCAACCTCAAGGTCCTGAGCTGTCGCCGCTGTCTCGGGGGAGGGCGAAAGAGAGGGTTGGTGCATGATCTAGTCTCCAGACGCCGCGTGCGCGATGCCCGACCCTCCTCCGGGGCCTGTGAGTTCTACAGGCCAGGCAGCATCGTGGACGCCGCAGGCTTCGTGGCGGGCGTCGTTGGTGCCGTCGGTGCCATGCCAGCGGGCGCCGCCATCATGCTGGATCCCTCCATGGAAGCGCCGGACATCGCAGGCGCCGCCATCGATGCGCCTGACATGGAGGCTCCCGACATGCTCGACATGGAACTGCCAGACATCGAGCTTTCCATGCCTGGCGTGGCGCTCATGGACATGGAACTTCCAGACATAGAAGCACTTGCCGGGGCGTCCAGCCCAGGAATCGAGGCGCTGGTGGCCCCCAGCCCGGCGGAGACTCCGCTAGAACTGAGTCCTGAGTCCATCCGTAGCGACGGAGAATCCGTGGGCAGGCCGTCGGCTGACGACTTCTGGGATGTCTGGGCTGCGGCACGTAGGCGGTCTGCCTCCCGCTTGGCCGTATCGATTTCGGCGCGCGCCAATGCAGCCTGTTCGTAAGGCTCGAAAGTGTAGCTCTTCTGCAGGACGCGTTTTCCGTCTTTTTGAGTGACTACGGCAAACGCGGTCTTTTGGTAGGCGTAAGTGCGCGAGTACGGGGTGTCGCAGCTCGAGAAGCTTAGCAGGACGGGAGCGAGAAGCAGAAGGGAAGCGGTCGGGAGGGAACGGCTCATTTGGGGAGTATGAGGGAAGGGGGAGATGGGTCAACTCTGGAGAGCAAAGGGAGGCAAAGGGGGCAATGGCTTTTTGGTGTTTCTTTGAATCCCATTTCCTCCCCCTGAATCCCTGAAACGCTTCCAGGTCGGGCCTACAGTTCGCGAAACCCGTACTGGTCCCCGAGAGCGAGGCATTCTGCTGTCGGGCGCAGGCCACCGGTACACGTTTCCTCTGCAAGATTTGCGGCTGCGGCGCACACTCCCAGGCGCAACTGCTCGTCCACGGATTGGCCTTCGTGCCATCCCAAAAGCACTCCTGCCGTGAAGGCATCGCCGGCACCGGCGGCCCCCTTGATGTAGCCCTCGGGCAGACGCACGCTTCCGTGCTGGATCCAAAAACCGTCTCGGTCCAAGGCGCAGGCCCCCTCAGGAAAATGCACGAGTACTCGCTCGCGGACACCCGCTTTTAGAAGCATCTCCATCGAGGCGCGAAGGGCAGTGCGATCGAGTCCGTCGGGCGTGCGGATGGTGTGTCCTGTGACCCTACCTGCTTCAAACTCGTTCATGATGCAGTAGTCGGTGTATTTGAGTGCCGGAAGCACAATGCGGCCGAAGCGTTCGCTGTCCTCGCTTACCACGTCGATGGATGTGCGCAGACCTGCCGCCTGAGCGCGGGCGAGCACTTTGGCCGCCACGGTGCCGAATGTGTCGCAAGGCTTGTCCATGCCGTCTAGCAGCAGGAGGTAACCCAAGTGGAAGAGTCGGGCGTTGGTCTTGGAGAAATCAAAGTGGCTGTCGTCCAGCAATGCATTGGCCCCGCGCGCGTGGAAAAAAGTGCGGCGTCCTGAGCCCTTGACTGTCATGACGTCGGTATAGCTCGTAGGCGCGGCGTCCGTGGCCTGCAAATGTTCTGTGAGGATTCCTAAGTGCTTGCAGGTATCCAGGATGTATGTGCCGTGGCCGTCCTTTCCCACCAACCCGACGGCATCGAGAGGAAAGGGAGCACCCATGGTGGCAATGTCGACGAGCACATTAAAGGGCGAGCCCCCGGTGCCCCGAGCCTCGCTTGTGATGTTTGCCAGTGCATCCTGCTGGGGCCACACATCAATAAGTTTAACAGCGTCAACGATCCAGTTGCCGCCCGCGAGAAGGCCGTGTCGAGTGCTCATGTCGGAATTGATTAGGGGTGAATGGTTTGTAGTGGGGGTGGGTTAGGCTGTCGCCCGGTGTTTCACCCGTTGGATTTCTGCGCCCAAACCCATCAATTTGTCATCGATGGATTCGTACCCACGGTCAATGTGATACACGCGGTTGACTTCCGTTGTGCCATCGGCGACGAGGCCTGCAAGCACAAGTGCGGCGGAGGCTCGTAAGTCGCTGGCCATCACCGGCGCGCCGCTGAGTCTAGGTACCCCGCAAATGCGGGCCGTGGCACCATCCAGATGTATGTCCGCGCCCATGCGTTTTAGCTCTGAAACATGCATGAATCGCTGAGGGAAAACCGTCTCAGTGACACTGCTTTTGCCTGAGGCGCGGCTTAACAACGCGCACATTTGCGCCTGCATGTCCGTGGGAAAGCCCGGGTACGGCTCCGTGACCAAGTGCAGTGGGTTGGGTGCGCCATTGCCAAAAACCGTGATGCTGTCCCGCACGATGTCCGTTCGGAAGCCAGCGTCATTTAGCGCGTTTGTCACGGCTCCTAGATGCCCCGAGTTGACACGACGCAGTGTGACCTCTGTTCCCGCCAAAGCAGCGGCCACGAGAAAAGTGCCGGCTTCTATCCGGTCCGGAATCACAGAGTGCTCTGCCCCATGGAGTTCCTTGACTCCTTCCACCGTAATTTGGCGAGTGCCTGCGCCTTCGATTTTGGCACCCATTTTGGTGAGAAAATCAGCGAGATCCACCACTTCGGGCTCCGCCGCCGCCCCGTCAATCACGGTGACGCCCTCTGCTAAGGTGGCTGCCATGAGGACATTACCTGTCCCGAGAACGGTCGGTCCCTGACGTCCCTCGAGGTTCACCACGGCACCTCGTAACTCGTCCGCGAAGACTCTCACGTCGCCAGACTCCACCCGGCACGCAGCGTTTAAGGCGCGAAACCCCTTGAGGTGTAGGTCAATAGGCCTGTCTCCAATCACGCAACCACCCGGCAGCGAAACTCGGGCCTCCTTGTGCCTGCCCAAAAGCGGACCGAGTACGCACACGGAAGCGCGCATTTTGCGCACAATTTCGTACGGTGCCACAGTCGCAACTTTCTCCGCTTGAATAGTCACTGTTCCGCTGGCGCGCTCTACATGGGCCCCTAAGTGTGAGAGGATTTGGAGCATGTAATGAATGTCGCTCAGATCCGGCACAGAATGAATGATGCAAGGCTCGCGAGTGAGCAAGGTCGCGGCCAGGATGGGTAGGGCAGAGTTCTTTGAGCCGCTGATTTTGACACTGCCAGAAAGTGGGCGTCCTCCATGGACGATGATTTTATCCATACGAAGCGAAAAGAAAGCGGTTGCGGCTGTTGTAGTCGCTCTCGGGGGAGATGTCTCGGTACCCGGCCTCGGCGAGGGCGGCGGCGAGTGGGGCAGATTGCGCGTGGCCGATTTCCAGAGCGAGGAGGCCGTTTAAGTGGGCGCGTGCAGCGAGGAGCAGGGGGCGGATGAGGTCTGTGCCATCCGGGCCGCCGTCTAGGGCGAGGCGAGGGTCGCGCTGGACTTCTCGGGAGAGGCCTGAGAGGTCGCCTGCGGGGACGTAGGGGAGATTAGCGACGATGCACTCGAAAACGCCCGAGATGGGTTCCAGCAGACTGCCCAGGTGGAATTGGACGCGTTCTTGCAAGCCTAAGGCCGCCGCGTTTTCCCCCGCGAGAGCGAGGGCGGGTTCCGAGACATCGACCGCGTGCACTTCACTGGAGGGCCAGCGATCCGCGAGTGTCAGCGCGAGGACTCCGCTGCCTGTGCCCACGTCGACAACACGACTGGGAGCCGTAGCGTGTCGGGTCAGGATTTTTTCTGCGAAAAGCTCCGTTTCAGGTCGGGGAATGAGCGCCCGTGCATCCGTGCGAAAGGATTTTCCGAGAAACTCAACCGTACCCAGAAGGTGTTGTAGCGGTTCTCCTTGTGCCCGGCGTCGGACCAGGTCGCGCAGAGGATTCAGCTCCTGCTCCGCCAAGGGGCGATCAAATTCCAAGTAGAGATCCATGCGCTTCTTTCCAAGGACATGGGCCAG
>CAIWVL010000125.1 GCA_903916085.1 uncultured Spartobacteria bacterium
CCCTTCGGACTATTATTGTTTCCACCCACTGAAAATGCCATACCTCAAGAGGACACAATATCTAATCCGGTGGAAAAAATCACATTGACTCAGGCTCTCAAAAGTTTGCATGTGACCGCGATTAATCTCGGGCGTCACGAATTTTTAATCGGGGCAAGGAACGTGTTTCAGGGGGATGTCATGGAGATTTTATTTATGAACCAGATATTCGAGGCTGAAGTTCTGGCCGTTACAGCGACACAAATTGAGTTCTTCGACCACAAACGGCAAGAGTCCGGAGTGCTCATACACGGTCTGATGCGCTCACTCACATGGAAGCCATTACAAAAACGAGCTGCGGAAACTCGCTTGGCAGGAAAAATTGCACCGATGGAAACCATAACCCCTCGCAAGCCCTAATGATTACAGATTCCCGTTGGATTGTGGTGTTAGCTACCCTTGGATGGTGTGGGGTTGCGGGGGGCGAAGACGTCGAGGTGCCTACGTTGCGAACAGGGACGGCTTCATTGCCTGCACCACAAATGGAGGTGATTTCCCGCACATCTACATTTTCCGAAGTGCCCACAGATGGTTACTGGCTCGAAAATGCTCCTATTAATGAGATTTTTCAGTACCTCGCACGCTATGCTGATGTTCAATTTTTTAACAATAACGAATTGAATGACCCTAAATATAACGTCACTGGAAATCTAAAGTTAACAGATGCCAACCGGCTCATGGACGAGCTCGCTATCGCACACGGACTCACCGTTTATCGCCAGGGTTCAACGGTTCACTTAATGACCGAACGGCAGTTGAGCCGGCTTCCAGTGGATGTCATGCCTTACCAACTGAAATATCTGCGGGGTGCAGGCTCCTATCGGGGGAGCTCTACGGGAGGAGATGCGGGGAATGGAGGTGGAGCGCCTCCTGACTTTGAAAAACTAAAGTCGATTATTAAACCAATGCTCACTCAACAAACTGGACAGATTGAGTTTGAAGAGAAAACAAACACCCTGCTTGTAACGGACAACAGTGTAAAACTACAAAAGGTTCTCGATGTTCTAGAAATACTAGATCAGCCCAAGAAACAGATCGCTATTAACGTACGCATTTTGCGAGTGCGGAAGTCGTCTGGCAACAACGTGGGCGTAGACTGGAGCTCTGCCCTCGGTGGCGGTGCAGGTGGCGGCCTACCTATTAACGTTAGCCAGAGTTTAAATGCTCTGTTTAATTTACCTGACGCACCTACACTTACCTCCGGGGGTAATACAGTGACAAATAATGGACAAGGATTTGTGTTTGATACGTTGAAAGTACAGGCCATCCTGCGCGCCTTGAAAGAAAATGAAATTGTGACACAGGAATCGTGCCCGACGGTGATTACCGAAGACAATGAACAAGGCATCATTTCTTTTGTTGACCGTTTTCCAGTAATCACGTCTACAGTGACGGCAACCAGTGCCGGTCAAACGGTAACAGATAAAGTACGGTATAAAATTGATGAAGATGACGCGAGCTCGGTCGACAGACCGGACAAGAGTCGGGAAATTGGAGTGACTCTTTTTGTAACGCCTACGCTGCTTCCTGATGGGACTGTGCGCATGCGACTCAGGCCACGTGTTGCCAATGTAGTCGAAGTAGTTGTAGGAAAAAGCGGGAACGCTTTTCCACGTGTGAGCGAATCTACCGTGGAGGGAATTAGTCGGATTCCGAACGGGCAATCTCTATTTCTGGGCGGATTTTATGATTCTAATGAAAAGAAGGGTGTAAAAAAAGTCCCCCTTTTAGGATCGTTACCCTTGGTTAATTTTCTTTTTCGAGCAAATAGTAAAACAGCGGAGCAAGTGAGTTTAGTTTTTATAATCACCCCAAATGTTTATGATGCGTCATCGCGTTTGCAGACCGCTGTAGGCAACTTTCAAACACGCGCCCAATCGGGATTTAACCGAACGAACACTGAAGGCTTGAAAACACCCTTTCTTCCCGATCCCTCTGCGGACAATGGGCTTTTTCCATCGCCCGAGGCGGTGGCACCGCGCAAGAAGCGACTCAATCAAGCCAATCCGCCTGTGGTGCTCCCCGTCAGGCAACCAGGCCGTTAGGAACGGGAGGCATTTGCAGCACCTCGGTCAAATTTAATTTATTATGCGATCAGAGCTTACAACTGGGATTTGCTTTCCAGAACGAGACGCCGCCAGAAATGAGAGCGACTTCAGGACACTTCTGGAAGACGTTGCTTCGTGCGTCGCGAAACATCTGGGAGAGGGCGGGTACTGCTCGGCAATAGCAGCGCAAAACCTTCTCAAGGAATATCAAAACAGTCTGACGCGTTTACCTCTGCATGCGGGCCCCGTTCTCGATTTCATCTTTTTTGTGGCCGAGTCCCAAGCGCCTCATCACGGCTTAACGCTGGAGGGTGAAACCGCTCGGATTCAAAAAATTCTGCGCTGGCGCCTCTCCGACCGAGTGCGTTGCTGGACATTTGGAGCTCTGCCTGGAAGTTCGGAAAAGCTCTACACTCGGAGTGATTCGCTACGATCGGCGTGTTTTCGATTGGGGTGCCCCACAATGATGTCAGAGGAAGGCAGTATTGTGCACGTGACTTCCATCAATCCGGTAGCTGCCCTCGTCGCCTCGGCATGGATCACGCAGGAACTCGCTGACTTGGCACAAGGCGAGGCGCCGTTTGCATTTCCACTCATGGTGGATTTGCCCTTATGGCTTTCGATGAGCCAGCACCATTTTAAGTCGTTATGAACCTGAATTTAGATGTGCAGTTCAACCGTACGATTGAACAGTTGATCCTGGATGAACTCAGACGATGCACCCCTCTTAATGAACCAATTTCGGATGCCACACTCGTTCATAAAGCTTCCAAAAACCGGCTTCTTGGTGCTGTGGGAAAAGCGGCGGAACTACCGTCTTTTCCGAACATTCGTTCTTTAGCAGACATGTCGTTTGTGCGCGGGAGCGATTTGGGCGTCCTGTCACGGGACAAGTTTGTACCGCTTTGTAGTAGTGGAGAGCAAATTTTGGTTGCGGTGGCAAACCCGTGGGATTACGGCCCAGACGAATACTGTGCAGCACATTTTCCCGATCACGAGCTCCTGAAAATCGTGACGCTTAGTTCTGAGATTTCGGCCATTATCGAAGCGGCGTCGCTAACAATTGGGCCTAGTCGAGCAGAACTCGAGGCTGTGGAAGTGGATGAGTTTTTCACGGAAATCGCGGATTTTCCGGTAACTCATCAGCACGAGGAGCCGATTGCACAACTCGTTGCTGGGATGGTTTCAAATGCCATTAAGGTTCATGCGTCGGACATTCACATCAGAACGGAGAAGTCAAGCTGCCATTATTGTTACCGCATCGATGGCGATCTAGGGGGGCGCATCGAAGTTCCTTTTAAATTAAAAGATCGCATTGATGCGTTTCTTTTGAATTTGATGCGCTTATCACCCGAAGAGCGCAGCAAACGGGTTGGACTTTCTGGCCGCTTTAACGCCAATTACTATGGCCGTTCAATCGCTATTCGCTACGAGCGGCATCGAACTTACCGAGGATATCACGTCACGATGCGATTGCTGGACAAGGCGCACCTTGAGGGGCGACTTGGATTAGGCACTTTGGTTTTTGACCCTGAAACGCTTTTTGAGTTGGAGAAAGCCATGGCCATCCCGTCCGGAATCATCGTGATTTCAGGACCAACTGGCTCTGGGAAGTCCACGACAGTAAACGCCATGCTGCGTCAGTTAAACCGACCTGAGGATAACATTCTCACACTGGAGAATCCCGTAGAGGACGAAATTGCGGGTGTGACACACTGTGATTTGCGTGATTCCAGCGAGTTCAAACCGATGATTGCGAGTTTTATGCGTAGTGATCCCGACGTCATTTTCATGGGTGAAGTGCGAGATAAAGAGTCAGCAGAGCTTGCAATTGAAGCTGCCATTACCGGGCACAAAGTTTTAACCACAATTCATACCCCAAGCGCATCACTTATTATTGAACGGTTTCAACAATTAGGAACGGAACGCTGGAAAATCGCACAAACAATCAAAGCGGCTTGCGCCCAGCGCTTGGTTAAATTGTTATGTACCGCGTGCAGGGAATCTCACTCCCTAATTTCAGCGCACGAGATCAAACTATTTCAGTTGCCCGAAGAGTGGGCGCGGCACCCTGTCCATAAAAGACACAAGGAAGGCTGTGCCGAGTGTCACTGGCGCGGTTACGCAGGAAGAACCGCGCTCCTGGAAATCCTTCCTATTTCGCCAGCAATTGGGGACGCCCTTTCCAAAGGACAAATCACCCCCTACGAGCTTGAGCTACAAATACGCCGGAATACTGGATTACTTTCCCTTCGGGACAATGGGCTCAAACTTTTGAGCGAGGGACGCACCGATCTCGAAGCCTTACGGAAGGCGCTCGACATGACGGTCATGAACTAGGCGAAAAAACACTCAGAAGCGCCCTATTACGATGGCCTTATTCCAAGTCACACTCCGAAATGCGAGGCAGCCGAGTCTTGCCAAAACAGTGAAAGTGCAAGCAGCCAATCGCGAGAGGGCGAGTCTGGAAGCCGCTCGTGAAGGTTTTTTGGTGGCTTTGGTGAAGCCTATTGGGTCTGAGGCGCGATCTCCGAAAGCCACAAAGTCTCTCTCCTCTATGGAGCTGGTTAAAATGTTTCGCGGCCTTGCCTCCATGTTAAAAGCGAAAATTACCGCAGTCGACGCCCTGCTCTATTACGCGCAGGGGTTGCCGAATTCGGACGTTCAAACTTGCTTGCATAACGTACGCGAACGCATGGAAAGCGGTATCCCGATCCATTTGGCTTTTGCCAAGGAAGATAAGTTTGAGAGCACCATCATTACGGTTCTAGAGGCAGGCGCGGATGCGGGACAACTTTCTCAAGCGTTCAGTTCATTAGCACACAGGATTAAAACTGAGCTAACTTTCACTCAAAAACTGCGAAGCGCCCTACTGGTGCCTTGTCTTGTGATTATTTTTCAAATCGGCCTCTTTATCTGGTCGCAAACAAGCGTGGTGCCCAAGGTGGAAGCGACGATTAAGGACATTCATCAGTCGCCTGATGGACTATCGCAGTTCATTTTTTCTATTAGCCATGGCGTGCAGGCAACTTGGCCTTTTGCAGTCGGCTGCATGATTATTGTTGGAATCGCTGTGATGCGTTCCGACGCATTTCGCAGAACTATGCTTCACTTTTTCATGCGCCGCTGGCTGCTGTTGCGTCAAATGGTGATGGGGCTGCGTCAGAGCGCTTGGGTTGGCACTCTTCAGATGCTTTACGCCAATGGCATCACTCTAGACAGAGCCTCTATTCTAGCAGCAAAGGTTATGGAGGGCACTCCCATGTATGCTGGCCTTCTCCGAGCCTCCAAGGAGTATGAAACCACTGGGATTCCTTTCGGCGAAGCGTTGCGACGTAATACCGTGCTGGACCCGCAGGTGATTCACATGATGGGCATTGGTGAAAAGTCTGCGTCCCTGCTACAGCAACTGGAGTTGCTGAGAGACATCTATGAAGAGGATACCGCTGCGTACATGAATGATTTCACTGAGGTCATTAATTTTTTAACTTTGGTGATAGCTGTTTTTTTAATTGGGCTCGTCTTCAGCGGTGCAATGCTTCCTATATTTCTTATGGGGCCGAAGATGATGAGCTCCGGTAATTTATAATCAAAATTAACCATGCAAATACATGCACTGTTCCGAGGGCTTATTTTAGCGGTATGTTTTGTGGCATTGACGGTTGCCGCTGAGCCGGTGGAAAAAATGACACTCAAACCGCGCCCACTTCCGGGCGTGCCGCCCTCGGAACCCGAGATTGCGCTGACCATCATTCGACGTCCGTTCGCAGCACCGGATAAGGCCAGTGACCTCTCGCAAGCTGAGTCTGCCGCCAGTAAACCCGATCAGAAGGCTCGTATTGTCAGAATTCAGCGCGGCGCAGGCGGCAGCCTCCCCGTGATGACCTCTCCAGTGTTCAGCGGCGTGGTGACGCCGCCCAAGGTGGAGGCATTTCCACAGCCTCGCCCCGCGCAGATTCGAGTGGTGGGAAGAGTGATAACTGTTGAGCGACCGTAGACGAAGAAACTAGCGCATCAAATGAAGCCTGCCTCCCTTTTCAATAATAGCCATAGAGCAGCGGGTTTTACCCTCTTAGAAATCAGCCTTGTGATTGGTCTAATCATAGGTCTGAGCGTAATGATCGGATTTGGTTACAATTCCGTTTCTCAATACAAGCGCGGAAAAGATGCTGGGCTTTCGCTTCAAGCCGTTTACGCAGCTCAACGCGCCTACATGGCGGATCATCCCACAGCAAACATTGCAGCAGTGAGTGCCACGCAATTACTGGGCTACCTGCCACAGGGATGGAGCGCGATGCCGACTTTCATCGGGCTCAATGACGAGGTGCTGACGCTAAACATCGCAGTCATGCCTCCCACCTTGCTCAATGGAAAAGCGCCTTATGATCCATCAACGAGTACCAACGATGGCCTTTGGGATGTCGGCGAATGAATCTGCGCCGATGAATGACAGGCCCGCTCCACATTTACTCAAACCGTCCTCGTTTGCTCAGGACGCAGCGCGGATTACCATTCCGGCAGGAACGCGGTTCGGGCATCGTGGCGGACGTGCCGGGATCCGCAAGTCGCGGATCGTTATTGAGGCTTTTGCCGGGGTTTCACTCGCGGCCGGCCTGCATCTTTTTGTCGCTCCGAATGGTTCTGGAAAAACGACACTCATGCGCACGCTTGCTGGGCTCATTCCAGCACTCTCTGGCCGCGCTGAAGTCGCGGGTCGAGTTCATTATGTGTCGGACCAGATGCAGCTCGACGATGAATTATCCGCGGACGACGTTTTTCGGGCTTGGGTTTGGGGCAGTGCGCACACCCTGGCGCTCGACATGGCCCAAATGCTCGGTCTCAACACGAGCACGCCCATTGGCGACCTGTCTCTCGGCAACCGCCGCAAAGTGCCGCTCATACTGGTCGAAGTGCTCGCAGCGCATTCGAGTCCGAGTGTGTTGTTATTGGACGAACCGTTTGCTGGAATGGATGCGCAAACTCGCGAGTCCATTGCTGAGCTATGGGCGACCAGTGCTTCCGCCATGTTGCGGTTAGTGGTGTTACATGAACTTGAGTCGATTCAAAAAGCCGATTCCCTTCTCAGTGTGGCCGGTGGGCAGTTGCTTCATGCATCGTCACAAATCGGCGGTTCGTGGATGGAAACCTGCAATAGGTTGCGAACCTCATGAAATCTACAGAACACCACCGGCCGTTGTTTCGGTTCTGTACTTATAGTTTATTTCGGAGACGTAGTTGCTGGCTATTGCTGTTAGGAGCGATGTTGTTTGTCTGGGGAGCCCCGTATTTTACCCCGTGGGATGAACAGCCGCAGATCCTCCAACCCGCCCGGGCACAAGCCGCCTGGATGTATGTCTGGATGAGCGCCTTCACCTGGTTTCCTTTTCAGGCAGCGATCCTGGGGCGCAGGTTACGCACCCATGGGGTGCTCGAGTTCCTGCGCGCAAGGGGAGTCCGAGCGGGTTCAATGTACGCACAAATCGGGGCGGCACTGGCGGTGTGGTTTGGGGCGGTGGTCCTTTTCGCTGGGGGAATGTGTCTGAGCTTCTGCCAGCCAAGACTTGCCTCCGAGGCCCAGCAGTGGACGTTGCTTGTGGCCCAGTGCAGTGTGCTTGCTGTGGTCGCGTTTCTCCCGCTCCTGTGGCTCGGAATTGCGCTGGGCACACGCTTGGACGAGGTGCTTGCCTTTCTAATACCGGTATCCCTGCTATTTCTAGGACTCTTCGCGGCCCCCTGGATCGCACCGCTTTTAGTCGGAAGTGATGCCCCACTCTTTCGCTTGGCATGGCTACTTTCACCACACACACATCTCGCCGATCTTACAGCGCGTCTTGTGTTCAAAATGGGGCCGCTTGCTGGATCGGACTTTATTGACTCCCTGACATGCCTCACCTTGCAGGGAGTGGCAATCACCCTGACCGGACGATGTTTGATTCGCACAAGCTCTTAACTTTGTGCATTGCGACTGGCTGCTGGTTAAGTGCGGCTTTTTTGCGCGAAATGCCGATCGCTAAGTTGTCTCAGGAAGACAATCCATTGGCGATTCGCCGCAGTGGATACGGTAGTCTCGCTGCGCGGCTGATGAAGGACTCTATGCACAACTACTGGCATGCGGGCGCAGCGGAATCAGTGCAGCTAGGCACGCATGCACAGGAAATGAGGGCGGACTTGGAGCCGGGCGTGGCAGTCTTTCCTTCAAAATCATGGTTACAAAAAACCTCCCAGCGGATTTCGGAGTTAGAAACGCGTCGAAAGGAGTCTAGGAATAACGTCCCCATCCGCCATGCCCACAAGCGGTATCTTGAAGCCACTGCGACCCGATACTTGCGAGTCGCCTACCATCTGGACCCAGGGGATTCTGCATTGTACGAGATTTTACATTACACGGCGATGTCGGAAGCGAGCTCGTCTGAAGGAGCCATTCAGGCGGCCCAAGCGTTGGCAAATGAAACTATTGCGCACGCCCTATCTTCTAACGCTGGGTGTGCGGCGGCGCTCACGGGCGCAGGAGCGGCGATCAATTTGTTAAACAACGAAATGCAAGCGGGAGCGCCAGTCACAGTCTCGGTCGAACAAATGCGGCACCATTGGGAAATGCTCTTGGCGTGCCGGGAGCGTTACCGTGCGCTCAGGCAAGGCGCGGTTTCGGAGGGCTGGTGGGCGAAGATTCCCGTGGAACGGCAGCGGGAAATCACTTGCTACGCCGCCCTCGTGGATAAACTCTCGGGGTTGATCGGCCGGAAATTTGAGAGTGTGGGAGAGCTGAAATAGAAATTCTAAGACGCCGTTCTTTGTCCACCCGAAGCAGCTGTTTGGGAGTGAAAAGTAAATTTCTGTTCTTTCGCCCGGCACGCGTCCCCTCTTTGATGGGCTCTACGCCCGTACTTATGGCGTTCCAGCCCTAACTTCGCCCCCATGAAACAACTCCGCAACGCCCTCCTACTCGGGCTCACGCTCTCCGTCGCCGTCACCCCAGCAGTTGCGGCTGACAGCACGCCGCCCGTGCCCCGAAAGGCTGAACGCCCACAGCCCCCCACCCGTCCGTTCGACGCACCCGGCACGCCCAAGTTCACGCGACTCGACGGCATGCCCGGTGCCAATGCCCCCACCGATGTGGATGGCGATTTTCTCGTCGGTCCAGACTATCTACCAGCCCCCGAATTGAAGGTCCAAGAGGGAGTTCCACAGGGAAAAGTGGTTCAGTTCAGCATGGACTCGAAGGAGTGCAAACTTTTCAATCCGGGCATCGCCCGTGATGTGTTTGGCACGGTGGATCCCAACAACCCCAAGACGCTGATCGTTGACACCCACCCGGTAGATTACAAACGGACAGTGACCGTCTACATTCCCGCTCAGGTGGTCGCTGGGCGCGAGGTCCCCTTCCTCGTTACCCATGACGGCCCAGGGATGGGACATCCCGACATGAATCTGGCGCACATCTTGGACAATCTCATTGCCGAACGCCGCGTCCCCGCGATGGTCGCCATCATGATTTCTAGCGGCGGTGGTGATGCTCAAGGCCATGAGCGCGGTCGAGAATACGACACGATGTCCGGTCTGTATGCTGAGTTCATTGAAACGGAGGTGCTGCCTCTGGTGGAGAAAAACTACGCCCTCAAGCTCACCAAGAACCCAGACGGCCGCGCAACGATGGGCACCAGTTCGGGCGGATCGGCGGCACTCATCATGGCCTGGTATCGTCCGGATCTTTACCGCCGCGTAGTGACGCTTTCGGGCACATTCGTTAACCAACAATGGCCCTTCAACCCTGAGACGCCCGATGGCGCTTGGGGCTTTCACTCTAAGCTCATTCCTGAGGCCCAGGCTAAGCCCATCCGTCTATGGATGAGCGTTGGCGACCGCGATTTACTCAACCCGAACGTCATGCGGGATGACATGCACGATTGGGTGGATGCCAACAACCGTATGGCATCTGTACTAAAGGCCAAGGGCTACCACTATCAGTACGTGTACTGCCTCAATGCGGGCCACGGCATAGGCAATGCCCGTGCGCAGATTTTGCCTAGTGCCTTGGAGTGGGTTTGGAAAGGATATCCCCTTACACCAACTCCGTAGCCCCAGCTCAGTGCTCCCCTGGTCCGACACAGGGCCCCCGAGAGATCGCAGGCGCGGTGGATGAGCAGCACTTAGGCAATCGTCCCGAGCGGGCTAGACTTTCGCCGACTTCAGATTGAGCGATCGCCTCGCATTGCCTCCCCTCGCCTAGCGTAGTAAAGTATCCTATGAACATCGGCATCACTGGAGCGAGCGGGCTCATTGGCAAACGACTCGCAGACCTCGCTCTTCAGCGGGGACACGAGGTCATCGCCTTCTCGCGTAGCCCTGAACGCCACATTCCCGGCTGCACGATGCGCGAGTTCTCGCACGAAACGCCGCCAGACTTGGACGGTTGCGAGGCCCTCGTGCACCTTGCTGGCGAAAGCGTCCTCGGCCTTTGGACCGCCGCAAAAAAACGACGCATTGCCGATAGTAGAATTCTGGGCACGCGCCGTGTCGCTCAGGCTATCAGAGCTCTGCGCACTCCCCTTGAGGTACTTGTGAGCGGTTCTGCAATCGGTTTCTACGGTAATGGCGGCGAAGCCGCTCTTCTCGAAAACACGCCGTGTGGGCATGGTTTTCTCGCTGAAACGAGCCGAGCTTGGGAAGCAGAGGCGCTCGCTGCGCCTGCCGGACGCATCGTTCTATTGCGCACGGGGCTGGTTCTAGCGCGCAAGGGCGGAGCGTTGCCCCTGATGGCGCGGGTATTCCGGTTGGGGCTAGGCGGACGCCTCGACACAGGCTCGCAGTGGATGGCGTGGATTCACTTAGATGACCTCGCTCGAATGATTCTGTTTTGCATCGAAAACCAGTCCATCCACGGGCCAGTGAACGGCACGGCGCCTTGGCCGGTGCGCAACACGGAGTTCACCGGGTTGCTTGCCGCCCGAGTACGGCGGCCCGCGCTTATTCCAGTTCCGGCGTTTGCGCTCCGATGTTTGGGAGAATTCTCCCACGAACTGCTAGATAGCAAACGGGTGCTTCCCAATGTGGCAACTGAGCACGGTTTTCCCTTTCAATTTCCTGAACTGGCCGGCGCTCTGGCTAATCTGCTTTAAGTTTCACTCTTTTTTATGTCTGTGCCTCAAAACGTCATCGCGATCGTGTACGACTACGATCAGACACTCAGCCCCAATTACATGCAGGAGGAAGTGCTTTTCCCAGCCTTCGGCATTGATTCAAAGGCGTTTTGGAAAAAGGCACAGGATTTAGTGCGCGAACAAGGGTACGACAACGAGCTTGCCTACATGAAGGTGCTTTTGGATTGCCTCGGAATGGATCGCCCCACCAACGCCAAACTGAAGGAGCTCGGCGGCAATCTGCGGTTCTATCCGGGCTTACCTCAGATGTTTGAAGAATTTTCCAAAGGACTTCTCTCTCCTCTGCACGAAGCGCATGGAATCCGAGTCAAACATTACATCATCTCCAGTGGACTCAAAATTCTCATCGAAGGCAGTCAACTCGCGCCCTACGTCCAGGGAATATTCGGGTGCGAGTACGCCGAGGATTCCAGCGGCTGCATTAGCTTCCCGAAGCGGGTGATTTCACATACCCAAAAAACGCAGTACCTTTTCCGGATCAATAAGGGGCTCCTTTCCATGTCACAAGATGTGAACGACCACATGCCACCTGAAATACGGCCTGTGCCCTTTCATAACATGATCTACATTGGCGACGGCCCGACCGACGTGCCCTGCTTTACTGTGGTGCGTCATAATGGAGGTCACGCCATCGCGGTTTACAACCCAGCGGATGCCAGCCTGGCGTCTTTCCGCAAATGCTACCAGCTTTCCACCCACGCGGACCGGGTACGCCACATCGCCCCCGCCGATTACCGCGCGGGCAGCCATTTGAGGTTACTGCTGGAACAGATGGTCAACGAAATCGGCAACCGGATCGTGGAAACAAGGGCACGGGAGTTAGAAACAGCGACAGTTCGCGCCCCACAGCATGGGTAGACGGTGAACAAGCCACTTTCGAGATCTGCTTTCTTTGATCCCTTTTGCGGGCCTATCTCATGCGATTAGAACGCCGGTTTTTAGCTAAAGTCATTCAGCGAGCGCGGGCAATGAGTCAATTCTCCAAGCGCGACTACCGTTACGCACAACGACAAAGGGCGATTCAAAACTTGCTCCCACTTCCTTGTTGAGGCTTCAAAAACCAGTTTCTGGCCTGTGCGCGAAATCAACGCCAAAGGTTCGGCCTCTTGGCGGGTCGATCCTCTGTTAACCACAGTCTTTCCTTTATGAAATCCCCTAGATGGTTCCTTCCCTCTGTCACGCTCACAGCCCTCATTGCTAGCGCTGTCCCAATGGCATCAGCTCACGATGTTGAAGCTGAAATGACCGTGGCCGCTCAACGCTTTCTGGCGACACTCGCACCCGAACAAATCGCGAAAGCCTCCTTCCAACTCGATGAGGCCGAGCGCAAGAACTGGCACTTTATCCCGCGTCAGAGACTTGGACTGCCGTTGAAGGAAATGACGCCTGAACAGCGCTTGATGGCACAAGCGCTTCTAGCGACCGGACTGAGTTCCCAAGGTTACGCGAAAGCACTGGGAGTTATGAGCCTGGAAGCCATTCTTGCCCAGTTAGAAAAAGGCCAGACCGGCAAGGCTGTGCGCGATCCGGAGATGTACTTTTTTTCGATCTTTGGCACGCCCGAGACACTCAAACCCTGGGGCTGGCGTTTAGAGGGGCATCATGTGTCGTTGAATTTCACCTGTTCAGGCCATGGCACAGCCTCGACGCCATCGTTTTTCGGTACCAATCCGGGCGAAGTCCGGCAGGGACCGCGCGCGGGCGTGCGTTTGTTGGGACGCGAAGAGGATTTGGGGCGTGCACTGGTGCGTTCTCTCAACGAAACGCAGCGTAAACAAGCGATCGTGGCCACCGAGGCGCCCAAAGACATTCTCAACGATCCCAAGCGGGAAGAGTTGACTGCCCCTGAGGGCGTTCCAGTTTCCGCACTAGAACCTGCTCAACAGAAGCTTGTGGAAGAAATCGTCCATGCGTACCTAGGCACGCATCGCCCCGAAGTGGAGGCAACCGAGTGGGAACGTATTCGCGCGGCCGACTGGACTAGCGTGCGTTTCGCATGGGCGGGTGGACTTGAACCCGGTATGCCACACTATTACCGAGTGCAGGGTAAAACCTTTGTTGTGGAGTACGACAATACCCAGAACGAAGCGAACCATGCGCACACGGTTTGGCGCGATCGGGAGCGGGATTTTGGCGTGGATTTACTCAAAGAACACTACGCCACGAGCCACGCGAAGTAGGCAGGGCGCGACTCGTTTAAGGCACTTACGTACTCGGGTTTGGGAGCATTCACCAAAGCGCCCAGCTTACCGTTCCTACGTAGCAGACGAGTTTCAAGCACGCAGCTTCTTCAGGCGTGCCGTTGTTTAAAACTCGGCACGCCCCCTTCTGCCAATTGACGAAAAAACTCACTGACAGCATGCGCGCACGCGTAAAAGTTGTTGGAGAGTCTCTACGCAGATGCATTCGCTTTGAACAGTTCAGGCAGAGGCTCGCGCGAGTGTGGGGCTTACTTCTAATTTTGCCCCCATTAACGAATACACCGTCTAAAGAATCGTTGCTATGAAGTTACTGCTCCCCCTAGCATTGCTTTCTTTTTCTGCGGCTAATGCTGCGGATCTGTCGGGGCAAGTGCCGCCGGTTGCAAATCGAAGCATAGACTTCCTGACTGACATTCAGCCCATTTTTGAGTCCCGATGTTTTGAGTGTCACGGTCCAGAAAAACAAAAGGGCGGTTATCGTCTCGATTTAGCCGAGATCGCGCTACACGGAGGCGATGAACATGCCGCTAACATTATTCCAGGCAAGAGCGCCCAAAGTCCCCTCATCCACTTTGTGGCTGGCCTCGAGCCGGACAACAAAATGCCGCCAAAGGGCGACCCGCTTTCATTGGAGCAAATTGGGCTGCTGCGAGCCTGGATTGATCAAGGGGCGCAATGGCCAAAGGGTGCGGTGGCTCAGAAATCTGATCCTTTGGATTGGTGGTCCCTGCGTCCATTGCAACGTCCGGCACTTCCAGCGGGGAGCGTCCCCAGTTCCAATCCGATAGACGCTTTTATTCGGGCTAAGTTGACGGAAAAAGGGCTTCGTCCTTCTCCCGAAGCCGATCCCCGGACACTCATACGTCGCATCAGTATTGATTTGGTGGGATTGCTTCCTACGCCGGAAGAGTCTGATGCATTTGTTCTGGAAGCGAAGATGGATGTTCAAAGCGCGGTAGAAAAGCTGACGGATCGGCTTTTGGCTTCGCCACGTTATGGAGAGCGTTGGGCTCGGCATTGGTTGGATGTCGTCCATTACGGTGACACTCATGGGTATGATAAAGATAAGCCACGTCCCAACGCCTGGCCGTACAGGGACTATGTGATTCGCTCTTTTAATGCAGATAAACCGTATGCTCGCTTTATTCAGGAGCAACTCGCAGGGGACGCGCTTTTCCCAGGAACTCAGGACGGCTGGGCTGGACCGGGATTCATCGCCGCTGGGCCTTGGGATTACATAGGGCACGCAGAAGTGCCGGAAAGCAAAGTGGATGGAAAAATCGCGCGAGTGCTGGATCGAGACGACATGGTTTCCACGACGATGAACGCCTTCTGCGCAGTGACAGTTCAATGCGCGCGATGTCATACCCATAAATTCGATCCAATTAAGCAGGAAGATTATTACCGTTTGCAGGCGGTTTTTTCGGCCTTGGATCGAACCGACAAAACCTTCGATGTCGATCCGGACGTGGCCCAAATGCGCCAGCGTCTGGAAGCTCAGCGACAACGGTTGGAGGAGCAGCAGAAGGCACTCGAACTTAAACGGACGGCACAGGAAGATGAACGTTTAAGACTTTTGGAAAAACGCATTGCCGAACTCAAGCAAGGTACGGGCGCGGTGGAACGGCCTGAGTTTGGGTATCACAGCAAGATTGAGACCGTGCCGGAGACGACAAAATGGGTGCAAATCGACTTGGGCACGGCACAGACTTTAACGCAGGTTACCTATACGGGCTGCCACGATACATTTAATGGCATCGGTGCCGGATTTGGATTTCCCCGACGCTACAAGGTCGAGCTCTCTGATGACCCTCAGTTTCAAACTGGAGTTCGTCTTCTGGAGGATCGGACGCTAGAGGATAGCACGAATCCAGGAGTACAGACGCAGAGGATTGATGTTCAGGGAAAACGAGGGCGTTACATTCGTTTCACGGCGACAAAACTAGCTCCACGGAAGGGCGACTTCATTTTCGCGCTCGCTGAGGTCCAAGCCTTTGACTCTGATGGACACAACCTCGCCTTGGGCGCAAAGGTGACGTCGCTAGACTCCATGGAAGCGGCTCCCCGCTGGAGCCGCAAAAACCTGGTAGACGGCTATTTTTACACTTCGAAAACAGAACCGGACTTCGCCCAGATCGCTCTCTTGGAGAAAGAACGGGACGGACTTCGCACGAAGGACGCCAAAGACCCTGAGGGCACTTCAGCCAAGATTGAACAGGTGGATCGCGAACTTGTGGCGACGCAAGTGGCGCTGCGCAAATTGCCAGCGCCTCAGGTTGCTTATGTCGGTGCGGTTCACACGGGGAAAGGATCGTTTGTGGGAACGGGTGCCAGTGGCGGTAAGCCTAGAACGATCCACGTTTTAAAACGTGGGGATGTACGCATGCCGATGGCTGAGGTTGGCCCGGGAACACTTCCGTTTGTGCCGGAAATGGAATCCACGTTTTCGAACGAACCTGACGAGCCCGAAAGCATGCGACGTGTGGCCTTGGCTCAATGGGTCTCTGATTCGCGCAATCCACTTACCTGGAGAACGATCGTGAATCGCGTCTGGCAGTATCACTTCGGACATGGAATTTCCGATTCGCCGAGTGATTTTGGGAGAATGGGTCAACTCCCAACGCATCCCGAGTTATTGGACTGGTTAGCAAGCGAGTTCCGGGACGGTGGACAATCGCTCAAGAAACTCCATCGACTTATTATTACGAGCGCCACTTACCGACAGTCTAGCGAGGGAGATGCCGAAAACCAAAAGCTTGATGGTAATAACACGTTGCTGTGGCGAATGAATCGCCGAAAACTTGAGGCGGAAGCTGTGCGAGATAACGTTCTGCTCGTGGCTGGCAAACTTAACTTGGAAATGGGCGGTCCAGGTTATCAGGATTTTATCATCGATAAACCAAATCACTCGCCGCACTATGAATATGAGCATCATAACGTCGAAGACCCCAAAAGTCATCGCCGCTCTGTTTATCGTTTTATTGTGCGCTCCCAGCCACAACCTTTAATGACCGTACTGGATTGCGCAGATCCCTCAATGTCTGTAGACAAACGTAACGAGACCGTCAACGCGTTACAGGCGCTTTCGATGCGCAACAACCGACTCACCATTTCAATGGCACGCCATTTTGCCGCGCGGCTAGAAAGTCTAGCCTACGATCCAGACTCCCAATTGAACGCGGCGTATGGCCTGGCTTTTAACCGGAGGCCGTCTGAATTAGAGAAATCTGAGCTTTTACCGTTTGTGAAAAGCTACGGTCTCTCCAGCCTCTGTCGGTTAATTTTTAACCTGAACGAGTTTAGCTTCATTGATTGATTGCCTCCACTCTGCCATGAATGCGTCTCCTTATCATCGTCAGATAACGCCGCCCCCCGTTTCACGGCGCGAATTCTTATTCCGAGCCGGCGGTGGTTTGGGCGGAATTGCTCTGGCAAGTCTGCTTTCGGATGATTCACTGCTTGCGGCACCAGCATTGCTCACCAGTGGCGTGTTGCATTATCCCGCGAAAGCGAAACGCGTTGTTCAACTCTTCATGGCGGGTGCCGCGAGCCATGTGGACATGTGGGATTACAAACCGGAATTACTCAAGCGCCATGGACAAAAATGGGATCCAGGTGAAGCTGTCGAGTTGTTTCAGAGCAATCTTGGCGAGACGTTTGCATCCCCATGGAAATTTAATCCTCACGGCCAAAGCGGAAAGATGCTCAGTGAAATCGTCGCACCTCTGGGAGATGTGGTTGATGAAATGGCCTTCATCCACAACCTAGTGGGAAAGTCAGGGGTTCACAGCCAAGCAACCCTGTTGCAGAGCACGGGCTTCGTGCTACCAGGATTCCCCTCAATGGGCGCTTGGGCTAGTTATGGACTCGGCTCACTGAACGAAAATTTACCCGCTTTCGTCGTGCTACCTGATCTGCGTGGCTTGCCCTCAAATGGCCAGAAAAACTGGGACTCCGGTTTTTTACCGGGACAACATTCGGGGACGATAGTGCGAGTGAATGCGGAACGTCCTATTGAGGATCTTTACCCACCACAGGCGGATTACATCACTCCAGGGGGCGAGATTGCAGTATTAGAAATGTTATCAAAGCTTAACCGAACGCATGCCAGTGAACGGAGTGGAGATTCGCGCCTAGAAGCCCGCATTCGTAGTTACGAACTTGCTGCAAAAATGCAATTAGCCGTACCTAGCGCACTAGACATTTCTGGCGAATCCCCCGCCGTTTTGGAAAGCTACGGAATCAATCAAACGACCAAGGTGTGGCCTAAGGAAATCAATGTGGAAGAGGAAGCAGATGCATTTGGTCGAAAATGTTTAACGGCACGCCGACTTTTGGAAAGAGGCGTGCGTTTTGTACAGATCTGGTCGGGTAACGACAATGGATTTCCTAGGCGTAACTGGGATTCACACGAAGACATTGAGCGGGATCACGAGCCGCTTGCTCAGGGCATGGCTCAGGGCACAGCGGCTCTCATCAAGGATTTACGGCAACGCGGGTTACTCGAGGACACCATCATCCTTTGGACCACCGAGTTTGGACGTATGCCCTGCGCGCAAGGAGGCAAGGGACGGGATCATAACCCGTTTGTTTTTACCAACTGGCTATGTGGCGGTGGGATTAAAGGAGGTGTTACCTCGGGAGAAAGTGACGAGTGGGGTTACAAACCAGCCGATCGCAAAAACTCGGCCCAAGTACATGATGTGCACGCGACTGTTTTACGGTTGCTCGGGCTTGATCACACCAGGCTGACGTTCCGGCATAACGGAATCGACCGGCGCTTAACAGATGTCCATGGGCATGTGCTCGAGAGCGTCTTATCGTGAAGAACTTTCACAGAAACCCACCCACAAGCGAAAAGTACGCTGATTTTTCACGAGAGGGCGCGGAAAGCTCAGTGGCCCGGAAAATTTTTGAGCCGCTCAGCTCCCTTCACAGAAGTGCTCTTTATACGGCAATTTTCTAAAATCCACTTTTCCGCCCCACCAGAAAGTTCAGGCTCTTTACTCTCTCTTTCCTTCATGATTTTTCGCATCCCATCCTCCTACGGCACAACGCTTTCAGCGCTTATTGCGGCGTGTACAATGGCAAACGCAGCAACAGCCGGCGACAAAGAAATCAGGCTCCAGCACACCGACCAAGTAAACAGTCTTCAGAGTGTCCTCGACGTAATCAGCGGGCAGCGTGCCGGCAGCGATGCCCTCTCACCTGTGACGGTCACCATTGAAGACGGCGTCTATCTGTTTGATAAACCACTCACACTTGAGCCTGAGCACTCCAACATACGCTTCGAGGCCAAATCGGGCGCACGGCCAGTCTTTGTAGGCGGACGGCGCATCACTAACTGGCAGGTGGATAGCCACGGGGTTTGGACAACTCGGGTGGATCCCTCCTGGCGTTTTGAAGCTCTCTGGGTGAACGGCCAGCGAGCGACTCGAGCCAGGACCCCAAACAAGGGTTACATCCAAGCCATGGGCCAGCCCACCGAACCGATCTCTGGCATTCCCTTAGCTGGACCCGTCGCTAAAACACTCATCAGCGTAACCCCAGACGACGCCGCGCTCTTGGGGGTGCTCTCTCCTGAAGAACAAAAGGAAGTGCAGGTACAAGTGTATCATTCCTGGGACGTGTCTCGGCTGCGTCTCGCCGGGGTTAGCGCCACAGAGGGAAAGTTACAGTTTACGGGTGGCGTCCGGGATTTCTTTAATTTAGAACCATGGCATCGACTCCGGTTTGAAAACTATCTCGGTGCGATGGATGAGCCGGGAGAATGGTTCTTGGAAGGTAACGGCACGCTCCACTACATCCCGCTTCCAGGGGAAACGCCTGAGACCGCCACGGTTTTTGCGCCAGTAGCCCAGCAGTGGGTTGTCTTCAAGGGTCGGCCCGAAAAGGGGCAGTGCGTGGAAAACGTGGCGTTTAACGGACTGAAGTTTGAGTATCAGCAGTGGCAGACACCGCCAACTGGCATGCACGCAGGACAAGCAGAGTCCCACCTGCCCTCGCCCGCCGTCGAGGCCACCGGTGTGCGCAACCTCCGGTTCCTGAACTGCGTATTCGCTCACACCATGACGCACGCAGTGTGGCTGAGGGAGGGGTGCTCTGACGTCAATTTCGAGCACTGCTACTTCCACGATCTCGGTGCCGGGGGCATCTATGTGGGAGATCCTTCCATCAAAGTCGACGGCCCTCGACACACGCACCACGTGACTGTCAATAACTGTATTCTCAGAGGGGGGGGGCGCTATTTTCCTGCGGGCATCGGCATCAGCCTTTTTCACGCGAGCGACTCAGTCATTCGGCATTGCGACATCGGAGACTTTTTTTATAGCTCGATTAGCATCGGATGGACATGGGGTTACCAACCCACAGTTGCGGGGCGAAACCTAGTGGAGTTTTGTCATCTACACCATTTGGGCTGGTCCGAGTTGAGTGACATGGGGGCGGTGTACACACTCGGGCAACAGCTTGGCACGGTCATTCGCAATAACCACATACACGACATTGGCTGCGCGAGTTACGGAGCTTGGGGCATGTATAACGACGAGGGAAGCACCGGCGTACTTTGGGAAAACAACCTCGTGCACGACACCCAGTCTGCTGGCTATCACCAGCATTACGGTCGCGGCAACCTTGTGCGCAACAACATCCTGGCTTGGGGCAAAGAGGAGCAACTCCGCCGTTCCCGATCCGAGGAAGCTCTGGCTTTTGCCTTCGAGCGCAACATTGTTCTCATGGGCGATGGAAAGCTTTTCATGCACTTGGACAAAACCTGGAACGATGGCCGGGTTTTTCTGGCCGACAACGTCTACTGGCACGCTAAGGGGGCACCGCAGGATTTCGCGGGCAAGTCTTGGGCCGAATGGCAGGCGCTTGGTAATGATGTGCGCAGCGTCCTAGCCGATCCACAGTTTAAGGATCCCGCCCATGGCGATTGGTCGCTCGCGGCGGATTCACCGGCGCTCAAACTCGGGTTCCAGCCATTTGATTGGAAAACCGCCGGAGTCACCGGAGATGACTCCTGGAAAGCCCTGGCTTCCGCGCCGCTACCGCCGATGGTTTATGGTACAAAACCCAAACCTGTTGAACTCCGAATGAAGGAAGGATTTGAAGGTTTTGCAGCGGAAAAGCGCGTCACGATCGGTCGCAAAAACAAGAACATCCCCGCCCTGTTCGCCGTGGCCGACATTCCCGGCGCAAACGGCAAATGTCTTGAATTGCGGGATGGCCCCGACCAGCAGCCCACTTTTGAACCGCACTTTTTCTTCGATCCCGCGCATACGCAAGGGACCACGCACGTGGAGTTCGACCTTCGGACAGAGCCTGAATACAGGCTCAACCACGAGTGGAGAGATAACTCCACGCCTTACGTCAGCAGCGTGTCATTCACCGTAGAAGGTGGAGTCGTGAAGAGCGGCAACCGCAAGCTAGCCGAGTTCCCTCCACTCACGTGGGTGCACTTTGAAGTCGACTCCGCGGTGGGCGAGAATTCGGACGGCACTTGGACACTAACCGTAACTCCAGCCGGGGGAGTGGCCCAGCGCGTTGAAGGACTGAAACCCGCAAAGGGATCGCTCAAGGAGGTGCACTGGCTGGGTTTCAGCAGCCCCGGAACCGCCCCCGCCAAAGCCTGGTTGGACAATCTAGCGATCGATAACCGCTGAAATCGAAATCCATTCAAAAACCAATCGCGTTTCATCGCCCAACAATCCAGCCGCAAGCTCAAAGCTCTGTCTTTGCTCTTGCCGCGAAAAGATCCGGGCTGGCAGAGGCTGAATCTCCTAAGCCCCAAAGGGGCGAGTTATGAAGGCCTAAGGCGACGCCATAGGAGTACCGACCAGATGAGATCAACCCTTGTAAGGGCGTCCCAAAACATGGCACGGTTTAAGGCTGCCCCTGTAGGGCTGTGGACTTTTTCATCCAAAACCTCGGGCGTTGCCCTAGGCTGCAATGACTCGCCCCGTTAGGGCTTCGGAAACGAACCGATCCGACTTTCTTGTCCGTACTAGCCACTATCCGTTTTCCCGAATCAGAGCAGGACAGAATTAATTCAAAGAAAGTGCTCGGGGGGGGACTTGAACCCCCACGCCTTACGGCATACGCCCCTCAAACGTACGTGTCTGCCATTTCACCACCCGAGCTTTTTTGTGAAGGGACGGCAACTATGCTGACATCCGCCTCACTGTGCAAGCGCTTTTCGCTTAATTTTCACAAAAATCTAAAACCAGTCATCTACCTGCGTCGATCGTCTTCAAGCTAGTAACGCGCTTACTACCTTGCCATGGACATCCGTTAGACGGTAGCGGCGCCCTTGAAATTTGTAGGTAAGCGCTTCGTGATCAATGCCTAGCTGATTCAGAATAGTCGCCTGTAAATCATGTACATGCACGCCATCATTGACCACGTTGTACCCTAGTTCATCGGTTTCTCCGTAAACCATCCCGCCTCTTATTCCGCCCGGCGTTAAGGAGTTCGCGTAACCGTAGAAGCGGAATGATCTGAGAATCTTCTAATCCCGTTGATGGATCAGTGATTGGATCGGTAATCGCATCGATCATCATCTGCGTCGTGGAACGGAGATCACCTTCGGTGCGCGATTTGCTGAGTGCCATTCGAATCTGTCGAAGTGAGATGGCATCTGCACCGCAGAATTCGCTGAGAAGTAACTCTTCAATCTTGGGCCAGTGTGATGTCGTAAGAAGTTCTGGGGTAACGACAAGTTGTGCAATATCGAGAATCGGACGAACTGCAGGATTCTCTGCAAGAGCCGCTGCCTGAGAGTCGATGCTGAGGGGAATGCCATTTAATGCACATGCCCGTGCAATTGCGCTGACCTGGTGGCCTGGGGTGCGAACCAGAATCGCCATCTCAGACCACGGAAGGCCATCTTCAAGATGGGCCTTGCGAAATTGGTAGGCGATGTAATTGGCTGCCTCAGATTGACTCGCAAACTTTGAGATATCGATAGTGCCGCTCTGACGATTGGAAGGGGCTGCCGCACGCTTGCGAGCCAGATTGTGGGAGCGGAGGCGAGAGGCGATCTCGAGGCCGAGCTCAGTGATAGCAGGTGTACTTCGATAGGTGGTGGGAAGGTGAAGGGAGCTATCAACAAACTCCTTCAACCAGGTTGCAACACCATCGGGATCGGCGCCACGGAATCTACCAATTGCCGAGTCGGGATCGAGATAGAGCTGAACCTCTCCCCCTGCAATCAGTGTCAGTAACTCGCGCTGAGATTGATCGCTCTCATGAAATTCATCGATCAAGATAAGTGAGTAGCGCGAACGGTAACTCTCGAGTAGTTCTGGATCGCTCTTTAAACGATCGATCGCTTCAACAATCACCGATGATGGATCGATTCGTATTGGCGAGTCGGTGACCGAGTAATTTCGCAGTTGCATCGATTTGTAATAAGAAGCCCAGAACTTTGCGCCACCATCCCAGTACTTCTCACCGAGTTCTGCACCAAGTGATTGAAGTGCCTTGGGGGTCAGATCCATCTCCGTAGCACGCGAGATGAGATCACGGACTTCACGGATAAAGCCACGAGTCTTACGCGCTTGATCGAGATCGCCATGCCAGTCGATTTCGACATGGTCATTACTTAAAAGATCTTTAATGTAAGCATCTTGTTCAGCGCCGGAGATCAAAATGTAGGTCGGATCTTCGGGGCGTAACTTCTCATTGAGAATCGAGAATGCAAGC
>CAIWVL010000126.1 GCA_903916085.1 uncultured Spartobacteria bacterium
ATCAAGACGAGGAGATCCATGCATTGAGTGAGATCGAAGAAAAGGAAGGCGAAGAAAAAACAAAAGGTGAAAAAGAAGGAAAAAATCGTTCAAAGCATGGCACCCTCCCGTTCCCTTCCATGAAAAACCAAGCTAGATGCCCAGCCGCGCTGTGCGTACTGTTGCGCCCCTTTTCCACACCCATGAGCACCGAACGCCGCAAGCCCTACCCATTCGACCGCATTGAGGCCAAATGGCAGCACCACTGGGACACTCACTCGACTTTCCACGCCCTTAACCCGGGCCACCCCGGCTTTGATCCCACCAAGCCTAAGTACTTTGTCCTGGACATGTTCCCTTACCCCAGCGGTTCGGGTCTTCATGTCGGCCACCCGGAGGGCTATACCGCCACCGACATCCTCGCCCGCTTCAAGCGCATGTGCGGCTTCAACGTCCTCCATCCCATGGGCTGGGACGCCTTCGGCCTGCCTGCCGAACAGTACGCCATCAAAACCGGCCAACATCCTGCCGTCACCACCGCTCACAACATCGACAATTTCCGTGCCCAGCTCAAACGCATTGGCTTTGCGTACGACTGGCAGCGGGAGGTGAACACCACCGACCCCGGCTATTTCCGGTGGACTCAATGGATTTTTCTACAGCTGTATCACTCCTGGTTTAATCCGGTGACAAAGCGCGCAGAGCCTCTCTCCACCTACGCGGGCGACGACGCTGACGGCGTACGCTTGGCTTACGTGGCCGAAGTGCCTGTAAACTGGTGCTCTGCGCTGGGCACAGTGCTCGCCAACGAAGAGGTGATTGACGGCAAGAGCGAGGTAGGCGGCCACTCAGTGGAACGACGCCCCATGCGCCAGTGGATGCTGCGCATCACAACCTACGCGGATCGACTCATTGCAGAGCTCGACGGACTAGACTGGCCCGAGTCTATCAAACTCCTGCAGCGCAATTGGATCGGTCGTTCTGAAGGTGCTGAAGTCAGTTTCGCCATCGAGGGCACTTCGCACCGTGTTCGGGTGTTCACGACGCGCCCTGACACACTTTTCGGTGCAACCTACTTGGTTCTCGCCCCAGAACACTCTCTAGTGGAGACGATTACACACGCCTCTCAGCGCGCAGCCGTTCACGCGTACCAAGATGCCTGCCGCTCCAAAAGCGACCTCGAGCGCACAGACCTCGCCAAGGACAAATCCGGCGTTCCCACAGGCGCCTTCGCCCTCAACCCAGTCAACGGAGAACGCATCCCCGTCTGGATTGCAGACTACGTTCTCACTGGCTACGGCACCGGGGCCATCATGGCCGTACCTGGCCACGACACACGCGACCATGAGTTTGCCGTGCAGTTTGATCTACCTGTGCGTCAGGTGGTTCAGCCGCCAGGTGACGAGGCTTGGCAGGGCTTCACCGGCCACGGTACCGCCGTGTATTCCGGTTTTCTCAACGGTCTCTCAACCCTCGATGCCAAACGCGAGATGAACCGCTGGCTCCATGCCAATGACCACGGCAAAGGCACCGTCCAGTATAAGCTACGCGACTGGCTCTTTTCCCGTCAGCGTTACTGGGGCGAGCCCTTCCCAATTATTTGGGAAAATGGCCACCACCAAGGGATCCCGGAATCAGAGTTGCCATTGCTGCCTCCCGTGATGGAGGATTTTAAACCCACAGGCACCCCCGAACCGCCTCTGTCCAAAGCAAAAGACTGGGTGCGCTATAGCGAAACTGCTCATCGCGAGACGAATACAATGCCCCAGTGGGCTGGTTCGTGCTGGTACTACCTGCGCTACTGCGACCCAAGCAACACCAACCGCTTCATCAGCCACGAGGCAGAACGTTACTGGATGGGGGCCGATTCCACCTCCCCCAAACCCGGTGGCGTAGACCTGTATGTGGGCGGAACAGAACACGCAGTGCTGCACCTCCTTTACGCGAGATTTTGGCACAAAGTGCTGTTTGATTTGGGGCACCTTTCAACACCTGAACCGTTTCAAAAGCTTGTTAACCAAGGAATTATTCTTGGTGAAGACGGCGTTAAGATGTCCAAAAGCCGCGGCAACGTGGTCAATCCCGACGAGGTCATCGCCGAATTCGGCGCGGACGCCTTCCGGTGCTATGAAATGTTCATGGGGCCTCTAGAGCAAATGAAGCCCTGGAGCACAGCCGGCGTGGAAGGCGTATCGCGCTTCCTGGCTCGCGTGTGGCGTTTGGTCATGGAGGAAACCCAGACAGGCGAATGGGTGCGCTCCGCCGCGCTTTGCGACGTGGAACTAGATAAAGCGCAGCGCAAAGTGCTGCACGCGACGATCAAGAAAGTCTCTGAAGATATTGAGGCCCTGTCCTTTAACACGGCCATCTCGCAGATGATGATCTTTGTGAACGCCTTCACCAGCGCCTCGCAGCGCCCCGTGTCTGCAATCCGCACCTTGCTCCAAGTGCTCAATCCCTTTGCACCGCATCTCACTGAGGAGTTGTGGCAACTCATTGGGGCCGAGGGCACCGTTGCTGACCAACCGTGGCCCGTGTTTGATCCCGCAGCCCTCATCGAGGACGAGCTTGAACTGGTCGTCCAAATTAACGGTAAGCTACGCGACAAACTCACCGTCAACCGAGACGCAACAAGTCAAGAAATCGAGGCCGCAGCGCTCGCCAGCCCACGGGCGCAGGAATGGACGGCAGGTAAGACCATCCGCAAAATCGTCGTCGTCCCCGGCAAACTGGTCAACATCGTCGTCTAGACCACCAGGCCTTCACGGCCCTCACTGCCCTGAAGAAATCGCACCGACCTGCCCCGCAGCGGGGTGGGACGGAGCAGGCCGCACGGCTCCTGCCGCCCTTCAACGTAGCGCACTCCCAGCCGAGCGCCTCCGCTTTTACGATCAAAGCAGAAAAAAGAGGCACGAGCCCTTCAGCTCGTGCCTCTTGTCGCAGACAACGGGTAGAAATAGCGCGCTACTTGGATACCCCGAATTCTGCGCGCCGGTTCTTGGCCCAAGCGCCTTCGTTAGAGCTCGAATCCACAGGCATTTCAGCCCCAAAGCTCACAGTCTGAACCTTATCCCCAGACAAACCCTGACTAATCAAGGACTGACGCACAGCCTGCGCCCGGCGCTCGCCCAGTCCGCGGTTGTATTCGGCAGTACCGCGTTCATCGGTGAATCCCGCGATGATCAGTGATTCCGACGAACCCTTCATCGAGGATACCACCGAGCGTACCTTGCCCTGCTCCGAGGGGCTCACCACATAGCTGTCGTACCCAAACTGGACCGGAGCGAAGCGGCGACGATCCACGGACGACGATAAGAAAGAACCGCCTTCCGAACGCTCGGGCAGAGGACTGCCAAGCCCGGTGCCGCCTGCGCTCCCGGATTCTGAGCCCATGCCGCCAAGGGGCGTGCCTTGAACGAAGTCGGCATCATTACCGCCTGCGCCGGAACCCTTCTTTTTCTTTTTCCAGGAAGCACAGGCAGTCGTTGAAACGGCTAGGGCGATGAGCAAAGCGGTGCGGGTGATTGTGCGAAAATTCATAAGCTTTGAATGTCTCTTTACAAAGAGAGCAGGCTTCCCGCGAGCCCTCTTTTGCGACAATTCACAAATCATGCCGCTTTGAGGGTGCTTTCCCAATTGCCCTTCAGCCAACGCCTGACGGATCATTCAAAAACGTTTATCAAAGGTTATGAAAATTTTCGTTACAGGCGGGGCGGGCTACATTGGGAGCATTTGCGTCGAAGAACTCCTCAATGCGGGCCATGAAGTCACAGTTTTTGACAATCTCAGCGAGGGTCACCGCGCAGCACTAGACCCACGCGCAGAGTTCTTTGAGGGCAACCTCGACAACCCCGGTGAAATCACCACCGCTTTAGCAAAATCAGGTGCCTTGGCCGTGATGCACTTCGCAGCGAATGCCTTGGTGGGCGAGTCGATGACAAACCCGGTGAAGTACTTCCGCAACAACGTCACAGGCGGCCTCCATCTGCTGGAAGCGATGGTGAGCTGCGGCGTGAAAAAGATCGTGTTCTCCTCCACCTGCGCGACCTTCGGAACCCCGGACCGCGTGCCCATCGACGAGTCCCTTCCTCAGCGCCCAATCAATCCATACGGTGAATCCAAACTCATGTTCGAACAGATGCTTCGCTGGTTTGATGAAATCCACGGCGTCAAGTACGTCGTCCTCCGCTACTTCAATGCGGCGGGCGCCAGCGCCCGTTTCGGCGAAGATCATCGCATCGAAACCCATCTGATCCCCAACATCCTCAAGGTTGCTCTGGGCCAAAAAAAGGACGTCTCCATCTTTGGGACGGACTACCCGACTCCGGATGGCACCTGCATTCGCGATTACATCCACATTCTGGACCTCGCGCAGGCCCACATGCTCGCCCTCAGTGCCACGGACTCCGCCAAGTACAACCTCGGTACGGGTGGCGGCACGAGCGTGCGCGAAGTCATTGCCACTTGTGAAAAGGTAACGGGTCGCAGCATCCCAGTTGTCGAACAGCCTCGCCGCTCGGGAGATCCAGCGCGCCTCATCGCCTCCTCGGACAAAATCCACCGAGAGCTCGGCTGGACGCCAAAGTTCCAAGCAATCGAGCCCATCATCGAAAGCGCCTGGAAATGGCACTTGGCTCATCCTCACGGTTACCAAGGCAACTAGCAAAACCTAACGCCTAACGCATTAAAGTCCCGGCGCTCAACGAGATCCAGCCGTCGCGCGCCCGCTCAAATTAACGTTCCCCCTCAGACGCCGAACCCCGTTTGCGTTCCGCCAAAAAATCCACGACCTGCTGAGCAAGTCGCGCTCCGACACCGGGCGCGGCTGCGATCTCTTCCAGGGAAGCCTTCCGCAACCGGGCCACAGAACCGAAATGATTCAGCAACTGTTGCTTACGCCCCTGAGAAACACCGGGACAATCGTCCAGAATGCTTTCGGAAACGCGCCGTTTTAGAAGTAGCTGATGGTACCCATTTGCGAATCGATGTGCTTCATCCCGAATCCGCTGTAACAACCGAAGCGCTCCGTTGGACTTGGAAAGAATCAGCGGCTCAGACTGATCCGGGCGGTGGATTTCTTCAAACTCCTTAGCCAGCCCAATAATCGGTACGCCCAACAAGCCCAACCGCGCCAGCTCGGCGCGCGCTGAAGACAACTGTCCCTTGCCCCCGTCCACGATAATGAGATCAGGCAGACGCGTCCCAGAGCGCCGTGCCGCCTCTTCCTGCGGTTCCTGCGTGTCGGAGTAGTCCACCGTGGAATCGCCCTCAGGGACGCCGTCTTCGCGCACGCGGGCCGCCTTCCCGCCCCGGGTCGCCCCTTCGCGCAGGACTCTCGAGTAACGGCGGCGCACCACCTCAGCCATGCTCGCAAAGTCGTTCTGCCCCTTGGTCGTAGTGATACGGAACTTGCGGTAACTATTGCGGTCGGGCAGTCCGTCGCGAAAGCACACCATGGAGGCCACGATGTGCGTGGAGGAAATGTTTGAGATGTCAAAGCACTCCATGTGCCTCGGGGGCCCATGCAGTCCCAGTGCCTCCTGCAAACCCGCCATGTCATCCTCCGGACGCACAGTGCCAGGTAGCGACAAGCGCGTGAAACGCTTCACAGGGGCCGTCGTCTTACGCAGATCCTCAAGCATGTTGCGCAGTTCAGCCGCCTTCTCGAAATCCAACGCCGCCGCCGCTTTGTGCATCTCTTTTTCTAAATCCCCGAGCAACTCCTTGGAACGCCCCTCCAAAAAGCCGGCCGCCATCTCGATCCGCTCCTTGTACTGCTCTGAGCTCAATGCTGAGAGCTTCTGCGGCACTTGATAAGTCGCACTCCGCAACTCCCGTTCTGTCGGATTCCCTCGCCCAAAAGTCAGAACACCAAATTTTTTGCGCAAAAATGCAAGCGTCTGACGCAGTGCGCCTGAGTGCGCAAAAGGCCCAAAATAACGTGATCCATCCTCGATCCGTAGACGGGTAAGGCGGAACCGAGGCCAGTCTTCGCGAGGATCGACTTTCACGAGAAGAAACCGTTTATCGTCTCGAAAAGAGACATTGTACCGGGGGCGGTACTCCTTAATGAGGCGTCCCTCCAGAAGCAACGCTTCTGGTTCACTTCCAACTACATGCCATTCTATGTCCCAGATTGCCTCAATCAACGCGCGGGTTTTGGCGTCCGCAGTGGTTTTGCGGGAGGGCATGAAATACTGCGACGCCCGGCGCTTGAGATCGCGCGCCTTGCCGACGTAGATAATGCGGTTAAAGCGGTCACGCATCAGGTAGACGCCGGGCTTGTGCGGTAGCTCACGGAGCTTGGGGCGTAGATCTGGCTTTGCGCTGGCGAGTCGCAACTCGGGTAGGGCTTCAGATTCGGCCATTAGGATGTAAACTGCCTCAAAATAAGCTTTCTCTCAAGTCCGCAAGGTTCGCAGAAGGCCCGCGAGGAGTTACCGAGACAGAGGGGCATTCAGAAGCCGACTCTTGCACGAGCTTTAACCCAGTCTTCAAGCCTGCGCTTCTGCCCCTAAGGATCTACGTTAAAAGCATTGACACCAGTAAGATAGACTAAACTTTCTTGGGCTCGTCCTTCTTGGGCTCGTCCTTCTTGGGCTCGTCCTTCTTGGGCTCGTCCTTCTTGGGCTCGTCCTTCTTGGGCTCGTCCTTCTTGGGCTCGTCCTTCTTGGGCTCGTC
>CAIWVL010000127.1 GCA_903916085.1 uncultured Spartobacteria bacterium
CTGATGCTCTGCGACAGCGTCTTCATTCGGCACCCTGCCTAGTTGCGGCAATGGTTCCCCAGCAAGGATCGCTCCCACAATGCCGTGATCACAAGGGGCTTGCCCATCGGGCCAAACCATCGGATCTAAATCCAACCAAAGCCTATATCGAGCGAAATTAAAGAACCCGAGCGTGAGCCCCCTATGGATTTTCCAGTTCTTCTGCTTTCTAATGGCTCTTGCAAGGCGGGTCAGATAATCGTCCGCGCTCTCGTCCTCTCCGAGTTCGGGTAATGTAACGCCAAAATCGTGCCGTAATTTCTCCGCCAAACAGGGGTTCCCTTGGGGGTGATCCGCATCCATTTCCAGATGGAAGGTACATTGGCCGCCCTCACCCGGATTCTGCTGAGACAAATTGACGTGAATTAGGACTAAGGGAGCAAAGAAAGGGACATTCGACCGTGGGTGCGGTTCCGCCTCATACCATTCGAGAAACCCCAATGCTAAGAATAGAGCACTGTCACCCGTCGAGTTGATAAGAGTGTCCTGCTCATGCCTGATCTTTTTTAGCCGTTTCTTAAAAACTTCTTCCGGCAGAAGGGAAATCAGATTCCCTTTCTTCAAAGACCCGCCAACCCCGCGAACCCCCTCCACCTCGATCCAACGCTCAGACGAGACGGAAAGAGCGAGTTCGTGCCCCGCTTGAGCACGCTTTACATCCCCAGAAATAACGCCAAGTTGGAGTTCCCGAATAATTTCCAGCCGCTGTTCTTGGCTGAGGCAATGAATTTCAACTTTGCCTTCTTTCTCCACCAACTTTTCCCAAACCGTTTCCGCCTGTCCTCGCAAAACCAAGTGCTTACTGGCTTTGCCATCGTCTTTGAAGTCAGGGCTTCCTGGTCGGAAACTCAGGAGGCGGTTACGGAGCGTCAAATCAAGCAGACGTTGACGCGAGCGCATTAGTTTCTCACGCAGATCAGCACTCGCCTCCTTGTGACTGCCGCCCTTCTTCTTACTGGATAGACTCATCGTTTCAGCATTTTTCAGGATAGGAATTTGTTTTCCAATCCTCTTCGTCGGCTTTTTTCGACTAAGCACGAGGCATTGAGGGCATTTTTTCTGCTCAGCGCATCCGCATCTTGAATTGACCAAAGCCGGTGCATGCAACCACAGACTTACCTGTACTTACACGAACAAAGATGCGGGGAAGCCAGTAAAACCCAGAAAAGACAGCCAAAACAAACCTGCAATTTAGCGTCCGAAACCTCCGACAATATTGGCGGTCGAAATCCAGTGGATGCAGGAGGATTAGTTCCTCCGGGTCCAATTTTGAAACTGGCCCACGCTTACGCCTTCTTTATCGGCCACCTTCTGCCTGAGTTGAGTGCGCTCGTCATTTCAGCTCGTACCAACCCTGGCCTTTTGTCTGTTGGGCTAGGTGGCACTGTTGAGACAGTCTCGCAACGCCTGCACTAAGCAGTTTATTCAAAAATGAGAGTCAGGGCTTCACCCTTGGCAACTCGGGCGATTCAATCTAGCGTAGACGTGGTATCAAATTCCCGCAGTCCTTTACGTATCAGCCGTTCAAGAGCCGCCTTTAATCCATAGCTGGAGCCGCAATATCGCACGTAATCGTCGGCTAAAAGCTCGTCCTGATCAACAGGTGCACACGTTGGATCCGTCTCCCGTTGCATGACCGTCGCATAATACCTGGGCGTATTTGGTTCACTTTTTTATTGTTAATACAGTGCCCAATTTCGTGCAAGAAAGTCGCGATATTTTCAACACATGCAAAATCATTTTCTAAGA
>CAIWVL010000128.1 GCA_903916085.1 uncultured Spartobacteria bacterium
ATCAAAATTCTGTAAATGTCTCCTATTATTTTAGAACATTAGCGAACCGGGGAATTCTTCGCTGCAAAAAAGGCACAGCTGGGAGATTCGGCATCACAGCCTTGGTTAAAGGCATGTGCGTCGGAAAGGTATCGCGCGCCGCGATGTAAGCAAAGGGATGATCACTCTGTATTACTACTCTTACCTGTCTTATTGCGCATCGAGCAAGCTTTTATTGTGTTTTTCGCAGAAAACAGGCGCATCCAGCAGAAAGGCGGTTTCGCGTGAAAAGTTTGGAGCGCTCACCCCGCTGGGGGCCCAGAAAAGGGCCAAATTGGAGGGCGCCGAGGTGGTTGTGCCGGTGGATTGCGCTCGATCAATGCTTATCTTTGGACGAGACAGGCGGGATTCACTCGACGCAGGAAGTGTTAAAGCTGTATTGAAGGAGGCGCTTTTCGCGGTCGTAGAATGCTTGGCATTTCCCGGGTGACGCAACTTTTTCCTGTAAATTCAGCTGGGGTAGAAAGGTCGGTCAGGCGGCTTGGAATTGAGAATCGGGGTTCGTGTTTAGATAGACTATTCCGCTCTCCCAAGAGTCGCTGATTTGACAAAGGCGCGCAGCGATCAGGCGCAACGGCGAAGCAACATTTGGAAAAACTCGGATGACTCGGGTGCGTCTTTTGAGCTCCTGATAGACTCGCTCAATCATGTTGCTGGTGCGCATTTTCACTCAGTTCTCCGGCGTCCAGCTTTCTTGGACAGATTCCGTAACGTGGTGAGTCCTCGCGAAAGCCTTTTTCGGTTCAGCGAAATCAAAACCATGCTAGCAGAGAATCCCAAACTGGGTCTGGAGCAAGCGATGGCGCATTACGTGGAACGACAGTTTGCGAGGGTCAAAGAGTACCAAGAAACAATTATGACGAACCAATTGCGTGGGCTTTTCAAAACCCATGGATTGGCGAGCCTGTATCAGCCTGCGCCGTTAGGAGATGAGACATACCAAGTGAATTTTCCTCTGGTCCGGATGGACGGCACCGCTGCGCTGAAGGCGATCAAACCGCTCGACTTAGACAAACAAGATCCCACAAAAATTATTGACCACGGAGACGCTTGGCTCAACCGCGTGCGACGCCTGCAAAGGATGGACCGACTGCCGAGACAGATGTTATTTGCGGTGCGCGCCCCGGAGGCTGCCGGTCGCCAAGGAGACGCTGCGCGCGACATCGTGGATCAGCTCCAAGACCTCAATGCAGTAGTGACTCCAATAATGGACGAGAGCCGTGTTCTCGAGTTTGTCGGCGCGGCCTGACGAATCTAGCGGACGTGGCGAGACTCCCCTCGTAACTCCTCCAACCACGCATCGGGATTTACTATCCCAACCCCTGCAGGGGCACTACGCTGGATCAGAGAATCAATGTCAGCCTGGGAGTACCCTAAGTCGCGATCCACCCATTCCAAAAACTGCGCAGAATTACAATCCGCCTGCGCATCCGCCTCAATTTGGCCATTCGTTCTCATCTGCGGCCACCGTACTACCTCCCAAACTGTTTGCGCCTTTTGCCTTGATCCGGCGACTTAGCTGGGCCCGTTCACGTTGCCGCACCCGCCCTGTCGGCGCAGGTTACACTGCC
This sequence comes from uncultured Spartobacteria bacterium, assembly GCA_903916085.1. Lineage (GTDB taxonomy): Bacteria > Verrucomicrobiota > Verrucomicrobiia > Chthoniobacterales > Chthoniobacteraceae > Chth-196. The sequence continues at coordinate 1,611 of CAIWVL010000128.1, forward strand.
GCCGTAGCCAAACCAATGAATCTGCACGCTAGCGATCGCTTGGGTATGGCATGCAAATCAATTCCGCCCCGCGCCGCATGCAGGCACCTTTGAGATGGCGTCCCACGATGGCCCTTATTTTTTGGTGGCGTGGGATTTTTGACGCCACTCAAGGGCACTTTACGCGGGGATGTACTCCAGAAAGTGCCGAGGAGTGGACTTGAAAGCCTCTTTTTTCAGAGTAACTCACTGCCAAAAACCTATTATGCAGCATGTATGCAGAAAGCAACGCGACCTACTTATTTTCGCAACTCGTTGATAAACAGGGCGTACTAACAATACCCAATTGACTATTCCCAGAGCCGTGAATGTTGACAACATTACATCCTCCGCAGTTTGTCCAACGGTCAGGATTCCTTCGCCCCGTATCGACCAGCAGCCTCTTTTGGTGAGTGAAAAGACAACTAAGCTCACGTGCTTAGAGAGCCCTCAGTGACTTCAGCGCCCCCCACCCGTTTGCCCTTTTTGGCCGACCTTTGGACGCAAGACCGATCCCCTGCTTGATGCTGGCGGCTTGCGGGGTGCGGCCTTCCTTTTGGATACTCAACTCCCTTGACGGGTCAGAGCAAAGTCAATCCCGTGGTGGTATCCCGCCGCTTACACTTCCATCGCCCCGTGTTTGACATGCCATCCCCCAAATAACTACCTTGAACACGGACTGAGCTTACTTGGTCGGAGGGTGGGCACTGACTTCAGTTGGTGCCACCCTTTTGCTGTATTTTGGCCTACCGCAGATCCGAGACCGATCCCCCGCTTGATGCAGGAGGATTGTGTGTTACTCTTCCACTCGTGAATGCCCAACTTGCCCCCATACTCAGCTTGAGCGTTGCGGAGAGGCTAGAGATCGTGAATGAAATTTGGGAGAGCATTGCCAACGAACATTCGGAACTACCTGTTCCTGCTTGGCAAATTGCTGAAATTGAACGCAGGAGTGCCGAGATGGATGCCAACCCGAACCTCGGCATTCCTTGGGAAGATGTGAAGAAATGGGTGCGGAATCGCGATGATAGAACAAGTTGAATTCAACCCGAATGCTCGAAAAGAAGTAGCCGATTCTTTCGACTGGTACGAGTCTCGCGAAGTAGGCCTCGGGGATGATTTCTTGGGTGCTCTCGATGATTGCATCCGCCTGATACGGCATCATCCCGAGCTATCTCCCATCGCCTTCAAGAATTACCGCAGGGCATTGCTTGCACAGTTTCCCTTCGCAATTTTCTATCGGGTTCATTCGAGCATTCTGACGATTTACGCCGTGTTCCACTGCTCAAAGAATCCTCTCCGACTCGCACAGCGCCTAATTTAGCTAGGGGCTTATTGGAAAGCGTCAGTGGATGCTCACGTTGAGGTGAGCCTTCACCTTCTGAACGGTAAAGGGAACCTCTGGAAAGGGGGTGATTTTCGAAAGCTGTCGCTGACGAATGACAGCCTTTCATTTTGATGGACTTCTCGACTTGAGATAGTAGATGTCAGCCCGTGTTTGTCGGCTTTTTGGGCATGCAAGAAGACTCTCCGGCGCGTTTCGCTCCTCTTTGAGTGGCTTTCGAGAAGTTCGGACTCTTCTAACGAGTCAGGCAGTCATAGCGGTCCATGTTGTAGACCAGATTGCTCAGATGGTTGTGCTGGGTGGCTCGTTTTAACCCTATACTCCGACACCAGTAGGCTCCCATTTGCGCCAGTCTCCCAAAGATGTGTTTCACCCTCACTCGCATGCGACTGATTCTGTGGTTGGTCTGCTACTAGGCTTGACTCAATGGATGACTGCGAGTGGCTTTGCGCATAAGGAACTCCTGCGTGTCGAGCTTGATCAAATACGCCTCGTGTTCGGGGCTGTGATAGGCACTGTCAGCGAGGACAGCCTGGTCCTGTTCGTCGAGTAGTTCCTCAAATACCTGACTGTCATGCACATGAGCTGGGGTGGTCTTCGACTTGAGGATGAACTTGGTTTTTAAATCAGCCTTCACGTGGTTCTTTCACCCGTAGTAGGATTCGCCGTTTTTCTTAGTCCAACGGGCCTCGCTGTCTTTTTGGCGGTCGATAGCAGGGTTGGTGTCGAACTCCTCGGGGCGCTCGCCTTTTTTGATACGCTGGTTCTGCTCGCGCTCATTGCGCTGGCGCGGAGCCTCGGTGAAGCTAGCGTTAATGTTGCCCTCGCGCGCGATGATGCCTTGGCCCGCGAGGTGGGCATTGAAGGCCTCAAAGAGCTTGCGCGCGCCTTCGCGCCAGCCCTCTTCGATGCGTTGCTTGAAGTCCCACAGCGTTTTGGCGTCAGGGATGTCGTCGCCTATGCGCAGGCCTAAGAAGCTTTTGAAGCTGGTGCGATCGAAAATCTGCGCCTCGGTGGCATCGTCGCTGAGCCCGTGGAACTTCTGTAGCACCAGCACTTTGAACATTAGCACCGGATCAAAGGGTGGCTTGCCGCCCTTCTTCCAGTCGCGAGTGGCGTAACCGGTGAGTTCTTCGAGCAACGGGCGGAAGATCTCCCAAGGAATGACATCGCGCAGTCTGAGAAAGCCGGTGCTCTTGGCAGCGACGGTCTGTTCGTGCTCGATGGCACTGAAGAGTCCCCCTCCTCGTTCAGCCTTACGGTAGCGGCTCATGCCCCTTTACTTGGCAAAGTTTCGGATCAAGGGAAGCTTCTCTTCAAAAATTGGGTTTCCAGAGATGCCCTTTATAAAAGCTCCGCGTTCTCCGCATCTCCGCGTGCGGTTGCCTTTTTTTAGGCGCTTTTAGGGCGCAACACGGTACCCGATGCACCTTTGAGAAGGCGTCCCACGATGGCCCTTATTTTTTTGTGGCGTGGGATTTTTGACGCCACTCAAGGGCGCTTTACGCGGGGATTTTCTCCAGAAAGTGCCGAGGAGGGGACTTGAACCCCTATGCCTTGCGGCGCCAGATCCTAAGTCTGGTGCGTCTGCCAATTTCGCCACCTCGGCTTGAGTACACTTTCTCTGGCGTAATCTTTGTCTACCGCGCACCATTCAGGCAACTGTTGTTTGCAACCAGCCCTCACATTCTGCGCGAGTGCGGATCCGGTTCCAGAAGGGGAAGTATCCTGCCTGCGCTAGCGGAAAAAGCTGCGTATCCCAATCGCGCCTGGCCAGTTCCAGCCGAACGCCACGCCTATTCAGCGCCTCGCGCACGCCCTCCACAGCATCACCCACCGGCCCCACAAAAGGTGCCAATGCCACCACCACATCCAGCCCAACCGAGTGCGCCCACTCCGCAAGAGCCTCGGCCACATTGGGAGCGTCTGCGAAAGTGGCCTCGCACTTAAACCACCCCGACGCACGTTCAACTCCATCGCGCAATGCCCTTTCTATGTGGCTCCTGCGTCCGACGCTCAATCCCATACGCTCGTAAACTGCCCCGCTCGTGAAGCCCGCCACCGCTACGGGACGCAGCGATTCCAGAGGGCCACGCTCAACGCAACAATCATCCGCGTGAACCCAAACACCAACGCGCCCCCGTCCATCCGCAGGCACCGGTGGCAAAGCAGGAAGAGTCCCCGGCCGCCACTCCTGCTCCGTGCCGAGAGGCGCAGCCGACACGCGACCGTCTTCGAGACGCTCCAAACCACACTCGTTTTCAAGCAGTTGCGGGGCGCAGTATTTCTCAAGATTAGAGCGGCGCACTAGATAGCTTTTGCCTCGGGTTTGCACACCGGCAACCCATCGCCAACCAAGCGTGTTAGAGGCGGGATCGGCGTCTAAGAGGTGGCGGAAGAAGAAGTCCGCACCCAGTTCCCACGGGAGTCGTTCGACGTGAATCCAAAAACTCGCCCACCACATGCGCGCGTGGTTGTGGAGGTAGCCCGTTTCCAGAAGTTCCCGCGCGAAATGATCCATGATCGCGACTCCGCTACGTCCGGCGGCGACTTCGGAGGCGCGTTCGAGCACCGCGGCAGGGGCGTTCGCGCTCAAGGAAGCCACGCGCTTGCGGTAGTCGCGCCAAAGCCCTGGACGCAGCTCCAGCCAGCCTTTCCAGTAGGTGCGCCAAACCACCTCCTGCACAAACTTTTCCACCGTCGCAAAAGGGAACCTCTCAAGCGCCGCAGCAATCACCTCCTCTTCAAGCACCAAGCGATGGCGTAATGCCGGCGACAGGCGCGATACATGGGGATGCCCCGGCGCAACTGTGTTTCGAGTGAAGGCATAGCGACCTGCGTCGGGGAGAAACTCGGCGAGGCGCTGCAATGCCTCCGAGCGCCGAGAGGAGAATACGGACCCGGGATTTTCCGGGGAGGCAGGTGGAAGACGGAACGCCGAGGAGGAAGGCATCCCCAAGTCTTTGATTGGTGGAGGCG
>CAIWVL010000129.1 GCA_903916085.1 uncultured Spartobacteria bacterium
TCATCAAATTGACTGGTGTGAGCCGGAACACACTCAAGGAGCATTTTCGGCACCTGGTGGAGCAAGGGCATCTGGCTAAACGTGGAGAGGGGAAGGGCACATGGTATCAGCTACCGTAATGTGGAAGTCGAAGACTTTGCGTGAGTGGACGTTGGCTCTTGAGCAGGGGCGGGAGCTTGTTGTGCGCGAGTTGCAGGACGTTGATCGTGGCCCCTCTCGGTCCGCTCCACTCTCCGCCCAATGTCAGGAGCGCTCTGCACTGTGCCCTGATAAATGCCTCACTTGTGGGGGGGCGTGTGCGTAGCTGTGGCCGCAAAGCAGCCCCCACTTTTTTGGCCAAGAGTACTGCAGTCAAAAAAATTACTCGATGTGAACGTCCTGAACGCCAGTAGGTTAAGTTTGCACTAAAATAGCTGCAACATTTCAGGTTGACGGACGGCCGCCTTGCTGGGCAGATTTACCCCAGCAAGACGAATGGTGTCCTGCTCCCTGGAATTTATGACAAATCGCACTCACCTCCCGGATTCAAGCTGGCCCGCTTTTGGTCGGTTCGTTGGTTGCGGAAGCCTTGGGCAAGAAGTGTACCCGCACTCTCTGGTCGCAGCATGCAATTCGGTGTTCTCACTGATCGCTGAGGTGAAATGGTCCCGTTGGCTACTCTGGCTATCCAATGGTTTTAACGTGGTGCAGACAGAGTGTACCCCAGACGGGGAGGAGGAGTGCTCTGGAATCGACCAGTTGCGACAGAGATGTTTGGTCCATCATGGACTGGAAGCAGTTAAGCCAGTCGGCGCGCTCTCCTAGCCGAGGGCCAACTCAACGCAGTCCGAGAGGGAGCCTTTAGAAGGGTGTTCCCTAGATTCTGTACTTTTTCGAACTCGGCCATTGTTGGCTGTGTAACACTGGTAGCTTGGTCGTCCCTTTTTTGACTTTCATTCACAATCCCTAGCTCATTTATGCCCTACGAACTCACACCCCAAGGCGTCGGCAACGGCGTTGGTCGGATTTCCAAAGACAAAACGGCGCCGGGCGGCACCCGCCGCCAGTACCTCATCTTGGACGAAAAAGTCGGAACGGACGGTCACGCGTCCTCGCGTCTTCTACAGCGCACGAAGGCAGGGGATACATACCGAGCGCAGACCAAGATCAACGCGTTCAACTTTCCGTTCACCGGGAACAGCGGCGGAGGTTGCTTCTTCCAGTGCGTGTATTGTTTTTTGCGCCAACCCTTTTTCCAGATGCACCGCACCCTACCTCACGGTCGGGAGATGGATGTGACCACCAATTTTGCGAGTGCAACCGAGACCTTTTTGAAAAAAAATGCGGGTCTGCCTCAGTACATGAAGCGCGCGCAGTGGGGGGTTGCCACTGAGATGTGGCACCCACGCACGGTGGATTTAGGCAAGCCGTATGACGGTTTGCGCGCCTTTCAGAAGCACGGCCAGGACTGGATGCTCCACATTGTCACGAAGTCGCCCAAGATTCTGGACTACGCGGATCTGTTGGCTGAAATGAAGCATCAAGTCCAGGTGGAGGTGAGCTTTGTGACCTTGAATGAGGAGGCATCGCGTATTTTTGAAACGGGCACTCCGAGTGTGCGTCAGCGTCTGAAGATCGTGGAGGAGCTTTCGAAAAAGGGAGTTTTTGTGCGTGTCATGATGATGCCCTGCATGCGCGAGTACCAGTTGCAGACGGTGGAGGATGTCCGTCACATTGTGTTTCAACATCGGGTCACGGGACAGCAGGCCGCAGGATTTAAGCGCGTCACGGAACGCGATGGGAATGCGGAGGGAGACAAGATCGGCGTCGAGTTGTACCTCAATCAGCGTTGGGAAAAGCTATCTCTCGCAGAGAGCGGTCTGTGGAAGCCTGTGATTGTTAAGGATTGGTCGGATCTGGCTCAGGCCCAGCA
>CAIWVL010000130.1 GCA_903916085.1 uncultured Spartobacteria bacterium
GATCTATTCGCTCGGCAGCTGTCATCCGGGAGCGTGATCCAGACTCGTTATGGCGCATTAGCGGTTATGCGGATCTCAGTCCACGCGGCTCGGCCGTTTTACGGTCCCTCTGGCACTGGCGGGATCAAGAAGCGCAGTCCGTAGACAAGCCGGCCTTCCACATCCTCAACAACGACCTTCTGATCGAGTTTTCAGACATCTTTGACAAAGGCGACATCCCAGATCCCCGCCATTTGCGAGGGTCTCGGCTGACGCGCTTCCACACGGCGGCGGAAGTGGCGCTGGGGTTACCGGAGGAGGAGTGGCCCAAAACCATCCGCAAGCCTAGGTTACGCACGACCCAAGAGCAGGAATCGCGGTTTAAAGAGCTCCGCAAGACCCGAGATAAAATTGGGGAGGAACTCGCGCTGGATCCGACATTGATTGCCCCCAAAGCGGTGCTGGAACAGATTTCGCGCAATGAACCGCAGGCACTTGAAAACCTGTTGCCATGGCAGAAGCAATGTCTAGGGCTTTGAGCGGTCCGCAGAACGCGGTCACAGCTTGGATCCGGTGAGGCAGTCGTTAGGGTTGGCCGTGAGGTTTCTGATGCATGGCAAAGCGCCCCTGGCTCGCGCCAAACCCATGGGTGTTTCCTCTCTTGACGCGTGCGGCTCGCGAGGCTAGCGTTTCCGACCGGCTAGAGAGTAAACGCAGGTCCAGAAGATCTGCTGCGTGTAAGTGGGTCCTTGGATTCGCTGCGTGAAGGTGGATCAGAGGATCCATTTTTTGTCTCTGGCACCTCCACAAGTATGAACAGCGAAATCCTGGCAGGTCTGGACTTTTTTGAGCGAGATAAAGGCATCAAGCGTGAAGTATTGCTTGAAGCCATGAACAACGCTCTGCTCACGGCTGCCCGCAAGGCGGTCGGGCCGGCGCGCGACCTCCGAGTGGAATTTGACGCCAAGACGTCTAGCTTCAAAACGATCGCGAAACTCATCGTGGCGGAGCGCGTGTCAAATAAGCACGACGAAATCAGTCTCACCGAAGCTCAAAAGCACAAACCCGGTGCCGTCGTTGGGGAGGAAATTGACGTCCTCGTCACGCCCAAGGATTTCGGTCGGATAGCGGCTCAAACCGCCCGTCAAGCCATGATGCAGCGCATCCGGCAGGCGGAAAAGGAAATGATTTACGACGAGTTCAAGGACCGCGCCGGAGAAATCGTGACAGGCACGGTGCGTCGCTTTGAACGGTCCGATGTCATTGTGGATTTGGGAAAATTTGAAGGCGTGATGCCGAATCGCGAGCGGGTTTCCACCGAGGAGTACGCCATTGGCGATCGGGTGCGCGCCTACGTGGTTGCCGTTGAGAATGGAATGCGCGGGCCAGAGATCATCCTTTCGCGCAGTCACCCCAATTTCGTACGTCGTCTCTTTGAAACGGAAGTGGCAGAGATTGCCGACCGTACCGTTGAGATCAAGGGGATTGCCCGCGAGGCCGGGCACCGCACAAAGATCGCGGTGTGGAGCGCCAACGAGAAGGTGGATCCTGTCGGTGCCTGTGTTGGAATGCGGGGCGCGCGTGTGAAAAACATTGTGCGCGAGCTCAACAACGAGAAGGTGGACATCATCCGCTGGAGCACAGACATTAAAGAGCTTGTGATCGAGGCACTTAAACCTGCAAAGATCAAGACGATCACGCTCGAAGAGGGCAAAAAGAACGTTAGCATCAAGGTGGACGACGACCAACTTTCTCTGGCCATCGGTAAGCGGGGCCAGAACGCACGACTCACCTCGCGCCTGACCGGCTGGGACATTTCCATCACCAAGGACGAGTCGGTGCGCGAAGCCTTTGAACAGAACGTCGAAAAAGGGGTGACAGGCCTCATGAATGCCCTTTCTGTGTCCCACGACGTTGCCCGCAAGCTGACTGAAGCGGGGATGATCAGCGCTGATGCGTTGGGCGATCCGCAAGACATTTGCGACGTGGTGGGCTGCGACCTCGCCGAGGCAGAGCAAATCTACGCCGCTGCCCAAAAAGCCATCACTGGGACGACGCACCGCTAGACTGTTTTTCCAACTCCCTTTCTCCACCCTCTTCTCTCCCTTTTTTCCCTTTCCCGTACAACGCACTGAATGGCCACTCGAACCCCACGCTCCACCACCCCAAAACCGGCAGTTGAGACCCCCGCTGCAAACAAGGCAACTGCGCGGTCCAAAACCTCTGCCGCCGCAGGGTCTAAGGGCAAAGCGGCCGAGGCGCCCGCCCCCGCGCCCCCACCCGCCCCGAAACAGGAGGCACTTTCTCTCATTGATGAAAAGCCCAAGAAGGTAAGGAAGCCCGCATCGGGACCTGCTGCGCTTCGGCCCTTTAAGGCGTTGCCATCCATTTCCAAACTTCTGGAGCCTGAGCCTGTTGAAGTGCCACAGGCTGAGGAGCCCGTAGAGGAAGTAATCGCTGAGGCCGTTGTAGAGTCGGTGCCTGAGCCCGAGCCCGCTCCTCTTGTCGACGACAAGGTAGTCCATCTTAAACCCCCAATCGGGGTGCGCGAACTAGCGGCCGCCCTGAAGCTGAAACCTTTCGAGGTCATCCGCGATCTCATGGGGATGAACATCTTCGTCAATCTCAATCAGACGGTTGACGTTGACGTCGCAAGCGCCGTCTGCAAACGGCACGGGTACACTTTCGAGCGTGAAAAACGCGAACGCGGTGCCGGGGTCCACAAACAAGTGGAGAAGATCGTGGAGCCGCCGAAGTTGGTTGAAAAACCAAAGGCTGCTGAGCTTAGCTTGCGCGCCCCTATTGTGGCGTTCTTGGGACACGTTGACCACGGCAAGACGACCTTGATGGACGCCATTCGCAAAGCGCGTGTGGCCGCCGGTGAAGCAGGTGGCATTACCCAGCACATCGGTGCCTACGCGGTAAAACACAAGGGCCAGAACATCACTTTTCTGGACACCCCTGGTCACGCCGCCTTTACGGCGATGCGGGCTCGCGGAGCCAACGTCACGGACATTGTTGTACTCGTCGTCGCGGCCGATGACGGCATGATGCCTCAGACGCTCGAAGCGCTGGCTCACGCACGGGCCGCCAAGGTGCAGATCATCGTGGCCATCACCAAGACCGACACCACCGGTGCCAATGTCGACCGCGTCAAAGGGCAGCTGCAAGAAAAGGGACTCTCCCCTGAGGACTGGGGTGGCGATGTCATCTGCGTGCCGGTTGCTGCGCTCAAAGGCGTCGGCATTGATACCCTGCTGGAAAGCATCCTGCTCGTTTCCGAAGTCGCCGAACTCAAGGCCAACGAGGGCGGTGTAGCACGCGCTACGGTCATCGAAGCCCAGGTTGAACAGGGCCGAGGCCCCACAGCCACGCTCATCGTACGCACGGGTACACTCAAGCCCGGCGACGCCTTCATCTGCGGCAACTTCAGTGGCAAGGTCAAAGGGATGTTGGACGATTCCAACAAACCGATCAAAATCGCCCCTCCGTCAACCCCCATCAAAATCGTCGGGTTTTCAGGCCTCCCGAATGCCGGTGACGAGTTGGTGGTCATGGAGAACGAGCGCGCTGCGGCTACTCTTTCTGAAGAGCGCCTGAACAAGCTGCGTTTGAACAAGCTATCGGCCCCGAGTCGCCCGACCTTAGAGAACCTGTTTGAAACGCTGGCAGACGAGCAGCGTAAATCCCTCAGAATCATTCTTAAATCGGACGTCCAGGGTTCTAGTGAGGCCCTAGTAAACTCGCTGAAACAGATTCAGAGTAAGAAGATTGACCTTGAAATCGTGCACACCGCTGTGGGGCCTGTCACCGAAAACGACGTCCTCCTCGCTGCCGCTTCCAATGCGGTGGTCATCGGCTTCAACGTCAAGGTGGAAAACAACGCTGCCGCCACCGCCAAGCGCGAGGGTGTCCAGATCAAGTTGTACTCCATCATCTACGAACTGCTCGATCAGGTGAAAGAGTCGATGGCTGGACTGCTGGACCCAGAAACGCGCGAAAGCGTGGTGGGCCATGCCGAAGTGCGCCGCGTCTTCAACCTCACCAAGGGTTGCGTGGCAGGCAGTTACGTCACCGACGGACGCATTGTGCGTACTGGCCGTGCGCGTGTACTGCGCGGTCGCCAAGCGGTGTACGACGGCGGCCTTACAACGCTTCGCCGCTTCCAGGACGACGTCAAAGAAGTCCGTAACGGGATGGAATGTGGGATCAAGCTCGGCAATTACGACGAGTACGAAGAAGGCGACATCATCGAATGTTACGTGTTGGAGAAGTTCCCTCAGCAACTCTGAGTTGTTTAACCGGGCGGCGAAGGGTCTCAACGCCCTTCGCTCCGGTACTTTGAAATGTCAAAACATAGACTCGAACGCGTCAACGAACTGCTTAAGCGCGAGCTTGGCGATCTGCTCCGGCGGGAGCTCCACTTTGATGCGCAACTTGTGACGGTCCAGCAGGTGGACGTCACCCCTGACTTAAAAAACGCCCACGTTTTCATGTCGGTGATCGGTACGGAGCAACAACGCAAAGGGGTCATCTCCCAGTTGTACACGCGCCGGCCTCACCTCCAGTATCTGCTGTCGCGGAGAGTGATTATCAAGCACACCCCACAACTGCATTTCAAACTGGATGAAGGCATTGTGCGAGGCACCAAAGTGATCAGCCTCATGGATGAACTCCACTTGTTGCCGACCCACGAGGAACTTGAAACGGACGAGTTCGGTAACGCGATTCATCCGCCTCTGCCTTGATTTTGAACACGGCAATCGCCCTTTTAGCGATTGTCGTCACTGCCCGTTGGGACGGCATTCTCTCCGTCCCGACTCCTCGATTTCTACGCCCTACCGTCGCGTTTTTGACTGATTAGATGAGCACTAATTCAACCCTTGAAGAGATCGCCTCCGTACTCCGGGCGAAAACCCGGTTTCTCGTTCTAAGTCATTTTCGCCCAGACGGCGACGCCATCGGCTGCGCCTTGGCCATGACCCTTTGCCTCAAGGCTTTGGGCAAAGACGTCACGGTTTGGAACGAAGACGGTCTCCCCCAGCGCTTTGAGTTTCTGCCTGAATCCGGGCTGATCACTCGCCCTCCCGCTACACCGGAAACCTTCGAAGTGGTACTTCTTTTGGACACTGCTGTTCGCAATCGTGCGGGCGCAAGCTGCCTCGGTGCCATCGCCCCTGATGCCTTGTGGATCAACATTGATCATCACATCTCCAATGATCGCCTCGGCGATTTGGTGCATGTCGATTCCCACGCCCCTGCGGCGGGCCAGATTCTGTTTGAATTGTTTTCGCGCTGCGGTCTGCCGCTCACAGAAGCCATGGCAAATGCTTTGTACGCTGCGATTTCTACGGATACTGGCTCCTTTCAATACCCCAGCACCACAGCGCGGACTTACGAAATTGCCGCAGAACTGGTGCGACTCGGAGTCAACGTGGGACAGATCAACCAAGCGCTGTACGAGACCAGTCCGAGGCGTCGGCTTGAACTCTTGCGCGCGCTTTTGAACGTGCTGCACTTCAGTGGCGAAGAGCGTGTTGCCAGTTTCGCGCTTAAGGCGTCGACAGCCCGCGAGCTAGGGACGATTCCCGACGACACCGAAGGATTGATCGACACGATTCGCAGTATCGAAGGCGTCCTTGTGGCAGCCTTTTTTGAAGAAATCAGCAGCGACATGATCCGCATTAGCCTCCGTTCCAAGGATGCGAGCGTCGATGTATGCGCGATTTGCAGCGAGTTCGGAGGTGGCGGCCACGTCTTGGCTTCGGGTGCCCGCATTGCGGGAAGTTTGGAGTCGGTTCAAGAGCGCGTTTTGGCGGCGATTGCGAGGCGCCTACCACCGCTTTGATTGGGCCGAGATTCCCGCCACTTATCTCGAAATTCCAGGTTCATGCGGCCCGCCGCTGAATCTTAAAAACCTTCCCTTCAGTATTTTGTGTTTTCACCTGCGGCTCGGTTTGTCGCGTGAGGTTTTCCTCCGGTGAAAAGTACAAGTTCAGCCCTTTTCACATTTGGTTTTCATGCGTTCACAAGACATTGACGGAGTCCTTCTAATCGATAAAGCACCAGGCATGACCTCGCACGACGTCGTGGCGATCGTGCGCAGACGCCTCGGCATCAAGAAGGTGGGCCACTGCGGCACCCTCGATCCGCTAGCCACCGGTCTGCTTCTGGTGGTACTCGGGCGCGGCACGAAGATTCAGGATCTGCTCATGGCCGAGGACAAAGAATACACCGGGACGATGCAGTTAGGCAGCACTACAGATAGCCAGGATTCGGATGGCGAAGTTGTGGAAACGCGGCCTGTGCCTGAGCTTTCTCGAGAGCAACTGGAGGAAGCTTTCCAGAAGTTCCACGGTGATTTCTACCAAATGCCCCCCATGGTTTCGGCCATCAAACAGGGCGGTGTGCCTCTGTATAAGCTCGCCCGCCAGGGGAAAACGGTCGAACGTCAGCCCCGTTTTGTGCACGTTTTTGCCCACGAAATCACAGGCGTCAATCTGCCTGACATCGACTTCCGTGTGGTCTGCAGCAAAGGCTTCTACGTACGCACCTACGCGCACGACATCGGCGACTCGCTTGGATGCGGAGCGCATCTGCGGGCATTGCGCCGGACGAAGTCGGGGCGTTTCAACGTGGACAATGCGGTGACCGTGGAAGAACTCAAGACGCATGAGCGGGACTGGATCGCGAGCCGGGCCCTGGATTTGCCCTCCGTTTCACGCTTGCGCGGGGCCTGATCCCAAACTTAACCCTCCCTATTTCGAGGCGCTCGGCGTGAAAGTGCATCATTCCATTTCCGATCTGGCGCAGATACCCGGCCCGTTGGTGCTCGCCATTGGCGTGTTTGACGGGCTCCACATCGGGCACCGGGCTGTTATAGAACGCGCTCAAGCTGAGGCACGCCGCTTGCAGGGCTCGGCGGTGGCACTGAGCTTTGACCCACATCCGGCAAAAGTGTTGCGGCCCGAAGGTGCGCCCCTCCTTCTCACCGCGACCGAACACAAACTACGGCTATTGGCCTCGTTGCAGGTGGAACACACCCTCATCCTGCCCTTTGACGCGACCTTCGCAGCAACCACTGCGGACGAGTTTATTGGCCAACTCGCAGCCGCCGCCCAACCGCTTGCCGCCATTTGCGTCGGGCATCAGTGGTCTTTTGGAAAGGGACGACAGGGCAATCTGGAACGCCTTGCCCAACTAGGCGTCCTTTTACACTTTACAGAGATTGGGGTGCAAGAGGTTGAGATCGAGGATGAACCAGTGAGTAGCACTCGCATTCGGAATGCCCTTGCCGCTGGCGACCTAGGCCTCGCGGGGCGTCTACTTGGCAGGCCCTACACCGTGTTGGGCGAAGTGCAGCACGGTAGGGCTCTCGGACGCACGCTAGGCTTCCCCACTGCAAACCTGGGTTTGTTTAACGAACAGCTCCCGCCTCAAGGCGTTTACGCAGTCCGCGTCACTGGTGCCGGAGACCGCGATTCCCGGCCCGGGGTGGCAAATTTGGGAACGCGTCCCACTTTGGAAACCGCCGCCACACAGCCCACCCTGGAAGTACACCTGCTAGATTTTGCGGGCGACTTGTACGGGAACCTCTTGGAGGTGGAGTTTGTAGAGCGCCTCAGAGGCGAACAGCGGTTTGGTTCTCTGGAACTGCTGAAAGCGCAAATCGCGCGGGACAGCGATGCAGCGCGAATCGCGCTAGCGTAAAGAGCGCGCGCTGGGCGGGGGGAGAGAATGGGACTCAATGGGAGAGGATGAGAACCAATGAAAGAGCAAAAGGCACATAGTGCATACGCACTCCCATTGCCTCCCATTGCCTCCCATTGCCTCCCATTGCCTCCCATTGCCTCCCATTGCCTCCCATTGCCTCCCATTGCCTCCC
>CAIWVL010000131.1 GCA_903916085.1 uncultured Spartobacteria bacterium
GGGTTCCTCTGCTCAATTCGCAGTCAATAGGAGGCAATGGGAGGCAATGGGAGGCAATGGGAGGCGAATTTTGAGTTATCCTGCGGGTTGTGGTTGGTGCTCGGGCTGGGTGGTGTGCTGAGTGCTCCGCCAATGCTGTGCTCTCCGCCAACCGCTTCCCACTACTTGGCTACTTTTTTTTAGCCGTCGTTGTGCCGTCCATTTTCGTGAGATCCACGAGTTCCGAGAGGATGTTCAGGGTCTCCTGTTTCACGGGATCCAAGCGGATTGGGGGGCTCTTGAAGACTGGGCGACCATCTTTGTCCGTTTGAGGCTCGGTGATGGTGTCGCTGGCTGGCGCATCGTCTTCGTCGGCAGCCGTCGGGGTGTCTGTGGTTGGCTTGGGTTCTACGAAGCGCACTGGGACGAGCTCCTTTTTCGCCGCGTTTTCGAGCGTGATCCGGTATGCCTTGGGATTCTTGTCGTAGTTAGCGCGGGTCTGCCTTTCCGCGTCGCGGGCTGCCTTGCGGGCCTTGTCCTCGTCCATTTCAGCTCTGCGGATACCCTCATTGAGAGACACTCGGTTTTCATTCACCCGTTTGTGGATGCGTGCGAGGTCATCCGCCACGTAGGCGAACTCAGGGTTTTGAGGGATACGCGCCTGCGCATGGCGGCGGAGTTCGTCGGCATGGAGGGGCTTTTCCCACTTGTCAAACTCGAGGGATGTAAAGGTGTCGTAGGGGAGGGGGTCTTTGAGGGATTCTTCGCCGATGTCAGGCTGGTCGTAGATCGAGGGGAGGACGATGTCGCTTTCGACGCCACGTAGCTGCGTGGAGCCTCCCGCGATTCTGTAGAATTTCTGGATGGTGAGCTTTACCGCCCCTGCTTCGGAGCCATTGGCGAGGAAAGGCACGGCTCTGCTAAGTTCAATCATTTGTTGGACGGTGCCTTTACCGAACGTCTTGCTGTCGCCCACGATGAGGGCGCGTCCGTAGTCCTGCATGGCACCGGCAAAAATTTCGCTGGCAGAAGCACTCTGGCGGTTGACGAGCACTAGCATGGGACCGTCGTAGGCGATGGACGGATCTTTGTCGCGGGAGAGGGTCACCTCGCCATTCCAACTGCGGGCCTGCACGACGGGTCCTTTCTTGATAAAAAGGCCGGTCAGGTTCACTGCCTCGTCTAGGAATCCGCCACCGTCCCGTCTCAGGTCCATAACTAGCCCCTGAATGCCCTCCTGTTTGAGGCGGTTGAGGAGGGCGAGCACGTCTCGGGTGGTGCTTTTCGCGTTGGGATTTCCGTTGCGATCTGGATCTCCATAAAAGGAGGGGAGGACGATGATGCCCAGTTTGACGGTTTGGCCGTTGGGTTTGCTCCATTCAATGAGCTCGGCGCGGGCCTCCTCATCTTTGAGTTTCACCTCGTCACGCTTGATTTCTACGATGTGTCGTTCGGAACCCGTGGTGGCGTCTACGGGAATCAGTTGGATGCGCACCAAAGTATCCTTCTTGCCCCGGATCATGTTGACGACTTTGTCGAGTTTCATGTCTACGCAGTCCACAAATTCCTTGTCCCCTTGAGCGACAGAAACGATGCGGTCACCGACCTTAATCTTGCCGCTTTTAAGGGCAGGGCCTCCGGGCACTAGTTCCCAAATTTTCGCGTAGCCGTCTTCGGAGCGTAGTTTGGCCCCGATGCCGAATAGGGACAGTCGCATGTTGATGCTGAACTGTTCTAAATCGTTTTTGCTGAGATATTCCGAGTGTGGATCGTAGGTTTGGGCAAGGCAGAGGAGGAAGGTTTTGACGACGTCTTCGGAGGATTGCTCCTGGAGGTTGCGCATGAACTGGTCGTAGCGCTTGCCCACGGCTTGGAGCGGCTCGGTTTTTTTCTTGCTCAATCGTTCCTGTAAGACTTCGGAAGTAATGCGGTCACGCCAGACTCGGCGCGCTTCTTCCTCGGAGGCGGGCCAGGGAACTTTTTGACGGTTAATTTCTACGGATCCCTCTCCTTCAAAATTGAGCTCGGAGGCGAGGAGTTCCCGAGCGTAGGCGATGCGCTCCTCGGCGCGTTTGCGAAAGAGGTCGTAGATCTGGTGCGCAGCCAGGGTGCGCCCGGCGAGGATTTCATCATCGAGGCGAGTTCCCCATTGTTGAGTGAAGGCGTCGACGTCTTCTTTCGTGAAGAACAAATGATTGTAATCGAGCGCATCCAGATAGTTGCGCAGCAGTCTCTGGGACATGGCGTCATCCAGGGGCAGTTTGGAATAGTGGACGTTTTCGAGCAGACGCGCGACTGCAATGGTGATTTGGCCGGGGTCGGGCTCGTTGGCTCCCGTGAGTGGTGCCGACACGAAGCCGAAAACCGCGAGGGGAATGCAGAGTGAGCGCAGTAGCTTCATGGAAGTAGAGGAGTTGGCGGGAGATCGCTTAAAGGGGGAATTTTCCGGGTCGGAAGAAGATACATTGCCGCTTTTTTCGGGGGAACGAGAGGAACGATAAGAATGAGAGGGGTGGGAAGGGGTAGGAATGGGTGGGGGGGGAAGAGAGGAGGGGATCGGAAGGGGCGCCCCCGTCCTTCATTTTGTTTGCAATTTGGCACAAAACTAAGCTCTGGGCAAAGAAGCTTTAACCTTTTCTACGGAGCGCGAATGATAAAAGTTTTACAAAACTGAGAGTATCTGGGGAAAGAAATAGTGGTCGCCAGAGCGGATGCAACGGATGGGGGTTGACTCAGCAGGCACCGATGGGGAGGGATGAGGCGTGGAAACCCTACAGGCAGACATCTTCACAGGCGGTTTGTTCGAAACAAACAGCTACTACCTCCCAGACTCCCGCATCCTTGTGGACGCGCCCGAGGACACGGCCGACTGGCTCCAACGTCAAGGCCACCACGTCGACACCCTTTTGCTGACGCATGGCCACGTTGATCACGTTTGGGATGCTGCCCGGATTCAGAGAGAGCATGGGTGTGCTGTGTATTATCATGCAGATACAGCGCCCATGGTTTTGGATCCTGAATTTTACAAGCGTGTGGGATTTTTGTGGAGCATTGAGCCGTTGGTCGCTGGCCTGCATTTGGGCGAGTGTTCGGACGTAGCGCTCGGAGGAGTGATTTTCCAAGTTCTAGAAGTGCCTGGCCATTGTCCGGGATCGCTGTGTTTTCTGCACAAGGCCTCTGGGGTGCTTTTGGGAGGGGACGTTCTGTTTGCGGGCGGTGTGGGGCGCTGGGATCTGCCTGGTGGTGACCGTGAATTATTGCTTAGCGGCATCCGCTCCAAGTTGCTTACTCTGGGCGACGAAATCCGGGTGTGGCCTGGTCATGGCCCCACTACGACCATAGGACGGGAGCGGGTCGGGAATCCGTACTTGCAGGATTAAATGTCGGCCGCATCAAAAGCGCACAGCTTGAGTCAGGACTTTGGGATCCCTTCGGCGGCAGATTTTTCACAGCACTGAATGAGAATGCTGCGCAATACGGTCGCTCCTGGAGACGGGGAGTGGCCGCATTTGCTCAAAATGGCGACTTGGCGCTCTATTGGGGGGCCGCTGAGCGGGACGGCGACACAACCGGGGGTGGCCCGTTGGGTGGCGAGTCTGGGAAGAATGGCGATGCCAAGTCCTGCGGCTACAAGGGAGCGTATCGTTTCGAGTTCGCTGCTTTCGCAGGCGATTTGCGGCTCGAACCCGGCGGCCCGGCAGGCTGTCAGGGCGCTTGATCGTACGCGACCCTTGTAGACAACAAAGGATTCGCGGGCGAGCGCTCCTAACGCGACGAGACCTGCCTTCGCGAGTGGATGTGCGCGAGGCGCGAGCAATACAAACTCCTCGCAAAGAATGATTTCTTCCTCAAAGTTTCCATTCCCTGCGGGCAACTGAATCAGCCCCAGTTCGACGCGGCCGCTGTCGACCCATTCAGAGACCGCCTCCGAGGTGCCTTCCATCAAACCCAGCTCCACCAAGGGATGGCGTCTGCGAAAGGCGGCGACAGCTTTTGGCAGCAGGCAGGCGCTTACGGATGGAATGGAGCCGATTGTTAGCCGTCCGCCGCGTAGGCCGGCGATTGCCTGGACAGCCTGTTTGGCAGCCTCAGCCCGTTCGAGCAGGGCGATTGCATGCGTCCTAAGCGTCTCTCCGGCGGCTGTTAAAACGCTTTCCCGGCGTCCTCGTTGGAAGAGTGGGGTGCCAAGCTCGGCTTCCAACTTGCGGATTTGCTCACTGAGGGCTGCTTGAGCTAGGTGGAGGCAGGCGGCGGCTCGGGTGAAATTTTTTTGACGGGCGGCCTCCAGAAAATAGGCGAGTTGGTAAAGTTCCATCGGTTTTTCCAGTCATGTTTATCGGAAAGCACTGTTTTACCAGTGGAAAGAAATCCGCTTCCATAAGGAACTCATGACCACTCCAGCTCTTAAACCTCTGGTTCGCCTCGGCACTGTGAAGACGCTTGAAGATTTTCAGTCGGTGTGTGCCGGACTTGGGATTGAGCTTCCTACTGAGGCTGTGGGACCTGCGTCGCCCCTTGGCGCGCCTGCGCCTGTGGTTATTAACGGCAAGCGGCCGGGCAACCGGATTGTGATCCATCCTATGGAAGGCTGGGATGGTACGAAGACCGGTGGAGTGAGTGAGGAGATGCGTCGCCGGTGGAGGCGGTTTGGGGAGAGCGGGGCGAAAATGATCTGCGGAGCGGAAGCCATGGCGGTTCGGGCGGATGGGCGGGCCAACCCGAATCAGCTCATTATTGTAGAGGAGAACAAGGCGGGAATCGCGGAGCTAGTGAGCATTCTTAAAGAGGCACATGCCGAGCGTTTCGGAACGGTGAAAGACCTCGTGATCGGATTTCAGCTGACGCACTCTGGTCGGTTTTGCCGACCACATGACAAGCGCTGGGAGTCGCGTGTGGCGTTTCGTCACCCGATTCTTGATCGTAAATTTAATGTGGTCAGTGACGACCAAGTGCTGAGTGACGCTGATGTGGAGGTTCTCATCGGCGATTACGTTCGAGCGGCTCGCGTGGCGTGGGAAGTGGGGGCGGACTTTGTGGACATTAAGCACTGCCACGGCTACTTGCTGCACGAGTTTTTGGGAGCGCACACACGGCCGGGGCGGTATGGAGGGAGTTTTGAAAATCGGACCCGTATTCTGCGTGAGATTATCGCGGGGATCCGAGCGGACGGTAACCCTATTGATTTTGGTGTGCGTCTCAGTTTGTTTGATAAAGTGCCCCATCGTCCTGATCCGGCACTTTCGCAACCTGGGAAGTTGGGGCCGGGGATTCCTGAGGATTTTGCGGCTTGTCTTCCTTATCGGTACGGGTTTGGAGTGAACCAGGAGGATCCGACGCAGATTGATTTGGCGGAAACCTTTGCGTTTGTCGCGTTGTGTGGCGAGTTGGGGATTAAGGTCCTGAATACGAGCGCGGGCTCGCCGTATTATACGCCGCATCTTCAGCGGCCGGCGGTGTTTCCCCCGAGCGACGGGTATCAGCCTGCGGCGGACCCGCTGGTGGATGTGGCGCGCCAGATTCAGGCGGTGCGTCAAGTCAAGGCGCGTGCGCCTCAAGGGTTGTATGTGATTGGGTCGGGGTACACGTACCTTCAGGAATTTTTGGCACCCGTGGCCAGTGCGGTATTGAGTCAAGGGTGGGCGGATGCGATCGGCCTCGGGCGCGCAGTGTTATCTTATCCGAGTATGCTCGCGGATGCTTTGGCAGGGCGGGGGCTAGAGAAGAAGATGATCTGTCGCACTTTTAGTGAATGCACAACCGCTCCCCGCAATGGGCTGATCAGCGGCTGCTATCCTTTCGACAAATTTTACACGGAGCGCCCCGAGTTCGCGCAACTGAAGGCGCTTAAGAAGAGCGTGGGCAGCGCGAGTGCCTAAACCTCCTTACGCAGCCCCTTTCCTCTCATGAAGACCCTTATTTCCACGCCAGAAGCTCTGACTCCCACAACCCCCTGGCAGGACACCGTCTGGGCGTGGACTGGTGAAGAGGCGTTGGTGGATCATGCCACCAAGGCGAGGCTGTGCGCGGCAGCGCTCCTACCTTTTCGCGATGGTAAGCCAGACTGGGCCGGATTTATCGCCAGTATTCGCTGGATGCAGGCTGCAGCGGACCACTTTGGGGTGGAGTTGGTGGTGGTGCTCAATGCCGATACAGGTTATATTTTCAACTTGGAGGATGCTCTTTATGCGGAGGTCCTTACGCGCTTTCGTGCTGAGTTCCCGCAAGCCAAGTTTATCGCGGGGGTGACTGCGCGTGGGGCTGAGCGCGATCACGGCTTTAAGGCTGAACGTTATCTGCCACTGATGGACATTGTGCAACAGCACGAGAACTGCGAGGTGATGCTCATGACCTCCCGCTGGCTGAACACGCTGGCCCCAGAGCCTCGGCGGGATGCCTACTATCAGATTGCTGAGTGGCTCATTCGTCCTGGGATCGTGCATGCCTTAGAACCCGCGTTCGTGCCTTGGGCGACGCCTTTTGAACCGTGGCTACTGTGGCAGTTGGCGTTGCACCCCAAGTTCGTGGGTGGCAAAGTGAGCACGCTAGACGAGCCGCATTTTCTTTATTGGGCCGCGATGTGCCGCGATCTGGGACTGGATTTTGCGCCCCACAGTGGAGACGATTTCGGCATCGCCACGGCGATTAAAATGGGTTTGCCCTTGCTGATTGGTGCCGCTGTGAGCGGGGCCCCGCTTATTTGCGCGGCGAAGGACATGTGGCTTAATGACGATGCCTCTCAAAAGAAGTTCAAGACTGGGACAGGGCGTTTTGATACACGTGTGTACAAGGTTTTTGAGGCGTTTCAATCTCTTGAGGACCAAGTGTTTCGTTTAGATGAACACATGAGTGCGGCAGCCTATAAGCACAGCACAGCGCATGTGCTCCACACACTTGGCATCATTGCCGCTCCAGAGGCGCATCCCGCCTGTCCGGATCTCAGAGGCGAAGGCGAGGCTCGACGCATGACGGAAGCCCTACGTCGCCCCCAGCGAGTTGCCCAGCGACTGGGGATCCCCTTTGCTGGAGGGAACCTTGGTGCGTAGATGGTGGCCCTGAGGCGATCGCAGCCGAGTTGGCTTGAGGGCTTTCCCCTCATTGCCCTCAGTGAATCAGTCGGGCAACGGTCCAGTACACACCTGTGAGTCCGATTGCGATCGAGCCTGGAATGGCGACCCAGCGCCGGTAGTTTTGCGTATCCCGGATCCAGCCAGTCAACAGCAAGGCCCCGGCGATTACAGCGAGTTGACCGCCTTCTACTCCAAGATTGAATCCCCCGAGGGCGGCGAGAATAGACTCTTTGGGAATGGTCAGGTCGCCCAAGGCGCTGGCAAAACCCATTCCGTGAATGAGGCCGAAGGCGAATACAATAATCAGACGACGGTGCGTGTACTGCGCCTGCCAAATGTTTTCGATGGCCACGAACGCAATGGTCGCTGCGATCAGGGGTTGTACAATGTTCGCTGGGGCACTGAATTGTCCCAGCGTCGCCAGTGCTAGGGTCACGGAATGCGCCAAAGTAAAAGTGCTGATTTGCAGCAAGAGCGGGCGCCAGGCTCGGCCCAGTAGAAACAGGCCGAGCACAAAGAGAATGTGATCCAGGCCTTCGGGGAAAACATGGCCGAATCCCTGCTTGCCGAAACTCCAAATGGTGCTTGAAAGATGGCCTGAACCGCCTTCCGCCGGGACATTGCCCGCCACAGGCTTACTGGGCGCTGCCCCCGTGAGTTGCGTGAGATCTAGCGTATAGCTGCGTTCCCCCGGAAAAAGCACGGCCACGCGAGGGTGAGGGACGTTGTTGATGGCGTTCTCAAATACGACGGAGACTTTGTTGTCGGTGCCGGAGCGGATGTTCCAACCGGTGATCCCTGCGGGAATGGTGGTGTGCCAAGTGCCTGTGATAATCACCACGGAATCGTCGCCCTCGATGGGGCGCCGTCCTTCGCCCGTAAACTCGAAGTGAAATTCTGGTTGAATGCGACCGATGGGGTCCAAGGTGAACTCAAGGTCGCGTTTGACAAGAGCCTCAGCTTTTTGGAGCAGCTCGGCTTTGCGCGCGTCGTTTATTGTGGAGAAAAGGAGTTTCGTGAGCGATGTGGCGGTTGTGGGATCTGCGTCAAAACAGCGGGGATTAACCTCTACGCTGAGAGTGGCAGCGCCCCCGGTCTGGAAAGAGCCGCGCACAGGGATGTCTGGGATGGGATGAGCGTGGGCCGCGGAGAGGGTGAAATGTATGAGAATTACATACAGGAGGCGGCGAAGCAGGGAGGTGGGGGTCACACTGTTGAGCTACGCCTCAAATTCTTCTTGATTCAATACAGATCTGGCTAGAACTGGAGCCTCGCGGAGAGTTCTTCGCGATTCCCCTAAACCCATAGAATAAACAGATCCCATGAAGACGTTCCTCTCTATCGCTGCGGTTCTCGCCTTGTGCTCCGCTGCCCATGCAGGCTGTGGCAAAATTGAAACGACCGAAGGCACTCTGAAGTCCTTTGATCAGGAGTCCAAGACGCTCAAGGTTGAAGCCAAGGACGCCAAGGTGGTCAGCATCACCCTAACGCCCTCCACGAAGGGCGCGGATCTGGTGGCGGGTCTGGTAGGCAAGGCTGTCAAGATTGACGCTGAGCACAACAAGGCCACTTTGGTTGCCGCCAAGTAACTCCAGGCCAGGCGCGGAGCGCTCCTATCTTTGGGAGCGCTCTTGCCCTCAGTTTTCCCATTGAAAGACCTCACCTGTTTTTAAGGTCCGAGGGCGGCGCATTCCATGTCATGCGACGCAACTGCCTCCCCGAGAGTTGATGCCCTCAAGGGACTGTTGAAAAAGCTTCTGTGAAGTTTCAGCATCCAGAAAAAGCAGTCGCGTTTTGGCGTCTTGTGTGACGGCGCCTAATTAACATTGAAGGCGAGCGTCTGTTTGTTTTCAGTGATAGATCCCGCTCGAAGCGTCAGGTGAACGGCGGCATCCTGCTTATTCAGTCATGCGTTTTGTTTTGAAGTTTGGTTCAGGCATTCTGGCTTCTGTCGAAGGTAATACCCTTGACGGCAGTCAGTTCACGCGCCTTTGCCGGGAGGTTTCCTCTCTGGTTTCACAAGGCCACCAGTGCCTCATTGTTTCGAGTGGAGCGGTGGCCGCAGGTCTGGGTGCACTCGGGCTGAACGAACGGCCAGAGGATCTTGCACTGCGTCAAGCCTGTGCCGCAGTGGGGCAGTCCAAACTGATGGCTCTATACGCTGAGTGCTTTGGCACGGACGGCTTGCAGGTTGCTCAGTTGCTTCTGACTCACGGGGACGTGGATAGCCGTACGCGTTCAGAAAATGTGCGTACCACTTTAAGTCGCTTATTGGAGCGCGGTAACGTGGTCCCGATTATCAATGAAAACGATTCGGTGGCTACTGAGGAGCTTAAGTTTGGCGACAATGACCGTCTCTCGGCGGAGGTGGCGAGGTTGGCACAAGCGGATCTCCTGGTCCTGTTAACCAGCGTGGACGGGTTGCTCGACAACAACGGAGCGCGTATTTCTCAGGTGGATGATGTCGATGCAGTGATGAGTTTTGCCCGGGAAGACAAAGGGCGTCTGTCCGTTGGCGGTATGGTCTCCAAGTTACAGGCCGTAAAGCTGGCTGTAGACGCCGGTATCCTCACCGTCATTGGCAGCGGCCGTGAGCCAGGCCAGATTGCCGCCATTGCAGCGGGTTTGAACGCTGGAACACGGTTTTCAATCGGGAAGAAACCGTAATGAGCGATTTGAGGGACACCATTTTTAAGTGTGGCCGTCGGGCCCGAGTTGCGGCGCGGCACCTGGCGCGCAGTTCCACGGCTCAGCGCAATGCCGGTGTGCTCGCCATGGCCGATGCGATTCTTGCCGCGGAGTCAGACATCCTGGCAGCCAACGCTTTGGACCTGGCGCAGGGCCGTGAAAAGGGGCTCTCTGGCGCAATGCTAGATCGGCTTACATTAAACGCGAGGCGAGTGACGGCGATGGCAGAGGGCGTGCGTCAGGTTGCCGCACTCCCCGATCCAGTGGGGGAGGTGATTCGACGCTGGACGCCGCCTAATCAGCTTGAAATCAGTAAGGTGCGTGTGCCTATCGGTGTGGTTGGGATTATTTACGAGTCTCGCCCAAACGTGACCAGTGACGCTGCGGTTCTGTGCTTAAAAACAGGGAATGCAACGATTCTGCGGGGTGGTTCGGAGTCGATTCGATCTAACATGGCGATCGCAAGTGCCCTTTCGACAGGTCTTTCGCATGCGGGTCTTCCCGCGGATGCTATCCAACTGATCCCGGTTACGGACAGAGAAGCCGTTTCTTATCTGTGCGAAATGGATCGCTATCTGGATGTTATTGTTCCCCGAGGCGGAAAAGGTTTGATTGAAACCGTAGTGCGTCAGGCGCGGATGCCGGTGATTAAACACTACGACGGGATATGTGCACTGTATGTGGACGCGGCCGCTGACCAAGCGATGGCCGAGGCGATTGTGCTTAATGCTAAGTGTCAGCGACCTGGGGTGTGTAATGCGGTAGAAACCGTTTTGGTGCAACGTGATGTGTTAGACGCATTCATGCAGCATACGGGCCGCGCTTTGGCCGCGCAGGGCGTACAATTGCGCTGTGATCCGGAGGCATTCGCAGCGGCTTCCCACATGGGAGCTTTCGCAGATCGGGTGGTTCCCGCTGTGGCACAAGATTTTAGAACGGAATTTCTGGACCTCGTTTTGGCCCTGAAAGTAGTGGGTGGCTTGGATGAGGCTCTTGAGCACATCGAAGAGCACGGTTCACGGCACAGCGACGGAATCATTACTTCCGATTCCGCGATTGCCGAACGCTTTCTTCAAGAGGTGGATTCGGCGACGGTCTATTGGAACGCCTCCACGCGCTTCACGGATGGCGGCGAGTTTGGGTTCGGTGCGGAGATTGGAATTTCCACTGATAAACTCCACGCGCGCGGGCCGATGGCGCTGGAGGAGTTAACCACGTACAAGTATCAATTGCGGGGAACCGGGCAGATTCGTGAATAGAAACATCATGCAAACACCTGAATTCAACCGTTCCTCTGGCGAGATGCGTCGTGCGCTTGGGAAATTTGGCATGGGCCTCGTGTGCTTGCTTGGGACAGGGTGTTCGTTGTTCCGCTCAACTCCCGTGGATCCTGCCTTGGAGGCGACTCGGGTTAGGCTGATGGAAGGCGCAATTACGCGCGATCAGGCGGTGATCCAGTCACTTTTAGCCCCCGATTTTGCCTGGCGCGAGGATCATGCGCCCGTTGAAGAGGAGCCCTATGATTTCTGGAACAGGCATCGTCTTTGGAGCCAGTTTGGTGTTGTCCTGAAGGAGTCGCCTATCCGGCACGAGGGTTTAATGGTAGCGCCAAAAGACTCTTTTCGTGAGGGTTATAAAGGGCCCAAGGTGGCTTGGCGTCAGGTGGGGGGCGAATGGCGCTTGGCGTACTTTTATCCCGGAACGGTAGTCTCTGAGTAGAAGGGCTTCCTGAGGGCCTGGATCGGGAAGCGCGTGTTTTTACGCTTTCCTTACATTTAAGACGGGTAGGTGAAATACGGCCTTAACACGGCTCAACTCAACTAGTCCCAAGGGTCCCCCTTGGATAGGGGATTGCCCCAACTCAAGATAATCCATGAAAACCACAGCCTCCGTCTTCTCCGTGGCCATGCTCGTTTCTTCTTCGCTGCCAGCTGCGGTGGCCGCCCCCGCGCTTGTGGCACCGCCTGGCGCACTAGCGCCACTGGCGCCACTGGCGCCGCCTGTCGCGCCCGCGCCCGCGCCCGCGCCCGCGCCCGCGCCCAAACAGAC
>CAIWVL010000132.1 GCA_903916085.1 uncultured Spartobacteria bacterium
AAACCAAATCTGCCGAAATCACTCAACAGTCTGACGCTGTCGGAATCAGCGGTTCTTGCTGGAACGAGTGACCGGGCAAAAAGCCACATCCATAGAAAATGAAAAAGTTGATTGATAGGCTCCGTGACCCGGGGCAGAGAAAATTGTTTGGAGCGATTTTAGGCGGGAAACTTCTGGGGGCGGCCCTGTTGCTCTCGTTGACCTTCGGAATTTCCTCCTACTTTGGAGCGCCCTCGAAGGCCCATGCGCAGGAAACTCCCGCGGCCACGGCCCCTGCCGTGGCGACCCCAGCGGCAGCCACGCCAGAACCAGCAGCCCCAGCGGCAGCCGACGCCACAGCGACCCCGGCTGCACCCGCAGAGCCACCACCACCTTATGTAAACCCAATCAACACCCTGTGGGTTTTGGTTTCCGCATTCCTGGTGTTCTTCATGCAGGCGGGTTTCATGTTCCTGGAAGCTGGGTTTGCCCGTTCTAAGGAAACGGTGAACGTTCTCTTGGAAGGCCTTGTGGATACCTGCCTTTGCGGGATCCTCTTTTGGGCTTGGGGCTTCGCTTGGATGTTCGGATCCGGCAACGGATTCATCGGGAATGAGTTCTACTTCCTACAGGGCATTCCTGAAACCTATGGCACGACGGGTATCGCGACTTTGGCGTTCTTCTTGTTTCAGTTCGCCTTTGCGGACACGACTTCCACTATCACCTCCGGTGCTATGCTGGGGCGTACAGGCTTCTGGGGCGATCTGCTCTACAGCTTCGGCGTAAGTGGTTTCCTCTATCCGATCTTTGGTCACTGGGCGTGGGGGCCGGACGGCTGGTTGACAACCTTCAAGCTCGGTACTTCGACTGCAGTGTTTCATGACTTCGCTGGTTCGACCATCGTTCACACCATCGGCGGTATGGTGGCTCTCGCAGGCGCCATCGCTCTCGGGCCACGTCTTGGTCGTAAGTTTGTGCGTGACGGCGGCGGGCCCATGCCCGGCCACGACATGACGATCGCTGCCGTCGGTACGGTGATCCTCTGGTTCGGTTGGTACGGTTTTAACCCCGGTAGCACCCTGTCCGCGATGGACACGCAGGGGATCGCTCGCGTCGCGGTGAACACCACGCTCGCCGCCACGACTGGTGGTTTGGTTGCCTTGTTCTGGGTGTATCCCCGCTCCAAGAAGTGGGATTGCGGGATGACCCTCAACGGCATCTTGGCCGGCTTGGTAGCAATCACCTGCCCCTGCTACTGGGTTTCCCCCGGTGGATCGATCCTCATCGGCCTCGTCGCTGGGATTCTCGTCGTCGTGGGTACTGATCTACTGGAGTACCTGCGCATTGACGATCCCTGCGGTGCTTGGCCCGTCCACGGCCTCAACGGCATCTGGGGCACTCTCAGCCTGGGTCTATTCGCCACCGGTCAGTACGGTGCGTCCACACCTACCGGCGCCGATAATTCGGCCGACGCTGTTGTAACGGGTCTCTTCTACGGAGGCGGCACGGATCAGCTCGTTGCGCAGATCATCGGTAATGCCTCCATCGGCATCGGCGTTCTCATCGCAGGTCTGGTTCTAATGTATGCCGTCAAAATGACTGGTACACTGCGTGTCTCCAGGGAAGGTGAGCTGGAAGGCTTGGACATCCACGAGCACGGCACCACTGCCTATCCCGAGCACATGTCCTCGCGCTAAGACCGGGACTTTGCAACGGATCGCCTGCACCTGAATAACGCAGCGCTTATGACAAGCCCTCCCAGCGAAATGCTGGGGGGGCTTTTTCGCGGAAAAACGTCTTCAGACCTCAAAATAAATCTAAATACGGCGATGAACGAATGCCGGATTAAACGTAAAAATTTGCTATAAAGCGGGATGCAGCTTGAAACTCCGTCGCTTCAGGCTAACCCGATGGGTGAGTTCAATTTTCCCGCAGAATCTGCTGACAATTCTTCTATTGCTGTTTTTAGGATGAAGCATTGCACGTAAAGCTCGAAAACTGTCGGGTGCGGATTATCTGCGAAGACAGACCGCAGGTGAAGTGGGTGCCAAGGAGTTCGGTGGGATCGCTTGCACTCAACTCCGGCTACCTGTGGTGAACCTCTTGGGTTCAGGGAGATGCGTGTTCTGATTTGCGTCTGTTTATTCGCGCTCTAGCAAAGGCGCGGGCGGGATTGTAACTCAAACTCGGTCACTTCGGATTGAACCGAATTAGACCGTTACACCTTCTCAAAGATTAGAATTAAAGCACACGCCACCGAGAAAAAAACAGAAGTCCCACAAGACTGAAAATCGGCAACAACACGGGAAGGGAGTAGCGGAAAACGTAAGTCAAAAAAGAGGGCATGTGCACCCTCTGCTGTTCGGCAATTTTTTTGACCATTAAGTTGGGACCATTGCCGATGTAGGTCATGGCGCCAAAGAAAACGGCCCCCAGAGAGATCGAGGTGAGGAGTTGTGCTTCCTTTTGGAGGAAAACAGGCATGTCGGTGTTTAGATTGAGGCCGGACAGTCCAAATGCGGCCGTCAGGAAAGCCAGGTAGGTCGGGGCGTTATCTAGAACGCCGGAGAGTGCGCCTGTGCACCAAAAGAACTGGATGCTGGTACTCAGTCCCAGCGCTCCCGCCTTAGATTCTAGCAAGGCAAGTGCCGGGAGCATCGTGAGGAAAATTCCAGCAAATAGCCAGGCAACCTCCTTAACGGGTTCGAGTTCAAAGTGGTTTGTCTGATGCACGCGCTTGGGCGTTGCCGCCCACGAGATTGCAGCGGCTGATAGCATGAGGGCTTCTCTCCAACCAAACGGGGCTAGCACGGCCACCAAAACAATCCCCAGCAAGGGAAAGTTGATGAATCCGTCCACCTGCCAGTGCTTATCATGGGTTTCATGCCTGTGAACGGTTGCAGGTGCTCGCAAAAAGTTTCGACGATCTAACACCCAGAAAACGCTTAACAGCAGGAGGGTGGTGAAGAGCCAAGCCTGCCAGCAGTGCTGGAGCACCCACCAAAACGGTACGCCCTTCAGAAAGCCGAGAAACAAGGGAGGATCGCCTATGGGAGTTAACCCGCCGCCTATGTTGCTGATCAGGAAGATGAAGAAGACAATGTGAAATCCCGTGATGCGTCGTTTGTTCATCCGTATCCAAGGACGAATGAGTAACATGGAGGCACCCGTAGTTCCCAGAATGTTAGCCAGGATGGCCCCTGCCAGCAGGTAAAGGCAGTTCATGAATGGGGTGGCCTCGCCTTTGACGCGCAGCAGGATGCCGCCGCTCACCACATAGAGAGAGGCTATAAGAGACAGGAAACTGAAGTACTCCCGTGCTGAGTGTACTAAAGTCTCTATGTTTCTAAGTGCGATTATGTAATAGGCTGCGGTCACTAATCCTAAGCCAATAGCGGTTTGTGCGTAAAACCTCTCCCAGAAGTGCGGTGCTATGAGGGGCGCGCCGGCAATGAGGAGTAGCAGCAATAAAAAAGGCAGCACCATCCATGAAGACGGTACTGCCAGGACTGCGGCAGGCAAGAAGGCGGGCATCGCCACATTTTAGCAACGGCAGCCTGCAAGCGCGAGTTTTAGGGGACAAAAGGGAACCTCACGCGTCCTCGCGTGAGAGACATGTCACCAACTCTTGGGCGGGGGCGGGCTACGCTCGCCTCCGGCCCATCAGTGGCTCTAGGTGCGTGGGCTGTGACGAGGCCCCGACCTCTCCGAGCCGCCGTGTTTGGCGCTGGAAACTCAAGGTGCCGGAGCGCTCTTCCACGCCATCGGCGGAGAGCGCTACAATGGGGATCTCGAAGTCGCCATCGGGCAGGGTAAAATGGTAGCGGAACGAGCCATCTGGCTGTAGCTGGATCTTTTCGCCATTCACAAGGACTGTGGCATCTGGCTGGGTGCCTCCGTAGAAGATCACCTCCGTGTTGAGGTGCATGAAAAAGCCGCGTTGGCGGGCGGCGAAAGGTTGACCGCTCCAGCTTGCGCCCAAGGGGCTGAATAAGCTCGAACCTGAGGGGCCAAAGGCCGCTGCGAGTCGGGCGGAAAGGCCGCTGGAGGCCTCGCTGTGCAGTTTTTCTTGCAAGGCCTTGCGCAAGAGTCGGTCAATTTCCTCAGAG
Organism: uncultured Spartobacteria bacterium; assembly: GCA_903916085.1. Taxonomy (GTDB): domain Bacteria; phylum Verrucomicrobiota; class Verrucomicrobiia; order Chthoniobacterales; family Chthoniobacteraceae; genus Chth-196. Next base: position 4,089 of record CAIWVL010000132.1, read on the forward strand.
CCGAGTCCCACGACATCAATGAGGGACTCGCCTAGGAGCATGGCTAATAGGCGCTTTTGCTCTTGTGTCCAAGTCGGTGCTGCGCCTGAACGGATTTGGATCCGCCCTTCCCCTGTGATGCGAGCGATGGCTTCCAGTAAAGTTTCACCATCCTCCAAGTGCAGGCTTACCAGCTCTTGAAGTCGTTCGAAGGTCAGTCTCTGAGGGACGCTGGCAAATGCCTCCTCATGGTTTTCTGGAGCGAGCGCATCTGCGGGGGTGTGGGCCTGTCCAGAGCGCACCAATCCGAGCCAGCTACCATGGCGCTCAAAGTACCCGAGTTCAGCTACGTAAGTCGTGCCTCCATCGCGCACGGGGACGTACCAATTACGGGCACCTGGATGAATTTCCACCAAAGTCTCCACCTCACCTGAGAGACGGGTCACGCGCAGGTAGTAGGCTTGGCGTCCGTCCCTCATTTGGTCCGCAGCGACGCGTGACCAGTCGAAGTCCCAGTAAGAGAAGAGCCAGCGCGGGTCGCGGGCCGTGAGAAACAGCGAGTCGTGGTGGTAGGTTTCTGGGAGGGGACCAAAGTTTTCTTGGAAATCGGGAGGCGGCTGTTGGACGTGAGGGGGCTGAATCGGAGCTGGGCGTCTGAGGGGAGCCGTTGCGGATCCGTGGGCTGAATGCTTCTGGCCGTTGACAGACGGAACGACGACCAACTGCGAGGCTTCGACAAGAGGCTCTTTGGACACTTTAAATTTCCCGCTTTTGGGAGAGGCCTGTGTTTTAGAGGGAACGTCAGGATCAGTAGCGAGTGGTTTGCCCATAGGATTCTAATAGCCAAATTCGGCTCTGGTATCGTTCTTGGCCCTACCAGTGGCACCCTGATTTGCTTTCTGCGAAAGAATCGTCGAATTTGCTCCCCTTTTTAGACCTTCCGACTGCATTTTCCCAACCTACATGCTCACCAAGCGCGTCATCCCCTGTTTAGACGTTCACGACGGTAAAGTCACTCGCGGCATCCAATTCGGGCGTGCCGAGGACGGCGGCCTCCGTAACGTGGGCGACCCCGTGGAATTAGCCGTACGCTATAACCAGCAGGGCGCAGACGAGATGGTCTTTTTTGACATCACCGCCAGCGCTCACGGTCGGGCCTCCATGGTCGATGTGATTGAACGGACTGCTGCCCAATGTTTTATGCCACTCACAGTCGGGGGCGGTATTCGTACGGTCGATGACATGCGCGCCATGCTTCAGGCTGGGGCGGACAAGATTAGCATCAATTCCAGCGCGCTTACCCATCCTGAGCTCATTTCAGCCGGAGCAGAACGTTTTGGGTCGCAGTGCATCGTCGTTTCGATTGACGCCAAGCGCACGGCCCCTGATCTGTGGGAGGTTCACTCGCATGGCGGTCGCAAGGCGACTGGGCTCGATGCTGTGGAGTGGGCTGTTCGCGCCTTTGAACTGGGCGCGGGCGAGATTGTCCTCAACTCCATTGACGCCGATGGCACCAAGGCTGGTTATGACTGTGTCATTACGCGGCGCGTCAGCGAGGCTGTGGGGGTTCCTGTGGTGGCGAGCGGCGGCGCGGGCAACTTGGATCACATGGCGGAAGTCCTGCTTGAGGGCAGGGCGGATGCGGTTCTTGCTGCCAGTGTTTTCCATTACGGCCAGTACACCGTTGCCCAGGTAAAAGCGCATCTCGCCACGAAGGGAATTCCCGTGCGGCCGGAGCAAATGGTTCACGTTTAGACCTCTCTTTTTCCTCGTTTTTGCTGATTCGCTCCATTTCTCAAGCGACGAGACCTCTCACAGGCTCGCTGTAACGTCTCCGCCATGGCTCCTCCCGGCTATTTAGCCCTAGTTCTGCACGCGCACCTGCCCTATGTGCGCCACCCCGAGCACGCTAGGTTTCTGGAGGAGGACTGGTTGTATGAGGCCATTACCGAAACGTACATTCCGCTGCTAGCACTCTTGGAGGGCCTGGTGCGGGATGCCGTTCCCGCCGCCTTCTCGCTGACGCTTACCCCGCCCCTTTGCCACATGCTGAGGGATCCGCTGCTCATGCAGCGCTACACAGCTCACCTTGAACGTCTTCTTGAACTCGCCAGGGACGAAGTGCAGCGGACTCGAGGTCACGGACTCCCCGAGCAAATCGCCCGCTTCTATGTGACCCGCCTCGAAGAGGTCCATAACGCCTGGCACAATCGCTGGCACCAAGACTTGGTGACTGCGTTTAACACGTTTGCCGAAGCCGGTTTTCTTGAAATTATTACCTGTGCCGCCACGCATGGCTTTCTTCCCCTCATGGAGGTTTGCCCCGAAGCCATGCGCGCTCAAGTTCTCATCGGTCGCGACCATTACAAGGAGACTTTCGGGCGCGATCCAGCCGGCATCTGGCTTCCTGAATGCGCTTACGTCCCGGGCCTCGACGCCATTCTTCAAGAAGCCAATCTACGCTGGTTTGTCCTCGACGCGCATGGCCTGATGTTTGGGAGTCCCCGGCCGCGGTACGCGATTTACGCCCCTTGTTTCGTTCCTTCTGGTCCCGCCGCCTTTGGTCGTGATCGCGACTCGAGTCGCCAGGTTTGGAGTGCCGAAGAGGGCTATCCCGGCGATCCAGTGTATCGGGATTTTTACCGGGACATCGGATTTGATCTGCCCTTGGACACTCTTGAGTCTTTTTTTGGCGATCGGAATAGGCGGTTCACAGGGCTGAAGTACCACAGTATCACCGGTTCAGGGGCGAGTAAGGACCTTTACCACCGTGAGTGGGCTCTCGCGGCGGCGGATCGGCATGCCGCGCATTTTCTCAAGGCCCGCGTCGATCAGATTGCGCAATTGCGCACGCACATGAACGTCTCGCCGGTGGTTCTGAGCCCGTTTGACGCCGAGCTGTTTGGGCATTGGTGGTTTGAGGGGCCGGAATGGCTCAATGGGTTCATTCGCAAAGCTGCTTACGACCAAAAGGAGTTCTCCCTGACCACGCCTTCCCGTTACCTGGCTCAACACGAAACGCATCAACTGGTTGCTCCAGCCGCTTCCAGTTGGGGACACAAGGGCTACTGGGAGGTTTGGCTCGAAGCATCCAATGCCTGGATCTACCCCCATCTCCACGCCGCCGCCCGCCGTATGACTGAGCTTGCGCGCCGCCATCTCACCACGGACTCGCCCATTCTGGAGCGCTCCCTCTCTCAAGCCGCCCGCGAATTGCTACTCGCCCAATCCAGTGACTGGGCGTTCCTGATGAAAACCGGCACGGCCCGTGAGTACGCCACACGCCGGACCGAAGATCATTTACACCGGTTTACAAGGTTGTACGAACAGGTTACCGCTGGAAATGTGGACGAACCTTTCCTTGCGCAATGCGAATATCGGGACAATATTTTCGCTAACTTGAACTGGCGTTATTATGCTTAAAAGCCTCTGTGGCCTCCGGTTTCTACGATTACTGGTGTTCGTTTTGTGCGCGCTCCCATGCTGGACCCGGATACTTCGTGCGCAGGAGCAATCGTCTTCCGCTCCGAAAGTCTCTGCCGTTGGGCCTAAAGTCGCCTCGCTGCGGATCACGTTTTTGCCGCCCCCTTTAGAAGGCACCTTGAGCATCGGCGTTTATGATCGCTCTGGAAAAAAGGTGCGCTCGCTTCACACTGAAGCCTCCGCTGCTGACTTCACCCCGGGACTCAACGGGTTCATCACGTCTTGGGATGGGCGCGATGACCTTGGGCAGCTCGTGCCTCCAGGCAAATATCACGTGCGTGGCTTGGCTGTTGGCGACCTCGAACTCACAGGTGAAGCGTTTCATGGCAATGATTGGGTCGCCGCTGAGGAGGGGCCTCATCCCGTTTCTTTTCACTCTGTACGGTTGGATGGTGGCAACCTAGAACTCCTCGCTTCGGATCTAGTGGGACGTCTCTGGCGCATCATTGAATCTCTCTCTCAACCCGAGGATGCCCCGCGCTTCGAGTCGATTCCTCCTGAGGGCAACGCCACCGCCGCCTCTGCGCCCGGCCCCACAAACTGTCCCGGGCGTGACGGCACGCGCTGGAGTATTGAGAAGCCGCTCGGCGAAACCGTAGTCGTGCAGTTTGATGCGCAGGGCGAAGTGCTGCGGCGTTTGAGCATCGGCGCGGGACAACCGCTCCCTGTTGCGATCGCAGCTTCCATGGAGGCAGACGAGGTTTTCCTTCTTGAACAGGACGGTGAACGCTGGCGGTTGCGCGGTCTGCGTAAAAAAGTGCTCCCTGACGTCAACGCGACCGACGCAGTGTCTAATCCTGCGGAGCCCTCGAAGAGCGATCCAGCCGGGGCCATCGGGGTGGCGGCGCCCGTTTGGGAAACTTTCTTCGAAAAGAATCGCTGGCCTTGTGCCCGTTTTAGCGAGGCCGCCACGCGGGTTGGACGGCCAAAACCGTTCACTGCCGAGGCTCAAGTTCAGGTTAAATCTCAGTTTAACCCACTTCTGGCGGGTGCAGCTTCAGATGTTGGTCTGGCTGTTGGTTTTGATGGAGACGGCAGCTTTCTCAAGTCCGCTGATGGCCTCCTCTTGCGTCGCCTCACTGACACTCCGAAGTTGCGTTGGGCTGTCTTGGGGCGCGATGCCCGGCAACCCGCGCTCGTATTGCTCCAAAGTGATGGCGCTGTTGTGGAAGAATACCGAATTTTGCAACCAGGCGCTCTTATGACTTTTGACGCTGGAGAATACCAGTGGACTGGCAAATAAGTGGCGCTCTGTGTTGTGAGCGTTGCTGCTCTACTTTTCATGAAACTCATTGGTTCTCTACTCATTTGCCTGCTCTGCGCCTCTGCCGTCGCGCAACCCAGCCTTACCATTTACAACGGTCAATTCGCAGTTGTGCGTGACATCGTTCCGCTTGAGCTGAAGGCCGGTGAAAATAATGTGCGCTATTCGGGTGCCACCGCGAATTTGGATCCGAGCACCGTAATTTTACGCGATCCCGCAGGTAAAATCCCGCTATCGATTCTGGAGCAAAACTATCAGAACGACCCTGTCAATCAGCTGACGCTGTTGGACCGTTTTGAAGGTCAATCGCTTTCCTTTCTCGTCCGTGGCGACTCGCAAAAAGGCGACCACTTGCTGGAGGGCAAAGTGATCCGCAGTGGGTACGTTCCCGGAGGTGTTCCTGTCGAACCCATGATCGAGGTGGAGGGCAAAATCCTGTTTGAACTGCCTGGGCGCCCTTTGTTTCCGGCTCTCAAGGATGAGGGGCTTCTGTTGAAACCTCTCTTGAATTGGAAAATCCAAAGTCCGGAGGCGGCCACCCTTCAAGCCGAGCTCGCCTACCTAACTCAGGGACTCGAATGGACAGCGAGTTACAACCTCGTCCTGCCAGAAGCTGGTGATGCCGCCGATATCAACGGTTGGGTGACCATTAAAAACATGTCGGGCAAGCAGTTCGAGGGTGCCCGCATCAAACTCATGGCGGGCGATGTTCACCGCAACCAGCCTCAAGCCGAGCCCGTCTTGCGTCAGGCTATGATGAAGGGCGACTTGGCCTTTGACGCCGGAGTCGTGGAAAAAACGTTCGACGATTTCCATCTTTATACCCTTCCTCGGCCCACAACCCTGCGTGATCAGGAAACCAAGCAGATCGAATTTGCACGCGCCGCCGCCATTCCCACTAAACGTGTCTACACTTACGATCCTGCGCCGAACCTCGGCTTTCCCGGATCTCCCATGCTGGACGTCAATTGGGGGCGTGTGGTGTCTCAGAAAAAGGTGGAATCGGTTCTGGAATTCACTAATTCCGAAGCTGCCGCCCTCGGGATCCCGCTTCCGGCCGGTGTCTTGAGAGTGTACCGCAAGGACGGCGAGCAACTCGAGTTTGTGGGCGAAGATCAGCTTGGGCATACGCCTCGAAATGAGACGGTTCGTATTCGATTGGGCAATGCCTTCGATCTTGTCGGCGAACGTAAGCGTACCAACTTTGACGTGGATCAGGCACAGCATACGATGGACGAGAGTTTTGAAATCCGGTTGCGCAATCAGGGGAAATCGCCTGTGCAAATTCGTGCAGTAGAACACTTGGTGCGAACGGCCAAGTGGACTATGTCCTCGAAAAGCATGGAGTGCCTTCCTCTCGACAGTCATACGGTCGAGTTCCTGGTGCCGGTCGCTGCCGAGAGCGAAGCCGTGGTCACTTACACAGTTCATTATACTTGGTAGACTGCTCCAGGGGTGCCGGTCGCCTCTGCGTGTTGAGGCGCTTTGAAAGCATTCGTTTATAGCGTGCCGCTGAGCTTGCTTTCATGAGGCAGCATAGGAACCCTTCACGGGTCCCAATGGGTGCTGCTTTACAGACTTTCTTTGCCCGCTCTCTGAGCACCATCACGCTTTGGGGGGTGTGTGCGGCTACCATGTACTGGGCTTATGAACCTGGCCTGTGGCTGCTTATGGGGGCGCTCATCTTTGGTGGGCTTTCTGAGTTTTACCGGATGCTCGCCAGCGCTGGACTCCCTCATTTCCGCAAGACAGGCCTTGTCCTCGGACTCGTCCTCACCGGTGGGGCCCTCGCCTCGGGCGCTCGGCATGGGGCGGATGCGGCTTTTGTGTTTGAGTCCGCAACACTGATTGTGGGCAGTTTACTTGCGTTCAGCGTGCCCATTTTTCGCGACACCCCCGCCACGGTGCCCGTGGCCGCTATCGGCTACACGCTCCTTGGGCTTGTCTACATTCCCTACTTGGGAACGCACACGATTAACCTAGTCTATCTCACTCCGAGAACTGCCGATGGGCATCTTACGGGCCACCTCTACCTGCTGTATTTGGCTGTCGTCACAAAAATGTCCGACTGCGGCGCTTACCTTACCGGCTCGCTGATCGGCAAGCACCCGATGATTCCTCGGATTTCGCCCAAGAAAACTTGGGAAGGTTTCGCTGGCGCACTCGCGCACTCCACCCTCGCCTCGTGGCTTCTCTCTCGGCTTTTTGCCGAGCAACTCTCACTTCTTGGCTCCACCGGACATGTCCTGCTTCTCGGGCTCACGATTGGATTTGTCGCCGTCGTCGGGGACCTCGCAGAATCCCTCATTAAACGTTCTACCGGGATTAAGGATTCAGGCCGCTTTCTGCCGGGCATTGGCGGAGCGTTGGACCTGATCGACTCTTTGCTGTTCACTGCGCCCCTGCTTTTCCTGTATCTGCGCTACGCCCCTAGCTTCTGATGTCAAACGGACTTTCCCATACCACCCCCCGCAGGCGCCGCACGGTCATTCTGGGTTGCACCGGTTCTATTGGGCAATCGGCGCTCAAAGTTGCGGCGGACATTCCTGAGAGGATGGAGATCGTGGGTTTGGCAGCGGCAACCAGCATAGAGCTCTTTGTGAAGCAGGCGCGTGCTTGGAAGCCGTTGTGCACAGCGCTGAGTGATCCTCAGGCGGCGGCGCAAGCCCGAGCGCAACTTGGTTCTGAGGGACCCGAGGTATTGGAGGGCGAAGCGGGTTTGTGCGCCTTGGCGCGGTTGCCAGAAGCGGATTTGGTGTTAATTGCGATTGTTGGCACGGCTGGATTGCGTCCAGCACTCGCGGCTATCGAGGCAGGCAAAGATATCGCCATTGCTTCCAAGGAAATTCTGGTGATGGCTGGTGCCGTAGTGATGGAGGCTGCCCGACGCAAGGGCGTTTCTGTGTTGCCTGTAGATAGTGAGCATAACGCAATTTACCAATGCCTCGAAGGACGGCGTCCTGAGGAAGTGTCGCGCCTGCTGTTGACCGCCAGTGGCGGCCCTTTTCGAACCTTGCCGACTGAGCAGTTGGCATCCGTAACTCCCGCCCAAGCGCTGAAACATCCCACGTGGGAAATGGGGCGCAAAATCTCGATCGATTCCGCCACCCTTTTCAATAAGGGCCTAGAGATGATCGAAGCCCGCTGGCTTTTCGACATCCCTATGAGCCGCGTGGAAGTCGTGGTGCATCCGCAGAGTATCATTCACTCCATGGTCGAGTTTGTGGATAGCTCAATCCTCGCTCAGCTCTCTGTTACGGACATGTGCTTCCCCATTCAGTACGCCGTCACTTGGCCGGAGCGGGTGCCAAACCGACTTCCCCCCATCGACTTCGCGCGCCTAGCAAAGCTCGAATTCGAGGCACCGCGCACTGCCGATTTCCCCGCCCTCAATCTCGCACGCCACGCGGGCGAAAGCGGTGGCACGCTTCCCGCCGTTCTCAACGCCGCTAATGAGATCGCCGTGGACGCCTTTCTCGCCGGACACTGTTCTTTTCCAGCGATTTGGAAAACGGTGGCTGCCGTCATGGAGGCGCACGTGCAAGACGCCCACCCTGATCTGGACGCGATCCTTGCTGCCGATACGGAAGCCCGCCAAGCCGCTAGCCGGGAACTGACCCGTCACTCCCGCTGAGAAGTTGGAAGGCTAGGTGTTTGCTTCGCCTGAGCTCGGCTGTCGCCTCTCGCCGGAGCTCGGCGGTCGCCTATTACAGCGCTCCCTCTACCTGCTCGCAAATCGAGTGCAGTAAAAACTTGTGTCCCTCCTGAATCCTTGCAGTGATTTCTGACGGAACGATGAGTTCCACTTGGGCCAGGCCTCGGCATTTACCACCTGCTCTACCAAGTAGCGCCACCGTGTGTACTCCAAGCGCGCGGGCTTGCTCCAAGGCGAGTACGATGTTGGACGAGTTGCCACTGGTGGACAGGGCCACGAGAACGTCCCCCGGTTTGCCGAAGGCCTCCACTTGTCGGGAAAAACTCTGTTCGTAACCGTAGTCGTTTCCTACCGCGGTGAGCAGACTGCCACAGGCCGCCAAGTTGATGGCCGGATACGCTTTGCGATCTCGGGTAAAACGGCAGGTGTATTCAGTAGCAAAATCCGCGCCGTCTGCCGCGCTGCCGCCGTTGCCGCAGACGAGCAGTTTACTGCCCCCGAGTAGGCAGGCACGCACGAGGTCTGCCGCTTGTAGCAGTGCCGGTTCCAGCGCGCGCATGCGCTCGAAACTGCCGATAGCATCGTCCACGGCCGCTAGAAAAACGCTCATGTGCGCAATCTAGCGGTGTTTGCGGAAATGCGCCAAGGGTAAAGAAGGCGCGGTTGCGGGGAGGGCGGTTGCGGGTGCATGTTGTGTGTGTGCATCCGCCTTCTTCTCCCGCCGCCGCCAGCCCGCTCGACAACGACACGTTGCTGGGCGCCTTTCTTGAGCGCCTTGAGACGCGGGGACTCTCGCTTTATCCAGCGCAGGAAACGGCGATTTTGGAGCTCTTTGACGAGAAGAACGTTATCCTTAATACACCTACTGGCTCAGGTAAATCACTAGTCGCTACAGCTCTGCACTTTAAGGCTTTGTCCCAGGGGAAGCGCTCTGTTTACACCTGCCCGATTAAGGCGCTTGTGAATGAAAAGTGGCTCGCCTTGTGTCGCGAGTTTGGCCCCGAAAACGTAGGTCTCAGCACAGGCGACGCTACCATCAACCGGGATGCCCCCATTTTGTGCTGCACGGCGGAAATCCTTGCCAACATCGCTCTGCGCGAGGGCAAGGAGGCGAATGTTGCTGACGTCATCATGGATGAGTTCCACTACTATGCTGATCGAGACCGAGGCGTGGCCTGGCAGGTGCCGCTGCTCACGCTGCCGCAGACGCGGTTTTTGCTGATGTCGGCGACTTTGGGGGAGACTGCTTTTTTTGAGGAGGAACTGACGCGCCTAAACGGGCGTGCCACCACGGTGGTGCGTTCGGTAGAAAGACCGGTGCCCTTGGAGTTTTCGTACTCTGAAACACCTTTGGCGGAGACGGTGGAAGGGCTCGTACGGACAGGCAAAAGCCCCGTGTATGTCGTTCATTTCACACAGGCTGAGGCGGCGCGTAATGCGCAGAATTTCACCAGTTTGTCGCTGTGCACCAAAGAGCAAAAGGCGGCCCTCGCGGTGGCGCTTGAAGGCGAGCGTTTTAATAGTCCGTATGGACCGGAAATCAAACGTTGGTTGCGCGTTGGGATCGGGCTGCACCATGCCGGGCTGCTTCCGAAGTACAGGATTTTGGTGGAGCAACTGGCGCAAAAAGGGCTTTTGCCCGTGATCTGTGGGACGGACACCTTGGGCGTGGGCATCAATGTGCCTATTCGGACGGTCTTATTCACTCAGCTCTGTAAGTATGGTGGGGAGAAAACTGGCGTCCTAAGTGCTCGGGATTTTCATCAAATTAGTGGCCGCGCGGGGCGTAAAGGGTTTGACGCGTGCGGTTGGGTGGTTGCGCAGGCCCCGGAACACGCGATCGAAAATTTGCAGTTGGAACGTAAACAGGCGGAGACCGGGAAGAAGTTTGTGAAGCGCAAGCCGCCGGAGAAAAACTATTCGCACTGGGAAAAGTTGACTTTTGAGAAGCTCATCATAGCGGCTCCTGAACGGCTCACGAGTCGGTTTCAGGTGAGCCACGGGATGTTGCTGAACGTGCTCAGTCAGAGGGGCGATGGAGGGCGGGCGATGCGGCGCTTGATTGCTTGCAGCCACGAAACGCCCAAGGCTAAGCGGGCGCACACCAAGCGCGCCTGGCAATTGTTCCGGGCGCTGTTGGGGCGCGGGATCGTGACGGTGGAAGGGCGCCAGGTGCGGGTGAATGTGGAGTTGCAGGACGACTTTTCCATGAACCAAGCGCTATCCCTGTATTTGCACGACACGCTGCCCATGCTCGACCCAGAGGCACCTGATTACGCGCTGACGGTCCTTACCCTAGTCGAATCCATTTTAGAAAATCCCGATGCGATCCTGCGTCGGCAACTCGACAAAGTGAAGGGCGACGCCCTCGCTGAAATGAAGTCTCAGGGTATGGAGTTTGACCAGCGCATGGAGGAACTCGAGAAGCTGGAATACCCCAAGCCGCATCGGGAATTTATCTACAGCACCTTCAACACGTTTGCCGCTGCGCACCCGTGGGTCGGCCAGGAAAACATCCGTCCCAAATCCATTGCTCGCGAAATGTTCGAGGAGTACCGCAGTTTTGCGGATTACATTAAAATTTACGAACTTCAACGTTCTGAGGGTCTTCTGCTGCGCCACCTTTCCTCTGTGCACAAGGTGCTTGCCCAAACGGTCCCGGATTCTGCCAAAAACGATACGCTCCGGGACATGGAGCAGTACCTCGGTGCGCTCATTCGACAGGTGGACTCGAGCCTCATTGAGCAGTGGGAAAAACTGCGCAACCCAGACTACTCGAGCACCGTAAATGCCACCGAAAAAGAGCTTCGTCCCCCGGGCTCAGAAGAGGCCGACGCCGACATTACTCGCGACGCGAAGGGCTTCCGAAACCTCATCCGAGGACGGATCTTTGAGTTCCTGCGGGCTCTCGTGAACGCAGACTTCCCTCTTGCCCTCGAGGGACTTGCACAACCCTGCGATTGGACTCCTGCACTGTTGGAGGCCGCAGTGGCACCTTTTTTCCACGAGCATGAGCGAATCCGCTTGGATCCCGAGGCACGCAATGCGCGACACACTTATTTTGAGCCAGTGCCAGAATCTCGGATTTTGCGCGTACAACAGATGTTGCTGGATCCGGCCGAGGCTAACGATTGGGTGGCGCAATTTCTGGTGGATCCGGACGCCTCGCGTACGGCGGGGACGCCTCAGTTGCGCTTGGAGCGGATTGGTGCGCTAGCGATGTCCTGAGGAGCGTTGCCTGCGTGCGGTGGCTTGCGGCGCTGGGGCCTTTCGCTTCATCATGAGGCGAATGCTGCACTACCACCGCTTTCCCTCTATCGAGTCTTCCTCGTCTCCAGCGGGGGTTGCACTGGAATGGGAGCGCGCCCATGTGTGGCACCCGTTTACTCAGATGCGCGACTGGCTCGACTCTGAGCCGCTGATGATCGTCGAGGCTGCGGGCGCTTCGGTGCGGGACGACCGGGGGCGCTGGTACTTGGACGGGAACGCCTCTATTTGGACGAATCTGCACGGCCACAGGCAGCCGCGCTTGGACGCCGCGTTACGGGCGCAGCTTGAGCGTTTTGCGCACACTTCTTTTTTGGGGCTCACGCATCCGCTAGCTGCCCAACTCAGTGCGGAGCTTGTGGCGTTGTGGCCTGAAGATACCCTGACGCGCGTTTTTCTCTCAGACAACGGTTCTACTGCCATTGAGGTGGCTTTGAAAATGGCGGCCCAATACTGGCAGTTGCGGGGCGAGCCGCAGCGGCAGCGCGTGGTGGCGTTTTGTGGTGCATACCACGGTGATACGCTTGGGGCGGCGAGTCTGGGCGGCGTGTCGAGTTTTACGGAACGTTTTGGGCACTGGCATTTTCCGGTGGAGCACGTGGATTCCGTGGGGGCCTTGGCTGCGTTTTCGCCTGAGAACCTTGCCGCAGTGGTGATTGAGCCTCTCGTACAGGGGGCAAACCAGATGCGGCTCTGGCCTAGAGGTTTGCTTGCGGACTTGCGCGCCTGGTGTGATCGCACGGGAGTGTTGCTCATCGTGGACGAAGTCATGACTGGGTTTGGGCGTACAGGCACGTTGTTCGCTTGTGAACAGGAGGACGTAGTGCCCGACTTTGTGGCGCTCGCTAAGGGACTGACCGGCGGGTACATGCCTCTGGCGGCAACCCTGACGACGGAACGCATTTTCGAAGCCTTCCTCGGCGGTCCGGAACGTACTCTGTACTATGGGCATTCTTATTCCGGTCACGCCTTGGCCTGTGCTGTGGCCCTGGAAAATCTCGCCATTTTTAGACAAGAAGGCGTTCTCACGCGGCTCCAGTCTCAAATCGCTCGGATGCGGGCTCTGTTTGAAGAATGTTTGCGCCCGCTACCTCAAGTTTACGAGATTCGCCAGTGCGGTTTCCTCGCTGGGATCGAGCTGCGACTGCCGGGAGGCACGCCTTTTGCAAGCGAACTGCGGATGGGAGCGCGCGTGTGCCTGGCGGCGCGTGAGTTTGGGCTCCTCACTCGGCCCATCCGTGATACGATTGTGTTGATGCCGCCGTA
>CAIWVL010000133.1 GCA_903916085.1 uncultured Spartobacteria bacterium
AATCAGGCGTCAGATTCGCTGGAATACCTCTGAACGCAATGCCCCGAGGAAAGGCGTCTACACGTGGGCGCTGAGTTGAAACCCAGCGTTTGTCGTGCACCCGCCCTAACCTGCCCCAACTTGCCGACCTTCTTTCAACCGCCGGTGCAACGTTCGCCGACTAATTCCCAACCGCTTGGCCGCCTGGGTCACGTTGCCCTTGGTTTCCGCCATAGCCTGCGCAATGAGTCGGTCTTCGCCCCGATCTAGGTTAAGGCGCTCCTCTCGCACAACAGAGACCGAGGTGCCCTCGGGAATTCTCACAACACCGGCCCCCTCTCCCGAGCGCACCTTAGCAGGCAAATCCCGAGGCGTGATTTTTGAGCCGCTGGCCATCACGACCCCGTGTTCTATCGCGGTGCGCAATTCCCGTACATTCCCGGGCCAGTCGTGCTGGAGAATAGCTTGCATGGCATCCGGCGTCAGCTCGCGGAAAGGCTTCCCATTTTCCTCCGAGAAAGCCTTCAGAAAAGACTGCACTAAAACCGGCAAATCCTCCTTCCTCGCTCGCAAAGGCGGCAAGGTCACGGGGACCACGCTAAGCCTGAAGAACAGATCCTCTCGGAACTTTCCTTCTTCCACCATTTTAGCCAAATCTCGATTGGTTGCGGCCACCAGACGCACGTCTACTTTAATGGTGGCATTGCCCCCGACCCGCTCAAAAGAACGTTCCTCACCCAAAACTCGCAAGAGCTTTACCTGGGTTGTCTGATCGATTTCGCCGATTTCATCCAAAAAAAGAGTTCCTCCGTTTGCCTGTTCAAAGCGGCCAATTCGCCGTTCTCCCGCTCCGGTAAAAGCTCCCTTTTCATGGCCAAACAATTCACTTTCCAAAAGTTGAGGCGAAAGCGCGGCACAATGAACGGTCACAAACTTGGCTTTCGGTCGTTCACTGAGGGAGTGCAAAGCTTGGGCCACAAGCTCCTTGCCCGTACCGCTTTCGCCCTGAATCAGTACGGTAGCCCGGGTAGGAGCCACTTGGCGGATCGTTTCGTACACCTCATGCATGGCCGCTGATTCTCCCACCAACCGCTCCAACCCAAAACGCTTGTCCACTTGGCGTTTAAGCTCTACCACCTCCTTCTCCACCCGTTGGGAACGCAGCGCACGTTGTAATAAAATCTCTAACCTATCAATGTTAACCGGTTTAGTGACAAAATCATAGGCCCCACGGCGCATCGCTTCCACCGCAGTGTCCACCGAACCATAAGCGGTCATCATCACCACAACCGGCGGATGCGGTCGAGCCAGCACCTTGTCGATGAGGTGCATACCATCCTCCCCCCCGATGCGAAGGTCGGTCAAAAGAAGATCCACCTGTTCGCGTTCCAAGACGGCCTGCGCCCCAGCGATGTCGGCGGCGATGTACACGTCAAAGCTGTCCTCGAGCGAGGCACGGAGTCCTTCTCGGGTATGCTTTTCGTCATCAACGATGAGGAGAGTGGGGTTCATGAAAGCAACAAAGACGTGTGACAGTTTGACACATCCCGAGGCGAAATCCAAGGGCATGAAAAGCGGCAACCTAAAAAGTTCGCGCCTCTTCACGGACTCACCCGCCTCCCCAAGCCATACCTTAGCCCCCCAACCCCCACTACAAAAGGGGGCGCACCGGCCTGTTACAGCCAATGCGCCCGACTTTATGGAGAGGCTGTACTCTGTTTTACAGAGAGTTTAGGAAAGCTCCCAAAGCCTGCTTCTTCGCTGCGGTCAATTTTGAATAACGATCCCGAACGACCTTGGCTTCGCCGTCATGCGCTAGGATCGCCAAATCTAAGGTGGAGGCTCGGCCGTCGTGCAGGTACCGATCCCGCAAGCGCAGTCCCCACAAAGGAGACGTGCGCATTTCAGTCATCGAGGCAGGCGGCTGAGCGATACCGTCCCCCAAACGCCCCATGTCATGCAGGAGCAGGTCGGAGTACAGCCCAGCAGTCTGATTTGCGAGGGCTGCAATTGCACTTACGCCAGTATTCATGGAGGGCACATGGCAAACAGCACAGCCCACCTCAGCGAACACTTTTTCTCCCGCTAAAATACTTGGCGTGGGAGCCAGCTTGGCTATCGGGGCCAACAGCCGCATGTAATCGGCTGCTAAGTTCAAGTCCGACTTATCGGTTCCCGGGGCCACTGTGTCCTCAGGATCAAGCACTTGATCGGCCTTGGCCAACAGGGCAGCGTTGCCGTTGGGCGCGTTTTCGGTTGGGAAGTAGCGGCTGGTGATCCCCATTTCGTTCAGGTACGCGTCCGCCGCAAAGCCATCTAGGGTAGCATGCTGCGCCTTCCAACCAAACCTGCCAACTCGACTTTTACCGCTCACCGGATCTGTGACTAGCGCCACCCTCCCCTTGATACCGTCCGGCTTACTCACGGCCGCGTAGGCAGAGATGGACGCGTCTGGAATGGCCTCAAGCAGACCTGCACCGAAAAGTGGCGTGGTCATGCGATGCGCCACCACGTTGGCCTCTTTGGGAACCGTTTCCAGAAACTCAGGCGCAATCGCACGGCGCTGTAAAAGCGGGCCGCCGAGTGCGGTAAGCGGATCAAAAATGCCGTTAATTACCCGGCCAAAGCGGGTCACCAGCGTGCGGCTAGCGCCCCCAACCCCTCCCTGAAAATGGCAGGCCACGCAAGAAACATCATTGAAAATGGGCCCCAAGCCGCTGGCGGGAGTTTCGACATTTACAAACTCCGCCCTACCAGTGGTGAAGTCGCTGGCCTGCGCCGCAGTGAGATTGGCGAGGGCTACGCCGAAATGACCGGCGTTGGCGACCGCAAGTCCCGGAGGAGCCGGAGGCGGAGGCGTCTGT
>CAIWVL010000134.1 GCA_903916085.1 uncultured Spartobacteria bacterium
GGGACTCAATGGGACTCAATGGGACTCAATGGGACTCAATGGGACTCAATGGGACTCAATGGGACTCAATGGCGATAGGGCGCTGAACGCTAATTGCAATACACCATCTCGTTTGCCATCAGGAGGGCGTGGGCGAGTTTTTCCCACTCACCCAAGGGTTTCCGTTCGACGATCTCGCCGGGATTCTGCAACTGAAACCCGCCCGAAAGCCGATACTGGGCAGCGGCCTCATTCGCCTTTTTCTTCCCAGCCACCCGCTTCTGGGAGTCACTAGGGCTCACCGCAGGCGCTGCAACCTCAGGAGCGCTGGTGACGATGGCCCGGACTTGCTCCAAGTACGCAAGACTCATGCGCACCTCGTTGGGCTTTGGTGCCCGCTGGTATGCCATCCAGTACAGGGCCTCTACTTTCTCTGAGTCTGAGTGGGCCTTTTGCATTTCTGGGCGCGCCAACAACCGCCGGCTGACATCCACCATCAGCGGGCTATTCATGAGATACAACGCCTGCTGCGGCACAATGGTCTCGTGACGTCTGCCACTAGAGGCCCCTGGATTTGCAAAATCAAAGTGCGTCATTAGCTCCGGTACCGCCGCCCTGTCTACATAACCGTACACAGAACGCCTGTCGGAAAACGGCTCAGAAAGAATGTTCACGGGTTGGCCCCCCACTTCGGAAAGGTCCAGACGCCCTGCGATGAAAAGCAGCGAATCACGGAACGCCTCAAAGTCGAGACGCCGCAGATTGAACCTCCACAAAAGACCGTTCGCAGGATCCTTAGCAGCCGCAACCTGATTCAGCACCGAGGATTGCCGATAAACCGCTGATAACAAAATCTCGCGATGCAATGGTTTCATGTGCCAGCCATTAGCCATGAACTGAGAGGCCAAATAGTCGAGTAGCTCCGGATGCGTTGGTTTGGGCGATTGCGTACCAAAGTCATCGGGCGTACCCACGATGCCGTTTCCGAAGTGATTTTGCCACACGCGGTTCACAAACACACGCGCGGTCAGCGGGTTGCCGCGGTCAACAATGGCTTCCGCAAGCTCTTTACGGCCGCTTCCTGCACGAAACTCGGGACGAGCGCCCGGCGACAGGATTTCCAAGAACCGGCGGGGCACAATCGCACCTTTGCTGCCCACCTCCCCACGGATGAGTACAGGAGAGTCTGAGGGCGAGGCGGAATCGGCCATCACCATAGCACGGCGGGGCGCGCCAGGATGTGAGAGATCAAGTTTGTCCAGTTGCGCCCGGGTTCCCGCGAGCATCCCCGCAGCCTGTCGACCGAGTTTTTCCGCCAGCGCATCCGCGCTCAGGGAGTTGAAATCCTCGCCCCGGAACGGAATGGGACCAAGCTCCTCCACCATGGGATCCGCCGCGGATTCTGGATCGGCAGCCGCTGCTTCGCGGCGCGAAAGTTCTGCAAAAAGTTCGGAGTATAGTGCGGCAGCCTGCTGCAAGGTTTCAGGCGGCGCATCGGCAAAAGCAGCGCGCACAGACATGGGCACTTTCTCAAACCGACCGCTCCCCGCAATAATGGAATCAATGAGTGCAGGCGCGACCGTAGACCACTCGGCATTACTGAGCTTGGAGAGTGCGAAGAACGGCAGAAAGGTGGGCTCGGAGCGCAGCACAGCACCCACCCCACGCAACCCTTCAAAGTCGCGCTTGTTATCCAACCCAGCCTTGCGCAGGGCTACAGCGCGTTCCCGTTGCTCAAGCTTGCTACTTAACAGAATGACGTCCACGGTTTTGCGGAATTGCCCTCTGAGCCTAACGTATTCGGCGCTCACTTGATTGCGAATTTTCCCTACCAGCGCCTCCCGCGATTTTAGGTAATCTTCATACTGCGCTTGGGAACCGCGCATTTCGACCACGGGCGCTTCCTTTGGCTCAAAGCTCGATTTAAAGATCCCGTGCAGCGAGTAATAATCCTTTTGCGGGACCGGATCGAACATGTGATCGTGGCAACGCGCACAGGAAACCGTCAACCCAAGGAACCCTTTCGTGACCACGTCGATTTGATCGTTAATCACATCATTCGCGTTGCCGCCGAAGTGTTCACCTACGGTTAGAAAACCCATCGCCGGCAACGATTTCCGATCATCGCCCTTAGCGTATAAGTCGGCAGCGAGTTGCTCCCGAACAAATCGGTCATAGGGCAGATCTTCATTAAAACTACGAATCACATAGTCCCTGTAGGACCAAGCGTCCACATTGCGCGGATCCTCGTTCTTTTTCCGACTCACAGTTCCCTTCGTGTCGGAGTAACGAGCCAAATCCAGCCAGTAACGCCCCCAGCGTTCACCGTACTGGGGCGAGGCAAGGAGCCGGTCAACCACCTTTTCCCATGCGCCGGGTGACTTGTCGTCCACAAATGCCTGTACCTCAGCCGGGGTGGGCGGAATGCCAACCATGTCAAAGGTGGCACGCCGGATGAGCGTGGCACGGTCGGTCTCGAGGTTGGGCTTGAGCCCCTCTTTCTCTAGACTGGCCAGAATGAACCGGTCCAAGGGCGTCTTGCACCATCCCTTCATCTGAACTGCGGGTAACGACGGCGTCTGAACCGGTTGAAATGCCCAGTGACTTTTCGCAGAACTCGTCTGCCCGCCCCTCGCTGCCAACGTGGGAGCCGTACGAGGATCGGGGGCACCCGCCTTGATCCAGGCGGAGAGATCCTCCACTTGTTGTTTAGAAAGTTTAGCCTCTTTGGGAGGCATTTTCTCCTCGGGATCTGTGGAATGGAGGCGCTGCAAAAGCGGGCTCTTCTCCAAGGCTTCCTTCAGAACGACCGGGCCATTATCGCCCCCGGCCATCAGCCCCTCGCGGGTATCCAAGGCCAAACCGCCCTTGGTCTTGCCTTCGACGGAGCTGTGACATTGCACACAACTCTCCGCCAACACAGGGGCAATGCGGTTTTCAAAAAAGCCCGGCGCTAAAGCGGGGTTGCTTTGGGTCGACTGCAACTGGACGGCAGCCAGAGTGGGCGCGCCCAATCCGGCGGTTGCGCTGGCAAGAAAAACGGGCCCCAGCCCCAGAAGCAGGCGGCCGTAAGAGTGGGAGGAAAAAGGCTGTTTCATAAACGCAACAGGTTTTCGTTATGAGACTTCAGGCGATGATTTCGCGGACCACACGTCCGGACACATCAGTAAGCCGGAACTCCCTACCGTTGAGCTTGTAAGTCAGCTTTGTGTGTTCAAAGCCCATCAACGCTAGCATCGTAGCGTGTAGGTCGTGGATGTGCACTTTGTCCACCTCCGCGTGGGAACCAAACTCGTCCGTGGCCCCGTACACGGTGCCGCCCTTGACTCCGCCACCAGCCATCCACGTGCAAAAGCCCTTATTGTTGTGGTCGCGACCCGGCTTTTCGTTGCCGTTATTGTCAAAAGTAACCGTCCGCCCGAATTCGCCGCCCCAAATCACCAGGGTATCTTCCAAAAGGCCACGCGACTTCAAATCTGCAAGCAGCGCGGCCGCAGGCTGATCCACTTCCGATGCCCTGCGCTGCATGCTGCCTTCGACATCGTTGTGCATGTCCCAGCCACCGTGCCAGACTTGAACAACGCGCACTCCGCGCTCGCTCAGACGGCGAGCCAACAGGAGTTGGTTGCCCAAGGGCGTGTCGCCATAGAGTTCGCGAGTGGCGGCGGATTCCTTGGCCAGATCAAAGGCGTCCGAGGCTTCGGTCTGCATTTTAAAGGCCATTTCAAAGGCTTGAAGGCGAGCGTCCAACTGGGCCTCGTGCTGAAGTTTAGCACTGTGTTCTTGGTTGAGTTGGGAAACAAAATCCAACTGCATGCGCTGGTCGCGTGAGCCCATGAACGGGTTGCGCAGATTTTCCAGCATGGTTTCCGGCTCCATTTTAGCCGTGCTCACCTGAGTCCCCGTGTACACGCCGGGCAAAAACGACGAAGAACAACAGGTCGTCATCGTGAGGGAAGGCGACCCATTACGCAGGGCGATAAAGCCCGGCAAGTTTTGATTCTCGCTCCCAAGTCCATACAGAAGCCACGAACCAACACTCGGCCGGGCGATCCGCAAAGAACCCGTATTCATGAAAACCTGGGCGACGTCGTGCGCCGGGATGTCCGTGTAAAGAGAACGAATCACTGCCATGTCATCCACGTGCGAGGCGAGCTTGGGAAACACCTCGCTTACCTCAATGCCCGAGTTCCCGTGTTTTTTGAACTCGAACGGCGAGGGAAATGCTTTTCCTCGCAGACCAGGCAGCGGCTGATTGGCGTACTTGACCAAAGCTGGCTTGGGATCCCACGTGTCTACCTGAGAGGGCGCTCCGTAGGCAAAAATCTGAATCACGCGACGCGCCTTAACCGGGTAATGGGGCTGCCGAGGGGCAAGATTGGCGAGCGTAGCCTCAGCCCTAGCTGAGGCTAGAAAGCCCTCGCCGGAGAGCAGCGCACCCAGCCCCAGCATTCCCATTCCAACACCCGTACGCTGAAGAACTTCCCTGCGAGACAACACCGCATTGAGTGGGTTCTGGAGGTGCGCAAGTGAGGGATCGTTTCTCATGGAAAGTAGGGGGTTCGAGAGGGGGGAGTTCTGGGAAGTTCTTAAGAACAAATGGGGAAACCCCGCGCCGCCGCAAAAGTTGCGACTGCGGCAGCGAGAAAAATCAGCTGGAGTGAACCTGTCAGAGCGGGTGCGCCGAAAGGAGCTCAGTTCTTGGGCTGTGCGCGCTGTTCCCGCATTTTTTCGCGCTGCTCCGGGGTGAGTTCGGCGGCGATTCGCTCGAAGCTCTGGCGCATTGCTTCCCGTCGTTCCTCGGGGGTGCTGGTAGAATTATCACGCGAAGCCTTCATTTTTGGCCCTTCCTCAGCGAGGACTGTGCGGAGCTTGTCGACCTGCGTATCGGTGAGTGCCAGTTTTTCGCGCAGCGCCTTCAACCGCGCCTCGACTTTGTCCTGACTGAATCCCTCACCGCGCTGCCTGAGTGCCTCGGCCGCCTTCGCTTTCTGTTCCGGGGTCAATACTGCTGCCAGTTTCTCTCGAACGCGCCCCATAGATTCCAAGGATTTTTCGCGCATCTGCTCGTCGGTAAGTGCGGAATCCGCCTTTAGTGCTCGAACCTTGGCCGACTCCTGTTCGAACACGGGCTTTAGTTGAGCCTCCTGTTCTGCTGAAAGTTCAAGGCGTTCTCGCATTGCCTCAAGCCAATTCGCCCCGGCTTGTGCTCGGGCCTTTTCAATCATCTCGGGCGCTGGTGCGGCAACATCAGGGGGCGGGGTACTCGATTCCGCCGGCGCAGCCGCCTGTAGGAGCGGACTCGCGCCTAAACAAAGCAACCCGCACATACCGCGAAGGACACTACACATTCCCAAAGCGAGAGGTTGGATTGCATTCATATGTGTCTAAACACCGAATTTTGAGGAGAGTTGCTCGGTAATCTCGCTTTTTACAGATTTCCGTTCCCGAAATTTGCCTGCCTGCGGCGTTGCACCTTTTCTGTTCCTTAAGCTCAATAGCGCATTGGTTCCAGTTTGATAGCTTCAGGCCCCCTTCCCTTTCCAAACTAACACTCCCCCATGTTCAAGCTAACCTCTCGACTCGCTTTCGCCGCTTTACTGCTGCCGCTGCTGCCCATCTCCAGCGCAAAGGCCGCCCCGCTTTTTCCAGGGACGCCCGGCATGGTGTCCTATACTTACCGGGAGGATTTCAAAAAGGACATCGCCTCCACACTCGACACCATCAAAGCGCACGGAGTCAGTGACATGGAGTTCTCTAACCTATTCAACAGAACCGCCCCTGAAATCCGTCAACTGCTGGATGCTCGGGGTATGGTCTGCTCCTCGTACGGTGCTAACTACAACGATCTTCTGAACAAACCAGAGGAGGTCGCAGCTAATGCAAAGGCGTTGGGCGCGAAATTCGTGCGTGTCGCGTGGCTACCTAACCGACAGCCATTTACCCCTGAACTTGCCGAACAAACCGCTGCCGAGTTCAACCGCATTGGTAAGCAGCTGAGGGAACAGCACGGACTGACTTTCTGTTATCACAATCATGGCTATGAGTTTGTGCCTCACGGGAACGGAACTTTGTTTGATCTGCTTGTCGAGAAAACGCGGCCCGAAGACGTTTCTTTTGAGATAGACATCCTGTGGGCTCAATTCCCCGGAGTCAGCCCAGCGGCGCTTCTTGAAAAACATGGCAACAGGTTTAAGTTGATGCACCTGAAGGATCTCAAAAAAGGAGTCACGGGCGATCTGAGTGGCAAAACGCCCGTCGACAATGACGTTGCCCTCGGCACGGGCCAGATTGATCTTCCTGCAGTGCTCAGGGCTGCGCGCAAAGCCGGTCTGGAGCATTACTACATTGAGGACGAGAGTCCCAACATTGCCACCCAAGTTCCCCAGTCTATTGCATTTCTTAAGAGCCTGAACTGAACGCTTTAATCAGGGCACGTTCAACAAGTGTCCGAGTTGCCGCAGCCACCCTTTTTCCATGAAACGAATCGCGTTTCCCTACCTCACCTTCGCGTTCTTGACCCTCACCGCTCCCGCCGTGGACGAGCCCGCAACACTCGTTCCCCCGGAATTATTCGCGGTGCCCGAGGGCCTCGAAGTGACCGTCTGGGCGACGACGCCTCTTCTCTACAACCCCACGAACATTGACTTTGATGCCGAGGGGCGGCTTTGGGTTGCTGAGGGCGTCAACTATCGGCGCGGGGTTCGGCGAGAAGAGGGCGACCGGATCGTGGTTCTGGAGGATACCAAGCACGAGGGTAAGGCCGATTCGAGTCACACCTTTGTACAGGGCGCGGATCTCGTGGCCCCGCTGGGCATCGCAGTGCTGGACAACAAAATCGTCGTCTCACAACCGCCCGATTTGCTGGTATTCACCGACGTCAACGGGGATCACAAATTCGATCCCGCCGTGGACAAGCGCGAGGTTCTCCTCACAGGCTTTAACGGGCGCAATCACGACCACAGTCTGCACGCAGTGACGGCCGGGCCGGACGGACTTTGGTACATCAATCAGGGTAACACCGGAGCCGTATTTACTGACAAATCGGGAAAAACCTTCCGCATCGGTAGTCCCTACGATCCCACCTACGGGCGCAAGAATCCGAACAAACCGCAGCTCTTTAATCCCACGGAAGTCGCTGGGCAAAAGAGCGATGACGGACGCGTCT
Organism: uncultured Spartobacteria bacterium; assembly: GCA_903916085.1. Classification (GTDB taxonomy): domain Bacteria; phylum Verrucomicrobiota; class Verrucomicrobiia; order Chthoniobacterales; family Chthoniobacteraceae; genus Chth-196. The sequence goes on from CAIWVL010000134.1 coordinate 7,148, forward strand.
GGATCGGAGGATTCACCGCCCGGATGCAGTCCGATGGCTCGCATCTCGAAATCATCGGACACAATTACCGCAACAGCTTTGAACAAACGATCACCTCGCTGGGCGATGTTTTCCAAAGCGACAACGACGATCCACCCGCCTGCAGAGTCAGCGCCGTGATGGAGTACGGCAATGCCGGGTTCGCGTCCCTAGATGGAAAGCGCTCTTGGGGTGCGGACATACGCCCCGGTCAGACTACGCCCGTTGCCGAATGGCGCCAGGAGGATCCCGGTTCCATGCCGGCTGGGGACGTCTACGGGGGAGGTTCGCCCACGGGCATCGCTTTCTATGAAAATGGCGCTCTCGGCGATCCTTGGCGCGGACTCCTGCTCGCGTGCGAAGCGGGACGCAACGTCGTGTTTGGTTACAAACCCAAACTCGAAGGGGCGGACTGGAAACTAGAGCGCTTTGATTTTCTGACCTCCAACAAGGACAAAAAGTTCGCTGGAAGCGACTTCACAGGGGGCGGCAAAAGCGCCACAAACGAACTTCCCACCCTGTTTCGCCCCTCCGACGTATGCGTGGGGCCCGATGGGGCGATCTATGTCGCAGACTGGTTTGACCCGCAAGTGGGCGGCCACGGAACACTCGACAAGGCAGCTGTGGGAACCATTTATCGCATTGCACCCAAAGGTTTTCAATCGGTTGTACCGAAGCTGGATCTGACCACAACTGAGGGCCAGATCGCCGCGCTCAAAAGCCCCGCGGTCAATGTGCGCTACAGCGGCTTCATCCGACTCAAGGCACAAGGTAAGGCAGCAGTGCCCTCAGTGGCAGCCCTCTTGGACGACGAAAACCCTTACATCGCGGCGCGTTCCGAATGGCTCCTCGCACAGATGGGTGAGGAAGGTCGCGCTAAGGCGAGTGAGTGGTTGGAGGCCCGGGAAGACAGTCGGCGCCTAGTGGCGTTCCGGGCTCTGCGCCGCGCGGGCGAAGACGTGGTAACGCTCGCGGGCAAACTCGTAACTGATCCCTCCGCCGCCGTGCGCCGCGATGTGGCCATCGCGCTACGGGACGTGCCCGCCGCGCAGAGTGTGCCGCTCCTGGTGCAGATTGCGCGAGGCTATGACGGAGTGGATCGCGCTTATCTGGAGGCTTTCGGGACTGGGTCACAGGGTAAAGAGGCAGAGGTCTTCACCGCCGTACAAACGGCCCTCGGCGCACCGAGCGCCCAGTGGACAGAACCCTTCGCGCGTCTGGCTTGGCGTCTGCATGTTCCGGCTGCCCTCCCCCAATTAAGCGCTCGTATACTGGACTCGGGCCTCAGCGATGCTCAACGCAAACTGGCACTAGATACGATCGCCTTCACCCCAGGCCGGGAAGCGGCTGAGGCCATGATCGGGCTCACGGCGGACAAGCAACTTCCTCTAGCCAAGGACGTTTTATGGTGGCTCAACAATCGGCGCGGCAGCCTTTGGAAAGCAGTGGGCCTCACACAACTCATGCGCGACCGGGGCCTGCTTGAAGAGAAGCCTGCCGTAGAAATCATCTCCCCGGAACCGCCTGAGCGCCTTGCGGATTTCCCCAAGGTTGAAGACATCGTCGCGCTCACCGGTGACGTGGAACGCGGACGGGCTGCCGTGGCAGTATGCTACACGTGCCACAAAATCGGTTCACAGGGAGTGGGATTCGGCCCTGAGCTGACTCAGTACGGCGCCACGCAACCAAAGGAAGTCATCGCCAAGGCCATCCTCACTCCCTCCGCCGACATCGCCTTCAACTACGATGGCAGCCGGGTTGAAACTACCGATGGCGTCCGCATCGACGGCATCGTTGCAACCAAGGGCGATCCCACGGTCATCAAGTGCGTAGGCGGCTTAGTGCAGTCGATCGCTGAGGACAAAATTAAGTCGATCACGCGCATGGACCGCTCGCTCATGACGGCGCCCGAGACCCTTGGCCTTACCCCGCAATCTATCGCCGACATTATCGCTTATCTGAAGTCTGGCGAAATCAAGTAAGCGCTGACGGCACTGGGCATTTTTCCCTTAACAGAAATACACCATTTCCCCCGATGAACGCATTCCGTCCCCTCCTCGTGAGCGTCGCCGTTTTCATGGCTGCACACACCTCCATCGCCGCCACAATCACCACTTTCGCCGGCAACGGCGCAAAGGGTTTTTCGGGCGATAACGGTCCCGCGACAGAGGCGCAAATCAACAATCCCTACGCTATTGCACGCGGCCCGGATGGCGCACTCTACATTTGCGACGTGGATAACCACAGGATCCGGCGGGTGGGACGCGACGGGCGTATCGAAACGTTTGCCGGAAGCGAAAAGCGTGGCCATGCGGGTGACGGTGGTCCGGCCACTATGGCTTCCTTGAACATGCCCTACGAAATGGCCTGGGATCGGGAAGGTAACTTCTTTTTTGTCGAACTCGGCAGCCACTGCGTCCGGCGGGTTGATGCAAAAACGGGCACCATCAGCACCGTTGCGGGGACAGGGCAAGCTGGGTTTTCAGGTGATGGCGGCCCGGCCGCTCAAGCGCAGTTTAATCAGCCGCACAGTCTAGCATTCGACAACAACGGCGACCTTTATGTGTGCGACATCATCAACCACCGGATTCGCCGGATTGAGATGAAGACAGGCACGATCACAACCTGGTCTGGCACGGGAGAAGCGAAGACCGCTCCCGATGGCTCGCCCATCTCGGGTGCCTCGCTGCACGGCCCACGAGCGCTTGCGTTCACCCCGGATGGCGAGTGTTGGTTGGCGCTGCGCGAGGGCAACGCGATTCTGAAGTTGGATCCCAAAGCGGGCACCCTTCGGCGTGTCGCAGGCACAGGACAGTCCGGGTTCACGGGCAATGGTGGCCCCGCCATCTCCGCCAAGCTCGCCGGCCCAAAGTGCGTTGGCCTGGATGCCGAAGGAAACGTGTATCTCGCGGATACAGAGTCGCATTCCATTCGATACATTAATGCAAAGACGGGCACGCTGGAGGTACTCGTCGGCAACGGAAAAAAGGGCGATGGCCCCGATGGTGACGATCCCCTCGCCTGCCAACTCGCACGTCCGCACGGCGTCTTTGTGGATAAGGACGGCTCCGTTTTTATTGGAGACAGCGAAAACCACAGAGTACGCGTGTGGAGAAAGTGAGCGGCGCGAGGGGTTGGCGAGAAGCAGCGTAAGCCGTACCTACTCCGGAGGGAGCGCGCCTCCGAGTTCAGCGCGCAGATGCTCGTAATCGCTCACAAGCATGTCCCAGTCCTCGCGATCCTCTGCCGGGAGGCCGTTGACGGCGTCGGAAATCCATTCACGCATTTCCGCCATCCGCGAGGATACGGAAGCGAAGAGGACGCGCAGCGTGTCGGCGCGGTCGGCGGCGGATTGCAGGGCGTCTTCCATGCGCTGTTCGTACTCGGCCTGAAGGGACTGAGCCTCGCCGATACCGGCTTCAACGCGTGCCACCAAGGCAGCGACATCGGACTCCAGCACAGGCATTTCCAAGCTATTCTCGAGCATCCGCTCCCTTTTTGCCTGGAGGATACCGATGACTGAAACGACCTCCAAGTAGCCGGCAAAGGGATCAAGCGGCGACTGAGGGTCAAGGGGTGGTTGATCCATCCCGAAACGTACGCACACCCCGGCGATGCGCTAGGGAGGATTAGGGGTGAGGATGAAAAAAGGCGAAAAAAGCACAGGAGTGTTGCCTGCGGCACCGAGGAGATAGAGTGACTTCTAGACCGAGAATTTAGATTTTCTCGAACATGCGGAGCGTTCGTGCTCTTGCCAGCAGACTTTTTTATGTGCACCAACGCAGGGCGGTTCAGGTTCCAAGGTGCGTCCGACCTTTTTTCCGGACTTAGGTGAATCTTAAGAGCTGCTGTTGCCATAAGTCGACTTTAGGCCTAATTTCCTGTCATGCAGGCTTTCCAACGGATTTCACATGATCCAAACGTCATGGGCGGCAAACCCTGCATCAGGGGGATGCGAGTCACGGTGGGAACCATTGTTGGACTTATCGCTTCCGGCCATTCACGAGACGACATTCTTCAACTTTATCCTTATTTGGAGGCTCAGGACATCACCGAGGCGCTGTCATACGCCGCGTGGCGGGTGGACGAAGTTGAACTGCCATTTGCGATTGCTTGAGGATCTTGATCGACATGAACCTCTCGCCAGAGTGGGTTCCCGTTTTAACCGTACATGGCTTTGATGCGGTGCATTGGTGTACTATTGGTGCGGCCAGTGCGCCTGACTGGGAAATCATTGCGTATGCTTTTCAGTATAAGTACGTGGTATTCACGCACAACTTGGACTTCGGCATCATTCTGGCTCACTCGAAAGCTGGCGGCCCCAGCGTCATTCAGGTGAGGACAAAGGACGTTTCACCTAGTCATTTGTGTGCGACCGTGGTTTCGATACTTAACAAGTATCGTCACATCATCGAAAACGGAGTATTAGTCACCGTTGACGAACTAAAATCACGGATCCGAATCCTGCCGATTTAGCATTGAGCCCGCCTCCAGCTCAGGGGCTGCTGTCTTAGCCATTCTACCTGCGCAATCTGCAGATTTTTTCCCAATTTTCAGTTAGCCCGATTAAAAGTGGCGATTCTCTGAGGCGCGGCGTAATCACCGCCCTTGACTTGAAAGGTCTTCATTGATCGGAAAATAATCCAATCGCTTCTAGTGCATCAAGAGCCCACCGTGGCACATTATCCAACTTTCAAATGCCTACCGGTGCCACCCCAGACCCGAGTTTTCCCGTCAACGCCCCGTCCCCTGCCCGGTCTTGGGATGTGGTAATCATGGGTGGCGCCATTTCCGGCGGGGCTACGGCCTGCCTGCTACTGCGCGCTAACCCTGCCCTGCGTGTGCTTATTCTGGAGCGAAACTCGACGTTCAAGCGGCGCGTGGGCGAGTCTACCGTGGAAGTCAGTGCTTTTTTTCTGGGACGAATTCTCGACTTAACGGATCACCTTCTCGAAAAACACCTCGTCAAACAGGGCCTTCGGTTCTGGTTCAAAAACGAGCAGACAGCCGCCTTGGATGAATGCAGTGAAATCGGGCCGGGCTATAATGTGCGACTGCCGGGCTACCAAGTGGACCGGGCCGTGCTGGATGAAGAAGTGCTAAGCCGAGCGGTCACGCTGGGGGCGGTGGTAAGGCGACCGATTTTAGTGCGCGGCGTGGACTTGGAACCGGGCGGGTTGCAAACCCTCAACTGGGAGGACGAACACGGAGGGCGGGGCGCGGAAAAAGCGCGTTGGGTGGTAGATGCGTCGGGAGTGGGCGCCGTTTTGGCGCGCAAAAACGGGTGGCTCTCTCTCAACCGCGAACATCCCATCGCTGCAGTTTGGAGTCGCTGGAGCGGCGTTAAAAATTGGGATTCGCGCGCTCTTGCCAACAAGTATCCAGAGTGGGCACGGCGCACCAAGGCGGTACGGTTCACGGCAACTAATCATCTTTTGGGGCGAGGATGGTGGGCCTGGCTGATCCCGCTCAAGGGAGGGGACGTGAGCATCGGCTTGGTGTTTGATCAGCGCCTGGTGGAACTCGCTGAGGGCGAACACCTCGGAGAAAGACTACGCACAATGCTCGAAACGCACCCCGTTGCACGGGAACTGCTTGCGGACGCCACGTGGAACCCGGGCGACGTGCATTTCCGCCGTAACTTAGCCTACAGTTCCAGCACGTTTGCAGGGGACGGCCATGTGCTTGTGGGAGATGCTGCCGCTTTCATTGATCCGTTCTATTCCCCTGGACTGGATTGGATTAGCTACAGTGCAAGCGCAGCGGCCAAGTTGGTGGGAGACAGCCTGACAGGGACCGCTCAGTCGCAGGCTATTACCAGACACAACGCACTTTTCAGCGCCAGTTATCAGCGCTGGTTCACGGCCATTTATAGAGACAAGTACCTCTACATGGGCGACTACGAGCTTATGAGCTTAGCCTTCCGCTTGGACCTTGGACTCTACTACGCGGGAGTTGCCTCCCAGCCCTTCAAGCACGGGGCGGCCGCTTTAGAAACGCCCGCTTTTGCCGGACCCGGCACATTTCTCCCGGCGCACATCATCGCATTCTACAACAGACGCCTCGCCGCGATGGGACGAGAGCGCTTGCGCCGAGGCACTTGGGGACGCCAGAACTCAGGACGCCACCTTAGCTTCCGCAGCTACGAGCTCAGTGGAATGCTCTATTGGAGGTTAGTTCTTGCCCTGTTGGCTTACCTAAAGCTCGAGCTGAGCGAGGGTTGGCGGAGTTGGTTCCGCGCAACCGAACTGTCAGGCGAACTTCCCCCGCACCCAAGCCGCTCGCCAGCCCGAGCTCAAGTGCACAGGGCAAGCACACCACCACACTCCCGCGATTCCGACGTTCCACCTCTTAGCAACGCCCCCACCGCATGACTGTTTCTTCTATCTCCATGAGCACAAACTCTGGCAATGCGCGTCCATCACTAACCTCAAGCGAGTTTCATCCGCTTGCAAAATTTCCTCAAGAGACTCGGGAAGCACATGACCGATTCGTAGTTTCGGGCGACCCGGGGGCGATTGGGGCGGTAGTGTTGGCCGTGATTTTGGATCATCAGCCGAGTGCCGCGAAGAAAGGGGGAGAAGCGCCGCCAGCCGACACAGCGAGGCTCATCGAGGACCTTGGATTTGACTCCTTGGCGCTCGCGGAAGTCGTGTTCTTTTTAGAAGACGTATACAAGGTGGCGATCACCAACGCGGAACTTCAAAACCTCCTCACGGTGGGCGAAATCCGGACCTTTGTTCAGACCAAGGTGACCCAGGCGTATGGGAGTTCGCCTGCCTGAGCGAGGACTCGCCTCGCCCGCCATTGGCGCAAACAGCCCTCCATCCCTTTTCAAAAGTGACTCGCGAAGTCCTGATCACCGGCATTGGTTTTATCACCAGCATTGGCAACGACTCAGCCACCGTCAGCGCCAGTCTGAGGGAGGGTCGGCACGGCCTGTTACCCTGGGACTTCTGCGGAAACCCGAATGTGCCCGTCAAAGTGGCCGCTCCCGTGCGAGGATTCAACGTGGATTCCCCCCATTGGCGCGACTGGAACTGGCCCAAGGAACACAACATCCCTCGCGAAACCCTGCGTGGACTCGCCCCTCACGGGGTGTACGCCTTCTGCGCGATGGAACAGGCGCTGGCAGACGCCGCCCTCACCCCCGCCGACATCACCGATGGAGCCACGGGACTCTTCTGCGCCTCAGCAGGATCCGCCTTCGTGTTACACCACAATCTGACGCAGGCGCGCGCCTGCCAGTTTGAGCGCGGGAATCCCATGGGCGTGGTTACCTCAATCGCAGGGACCCTCAACTTCAATCTAGCCGCGCATTTCGCCATCACGGGAGCGGTTACCGGTTTTGTGTCCGCCTGCGCCTCCTCGAGTCACGCGATAGGTTACGCCACGGACGAAATCCGCCTAGGCCGCCAAGAGCGTATGATTGTCGTGGGTGCGGAGGAACTTAATGCTGACACAGTTCTCCCCTTCGCCCCGATGCGCGCCCTCTCCCCCAACGCCGATCCGGCCACGGCCTCGCGCCCCTTTGACATGGGAAGGGATGGTTTTGTGGGAACGGGTGGGGCCGTAGTGCTGGTGCTAGAAGACGGGGGAGTCGCAAGACGACGCGGGGCGCGAGCGTACGCGGAAATCAGCGGCTGGGGCCAGGCGTCCGACGGATACAGCGTCGCCACCTCCCATCCCGATGGCGCCGGGTTGCGCGAGGCCATGCGCCGAGCACTGCGGGATGCTCAGGCGTTGCCGGAGGCGGTGAATTATGTGAACGCCCATGCCACCTCCACACAGATTGGCGACAAGGCGGAAGCGCAGGCGTTGCGATCCGTATTCACGGCGGTGGGTGCGCGACCGGTCGTAAGCAGCACGAAAGGACTCACGGGGCATGGGCTTTCTATGGCCGGGGCGATGGAAGTCGGGTTCTGTGCGTTGGCCTTGCGAGAAGGGTTCATGCCGGGAAATGCGCATCTGCGCGAGGTGGACCCGGTTTGTGACGGGCTCAATCTTCCGAGGAAAAGCGTATGTACCCAACCGTCGCTTATCTTAAACAACAGCAGTGGCTTTGGCGGAAGCAACGTGTGCCATGTGCTTCGCCCCGTCCGGGAAATCCGTTCATGAAGACGGTGCGGCATTTGTGGTTGGCATTCGCCTACTATTTTTCCTGGTTCTTGTTCGGATTAGGGGGCCTCGTACTGAACCTCGGGAGCGCCCTATTCATAAAGGCCAGCCAGCGGGAAAGGTTCGGCCCATTCGCCCGCCGATCCATGCGCTGGATGTTTGATTTGTGGCTACGCTGGATGCACTTTTCGGGCGTCGTACGCGTGACGTGGAAAGGCTTCGACGCACCACTTCCCACGGGCACTGTTTATGTGGCCAACCATCCCACCTTGGTGGACGCGCCCTTTCTGCTCGCCCGACTCCCTGACGCGGTCTGCATCTTCAAGCCCGCCCTTTTGCAAAACCCCCTCATTGGCCCCGCAGCGATTCTTGCTGGATTCGTCTCCGCTGACTCTGGGGTGGACATGATCCGCAACGCCGCCCAGCGAGTTGCGACTGGACAATCCCTGCTTATCTTCCCAGAGGGCACGCGAACCAATCCCGGAGCTGAGCTGAACCCGCTCAAACCAGCTTTCGCCCTCATCGCGAGGCTCGCTCAAGCGCCCGTGCAGATCATCCGGGTGCGTACAGGCGAACGCATGGCGCGCAAAGGTTGGCCGTGGTGGTGCCTGCCACCAGTGCCAGGTTGGTTTGAGTTCACGTTGGATGAGCTGATTCCCGCCACAGAGATCGGCAGGCCCTCAGAATTAAGCGAACGAATTGAGGCCCTGCTACGCGCACCGTTCGCCGTCGAGGAAGCCCTTCCTTCGCCTCGCGGCGACGTTGGTGCAGCGCCGCTTCAGCCGCCATTCGCCGCGCGGTTTCAAACGCATAGAGGGCTCAAAAAGTGGGGCACGCCTGTGGGAATGTGCGCCTTTTTCATGCTCTACTTTGCAGTGCTCAGGCATCCGTTTTTTCCCGTCACCACGATGCCGCTCACGGCCTTGGATCGCTGGATCTCGTTCCAACCCACTTCCCTCATTCTGTATGCGTCACTTTGGCTCTACGTCCCCCTGTTGCCTGCCCTTTTTGTCGAGCGCCGCGCCCTGTTTAGGTATGCTTGGGCAGTGGCACTTCTAAGCGGATTGGCCATGGGCATTTTCATCCTCTGGCCGACCCGCTCGCCTACACCTGACATTGACTGGACACAACATGCGGCCTTTGGCTTTTTGAAAACAATCGACGCCTCAGGGAACGCCTGTCCCTCCTTGCACGCAGCCTTTGCGGTGTTTAACACCGTGGGTTTTCACAAGCTGCTGAGGCAACTCGAAGCGGGCGTGCGGCTACGTTGGGCGAATGTCTTGTGGAGTGTGGGAATCGTGTATTCGGCCCTCGCGACTAAGCAACACGTCGCGCTAGACATTTTTGCAGGTTTACTGCTCGGAGCAGCGGTGGCGTGGGGCACATTTGGTGACAGACAAGTTTAACTGTTGACTGTTTTCCTCTGTAAAAATTCGTGCCATGAAATCGCCTCTACCGTTGATGATAGAGGAAACGATCCTCCGCTTGGAATGATGTAATAGCCTCGGGAAGCCCCTAATGTATTCACGCTTTCTACAAACGCAGGAGTCAGTTTGCAAAACCACCTCAGTCGCTGGAAAGACGCGCGTCATCGCAGCATTGGAAATACGGAATCGATTCCCTAAACTCAACGCGACAGCTTCTTCTCCTCGCGTAGCCCACCCAGCCCACCCAGCCCACCCCATCACCACGCCTCGCCTGTCCCCATCCCAGTGGCACGTCTGATCCCACGCGCCCAGCGCAGCCACGACTCGGACTCCGCCCCGCACTCGCCACCGGCTCCCGCGAACTCTGCTGCAGCAAGTCCCGCTGCCTGCCCCGTCGCAAGGCACGTCCCAATCACCCGTAGTGCCGCATGCGCCGTGTGCGTGCACGAAATACAACGCCCCGCTGCCAACAGGTTGTCAAAATCTCTCGAACGCAACGCCCGCAACGGCACCTCGCAACTCCGCCCGCCTTCTGGATACTGCAAACGAGGACCGCTGGCGGTCTCACGCATTTCCACAGGCCAGGCAGACACGCAGACGGCGTCTTCGAAAGTCGCGCCCCGCAAAACATCTTCGTCCCTCATTTGATAGAGGCCAATCATCCGGCCCGACTCCCGGATTCCGAGCCGGGCCGGCCACTCGGAAACTTGCGCTTTCTCAAATCCAGGCACGGTCTCCTTCAAAAACCGCACAAAGACCAAGGCCATTCCCTCAACCTCGCGGTGTAATTGGGCCAGCAACAGCTCATTAAGAGGATCGTAGCATTCAGCCTGGGCAGCTAGGTCAATGCTCACTCGGACTTGTCCCTCGACACAGGTGGGACGGACTGCAGCGCCTGCAAGCTCTTGGGGAAGGCGTTTTTCACGAATGGCCCGACTCAGAGCCCCCACCAAGCGCAGTCGCCGCCCGTCCTCTAGCGCATCGGGATCCACGCCAGAGATCCCAAAAATGTACGCAGGCCGCTGCAATCGTTCCGGTGAAACGCGTTCGACACCTGCACCTACGACTTGCGCAAGGGTGGCGTCGCCGGTGGCGTCGACAAACGCCTTTCCATGGACAACTCGGCCGCAGCGCTCAAGGGTCAGGCTATGCACTCGTCCCTCGCTTACTGATGCAGACGCAATAACATCGTTTCGAACGAGTTCCAACAGGGGTTCGGCAGCGACCAAGGTCTCGCAAAGACGCGCAAAACCAGCAGGTTCCTGTAGCAAGACGTCCATTCGCCCCATCCGCAAGGGCCCTTGGGCGGATCCTTCAGCCACCAAGCGACGCGCAAACTCCAGGGCAAAGCCTCCATTGGCAAGGCGAGGCGATTCTCCGGAGGCGATGTGAAACGTGCCACAAATGCTGTGCACGAGGGCATGTGTTACGTTGCCCCCTAAGCTTGGAGAACGCTCGACAAGCAATGTCGTGCATCCGGCACGCGCAGCACACACGGCAGCGGCTACGCCCGCTGAACCGCCGCCCACAACAACCACGTCAAAGGTTTCCAAATCGAACCTCCATTGCAGCCCAGCATGGCAAAGGCTTCATGCGTCTGAGCAAGCCACCTGTGTTGTTTTTCATTGGAGCCAAACCATGACACTATAGAATCTCCGTTTTTTGACACATCCCGGCCTAAAGTTGCAAGCAGCCTTGGAACGCATCTCAATCTCTCAGCGCCTCTGCGCCTACGCGTGAAACTTTCCCCAACCGCTACAGCCTCGCATTGCGTGATTATCCCGAGCTACAACTCGGGTCCACTACTTGCCCCAACTCTGCGTGCCACTTTGGCCAAATGGCAGCATGTGTTCCTAGTCGTAGACGGCTCCACCGATGGCAGCGATTTGTGCGCTGAGACCATTAACAACGAGTCCGCCAGCCTGGAAATCCTGCGACTCACGGTGAATCAGGGCAAAGGCGGGGCCGTTCTAAGCGCACTCAAGCTGGCTTTCGGCAGGGGATTCACGCACGCACTCATCTTTGATTCCGACGGGCAGCATGACGCCTGCGACATCCCCAAAATGATGGCGCTTTCCCTCACCTACCCGGAAGCAATGATCCTTGGCGTCCCCATTTTCGGCCCCGATGCCCCGGCCCTGCGCGTAGGCGGGCGCCGGTTCGGGAACTGGTGGACAAACTTCGCGACGCTCTGGGGCGGCATCCAGGACTCCCTGTTCGGCTTCCGAATCTACCCCATTGAGGCGTCCATTTGTGTGCTGGAACAAATTCAGGGTGGCCGTCGCTTTGACTTTGAAACCCAACTCGCCGTGCGACTGTACTGGCAAGGCGTCCCGGCCGTTAGCTTTCCATCGAAAGTCACTTACCCAGAAAAAAACGATGGAGGAATCACGCATTTCAAGTACCTGCGGGACAACCTACTACTCATCATAACGCACATCAAATTAAGCCTGCGCGCAGCGACAATGCTTCCTCATCTGATGGCGCTCAGGAAACGCAACGCTCGGTATCGGCAATGAAGTTGCCTTCGCCGCATTGGAGGCGAACCGCGACCCACGCGATGTCTGTCGCGCTGGCTGGGGGAGCGCTCACTCAGACCTTTTTGGGCGCTCCAGCGAGCGTAATCGAACTTGGCACTCTCTGCGCCGGACTTCTCCTCGGCCCCACCCTTGTGAAAAACTGCGCATGGTTCGGCCCCGTCAAGAAGCGTTTCACCACAGACACGCGCGAGGTGTGGCTAACCATCGACGACGGCCCCAACCCTGAACAGACACCCTACGTGTTGGATGTGCTTGGCCGGCACCAAGTGAAGGCCACCTTCTTTGTCATTGGCAAACACGTCCAGCGCCACCCCGAGCTCGCCCGCCGCATTTTGGCGGAAGGACACGCCCTTCAAAACCACACCTACCAGCATTTGGAACGCTCCTTCTGGGCCGCAGGCCCTCGAGTTGCGCACTCCGAAATTGAACTATGTTCGCGCGCGATCGCTGACATCACCGGTGCCGTCGTCACTCAATTTCGCGCTCCCGTCGGGTTTGCAAACTCGTTTGTACACGCAGCCGCAGCCACAAATAACCTGACGATGATTGGCTGGTCTGCAACGGGTTGCGATGGCATCACGCATCGCCCCATCCAAGTTGCCGACAGAATAGAAACCGCCCTGCATCCCGGTTCTATTGTGCTTCTGCACGACAGTAAACTGCCTAAAATGCGCGCGGCCGACAGGGCGTCCACCCTAGAGTTGGTTCTCGCACGACTAGCGGCGGCAGGCTACGCATGTGCCCTGCCGCAGGACACCGCACTGGGATAAAGAGCACAGGCCCTGAGAGTATTTGCGGGCAAAATGTGCCAAAGCCTTTCCATTGCCTTGCCAATCGGCAATGTTCATCAAAAAACATTACCTTTTCTGGAATCTATGCACCCCAGTAACGAAATTTCCATCGAGTTCCTCAAAGCAATGCTCCTCGAGAACACGATGATCAAGGTCAATCCTGAATCTATTGATGAGGATACCATCCTCTTTGGTGAAGAGGGGATAGGCCTGGATTCCTTGGACGCATTGCAAATGATCGTGGCTGTTGAAAAAAGCTATGGAATCGAAATTAAAGATCCGGCGACAGCTCGCGATGCGCTCCAGAGCTTGGGCGTACTACGCGACTGGATTCAACGCCGCCTGATGAGCTTGCCGCAGACCCCACCAACCGCCTAAGGCGCGCCCCGATTCCGATGTCCGCAGTCGACTCAAGCCACGATAGCCACGATGTCGTCGTCATTGGCGGCGGCCCCGCAGGAAGCGTAGCCGGCACGTTTCTCGCCCGGGAGGGACTGCGTGTTCTGCTTTTGGAAAAAGAGCATTTCCCTCGGTTTGCTATCGGGGAATCGCTGCTGCCTTACAGCAACGACATTCTCCGAGAGTTGGGCGTTTTTGAGGACCTAGAAAAAGCTGGGTTCACGCCCAAACACGGTGCTGAGTTTTGTACTGGGGAGGGCGCACGCTTTCAGCGGTTCTGGTTTGCAAAGTCCCTGCAACCACAATACGCCCAGTCTTTTCAAGTAGACCGTGCTACCTTCGATCACATTCTTCTTAACAAAGCCGCGGAGGCTGGCTGCCACGTCCAACAAGGAGCAAAAGTGACGCGACTCGCCCCGGTCAGCGAGGCTGGGCCACACCGCCTTGAGTTCCAAACCGAGGGCACCACGAGGACCGTGACTACTCGCTGGATCATCGATGCAAGCGGACGCGGTGGTTTTGCAGGCAAAGCTCTCGGCATCCCGAAACTCCAGACACAAAAGAGCCGACGCGTCGCAATTTACGGTCATTTCAAAGGTGTTTTGCGTAATAGCGGCAAGGCAGGTGGCCACACAACGATCGTGCGATTCAAAGACGGCTGGTTCTGGCTCATCCCCCTCGCCAATGATGTCACCTCCGTTGGGCTAGTTGTTCCCACGGAAACGGTGCGCCTCTGTGAAGGCGATGTGTCGCAAGTTTTCGAGCAGGCCGTTCGCGCAAACCCCGAACTAGTAGCGCGTCTGGCGCGCGCCCAAAACACAGTGCCACTGCGGGCCACTGCAGACTATAGCTGGCGTTTTCGCAGCTTTGCCACGCCGCGCGTCTTGCTGGCGGGGGATGCAGCGGGATTCGTGGATCCGATTTTCTCATCCGGGGTCCTTTTAGCCATGAAATCGGGACGCCTCGCAGCCCACGAAATCATTCGCGCACATCAACAAAACCGGGAGCTTTCTGAAGGTGAGCAAATTCAATATACACGGAAAGTCGCGGAATGGATGGAAGTTTATCACGGGATTGTAAATGCCTTTTACAAAAGACCCGGATTTGAGGTTTTCATGAATCCTGCAGCTTTCCTTAAAATCCCAGGAAGCATTGCTCACATCGTCGGAGGGAACACGGAGTTGCCCTTTTCGCTTGGCTGGCGTTTCAAACTTTTCCAAGCTTTGTGTGGGCTTCAACGCTTTTTCAACATTGCACCGGCGATTTCCTCGCTGCGTTAGCGCGATGAATGGCATACATCTAAAATTCTCTGCCCCAGTTCATGTTCGCAACCCTCGCTGTTAGTCTAGGACTTTTATTATTCACCGGCCTAGTCTATCAAATCGTAAAACGTGGTGCTCAAAACGATTACCGCACCTCGCTATTTTACAAGCTCCTATACACGCCGCTGGGATTTGAAATGGCGATTTTCGGGCGCCGACTGGTGGGCCGTTGGGTGAGCGAACGCTTTTGCGAACTCGTTGGACTCGGCTATGCCTTGACCCACGCGGACACCCGTAACGCCATCCGTCGCAACATCGCTCTACTCGATCCCTCGAAAGCCACACCTGGGGCGGCCATCCGCACCTGCATTTCCCAAGGCTACAACTTTCTGGATTTCGCCGAACTCTGGCCCATGAAACCCGGACAAATAGGCACGCTTCTGGGAGAGGGCATCGGCCTTGAAGAACTCCAAAAAGCCAAAGCACTCGGCAAAGGGTGCATTTTGGTAACGGGCCACCTCGGCTTCTTTGAACTCGGCGGCCCACTCCTCGCGGAACTCGGATTTCCGATGCTAACGCTAACCTTGCCAGAGCCTTCCGAACCCCTCACCCGCTGGCGCGCCGATTTCCGACTGCGTTGGGGGGTGCGTACGCTGGTTGTCGGCGCAGACGCCTTTTCGGCCGTCGAAATCACGCGCGAATTGCGTGCCGGTACGTGTGTAGCACTGCTGGCGGATCGCCCCTTTAACGAACACACAGCTCCAGTGCCGGTGCCCCATGGGGAGATCCTGTTTTCCACGGCACCGGTCATGCTTTCGTTACTTTCAGGCGCACCGATTGTGCCCGTAGGCATTGTCCGTCAAACCAATGGAGCACACGCGATAGAGGCCAGACCCATGATTACCCCAGAATGGCTGGCAGAGGGACGTGCGGCATCTCTTTCACATTTCACAACCAAGGTAGCTCAGGAGCTGGTTCCCATGTTTGTACGTAATCCAGAACAATGGCACCATTTTTCGGATCTCGCAGTTTCTCGCAAATGAATGTCAGTGCTTTCACTCCACACGGTCCAGGATTTCGCTTTATTGATAACTTTGAGATCATTACCCCCAATAAACAGGGGCGTTCACAGTTTCATCTCCAGCCTGATTTATGGTTTTTCGCGGAACATTTTCCGGGAAACCCAATCATGCCAGCCGCGCTTCTCGTGGAATGCGCTGCGCAAGCCTGCGGCGTCTTGTGGATGTCGCTTCCTGAAAATGTCGACACTGCGCACATGACTCCGCTTTTCGTAGCGGGAATAGACGCAGTGCGTGTCTTAGGGCCAGCCCGCCCAGGAGAAACCATAGTTAGCACGGTTGAATTACTCAAGGAGTTCGGCTCACTGGCTCAATTCCAGTTTGAATTGGCCACGGAATCGGGGGTGATTCTTCGCGGAAAAGCGACTTTGAGTCGTCAACTGAAGGGTTAGATAAGAACATGTCTTTACCCGCTGAAGAGCGTGTTGTCGTCACCGGTTGGAGTTGCCTCACAGCACTCGGGGCAAACACTGAAACGAGTTGGTCCCGACTCCTAAATCAGGAGTATGCCCGGGGACCCATCTCGTGTTTCCCTACAGACGGCTGCCGCGTCACAGAAGGCGCTGAAGTCGTTCTCCCCGAACTCCCTTGGCTCCCCAAAAAAGCCGAAAGTCGCCTGAGCAGGGCCTCACGACTCGCCCTTCCAGCTGCACGAGAGGCACTTCAACACGCCGGACTGCTTGACCCGGCAGGGCGCTCAAAACTAGGGCATCTCGAAATGAGCCTTAGCACAACTGCCACCAGCATGGAGCGCATCGAGGCCTTCGTGCGCCAAGTGTGGGAGGGCAAATCCCCGATACAACAGGCCGGACGGGTCGCCTCCTATCAGGCGCAACAGCAGGTGAACGACCTCCAAACGTTCCTTGGCTTCAGCGGCCCTGCCGCCGTCGTCTCCAACGCCTGCGCCGGCGGAGCGAACTCGATCGGGCACGCCTTCGACCTCATCCGCGCGGGCCTTGTAGACATCGTGCTCACAGGCGGTTATGACATTCTTTGCGAGCTCGTCTTTTGCGGTTTCGACAGTCTCCAGGCGATGTCCCCGGACCGCTGTCGCCCGTTTGACGTCAATCGTAACGGACTCATGCTTGGCGAAGGCGCCGCCTTTCTGGTGCTTGAAAGCGAGTCCCATGCACGGCGCCGAGGCGTTCCAATCCTTGGCGTACTCGCCGGATACGGCCACACCACAGACACATTTCACCTCACACAACCTGCGCCAGATGGCACGCCGCTTGAAAAAGCAATCCGCAAAGCCCTGGAGCAATCGGCCACGTCTCCCTCGGAACTCGGCTACATCAATGCGCATGGAACAGGCACGCCCTTCAACGACCGAGCGGAGGCGCAGGCATTTACCCGGTGCCTCGGTGCGAACGCTTCCGGAGTCAGGCTCAGTTCGACCAAGGCGGCAATCGGACACACGCTCGGCGCAGCGGGTAGTATCGAGGCTGTTTTGTGCCTTAAAACACTTCAAACCGGCCAAATCCCGCCTCAACTGCACACGACCGATCCCGAGCCGCTCGTTGCAAACATGCTCGCGCGTCCTGGGGCGCTATTGGAAAAAAATGCAGCACTCAGCGTAAACCTCGGATTCGGAGGTTCCAACGCAGCCCTTCTGTTCAAAACTCCATGAACACGCCGTTATCTATTTTGTCCTGGGGCGCGGTTTCTCCAGGTGGACTGGGCGTCGAGGCACTGGAGAACTTCCAAAACTGGCCGACGACCGTCGCTTCCGAGGTGGCGGATCCCGCCCGCCAACATCTGGTAGCCACCATTGATGCGTCCATCCTACCCGAGAAATGGCGAATGCGGCCCCGGTTCAGACGGGCTAGCCCCATTTCGCATTACATGATTGAAGCGGCGGCACAAGCATTGGCTCCACACCCGCAAATTGAGCGAAACCGACTTGGACTCATTTACGTTAGCTTCATTGGCTGTTCGGTTTATTCGATTCGCTTCTACCGCCAGTTTCAAAAAGATGGCCGTAGATTTGCCAGCCCGATGTTGTTTCCAGAAACCGTCGCAAACAGTCCCCTTAGTCACCTGGCGGCAGAACTGGAAATTGGCGGCCCCGTTTACTCGCAAATTGGTGACAAATCCTGCTGGAGCTCGGCCCTGCGCACGGCTGCATGCTGGTTACATAACGGCGATGCGGAGCAGGTGCTCGTCATCGGTGCCGAAGAGTTCGAGCCACACCAACTCGAGGCCTTCCGCTCCATGCGCTGGCTGGCAAAACCCTATACGCGCCCGTTTGCAGAGGGAGCAGGAGCCGTTTTGCTCGGAAAAGGACCGCACTCGGGGAGGCCCTCCATTGTGAGCCTTAAAGACGGCTTTTGCTTCCGCTCCCGCAATGAAAGCAGGACAGCTGCGGAGCGGTGTTTAGCCGAGTTCGCCCCGAACCTTCCCGTACTGGATTCAGCCGTGGGCTGGATTCGCCCGGTAGCGATAGCGGCACTTAAAGGACGCACTGTGCATGATGGCATCCCGGCGCTGGCTCACGAGGCGTTTGGAGCTTCGTGTGCGTGGGACACGATCCGCGCGGCGCAGCGCCTAAGTATACACCCTGAGGAGCGGGTACTCATCCCCTACTGGGGGTTGTCCCAACAAATCGGCGCGGCAGCGTTGGAGGGGACTCCCTAGCGGGATACCGACCAGAAAGCCACTCGCCTAGCGCCGAAGTTTGCCATTCGCCGTCTTTTCCAAACGTTCGACGGACTCAAATCGTAACGGCACCTTGTAGGAGGCCAGCCTCTGTCGGCAATGCAACGTGAGTTCCGCCGAAATCGGCATCTCCGAGGCCGCAACAAGAACCACTTCGGCGACTATAAACGTTCCCCACCGCACATTTTCCTCCCCGCGCACCCGCGCCTCACACACTCCGGGATGCTGGCGCAGGACCTCCTCAATTTCCTCCGGGAAACACTTCATCCCAGAAATGTTCAACACGGACTTAATCCTGCCACACAGTTCCAGATTCCCCGAAGTGTGGCGTCGGGCGACATCCCCTGTATGGAACCAGCCATCAGCCATGACCTCCTCCCGCTTGCGCCAAGGGACTAGATAGGCGTCAAACATTCCCGGACCGCGGAGGCACAATTCCCCCACGTCGCCGGGCTGCCCTGTTTCGTCCAGCAGCACCACCTCGAAATCCTCGGCACTTCCAAGCGCCGTAGGACATTCCTGTGCATCACGCAGATTGAGCAGGGGCAATCCCGCCTCAATAATTCCCAGCCCCTGTGTGAGGGGAACCCCATAGCGGCTCCGAAACCAAACCGCGACCTCTTCAGACAGCGCGGCTGCTGTAGACACCGCCAGACGTAAAGTGGACCAGGAGCGCCCCGAAACGTCACCAGCCAATAACCGGTAATGATAAGGCGCACCGTACATCACCGTTGCCCCCCATCGGTTGGCCGCATCCAATAGATCCGTCGCTAAGTGAGAATCTTCGAGAACAACGCCCGCGCCCGCGCTCAAGTACAGCAGAATGGACACCGCGAAATGGTGCGCCATAGGGAGCGTCCAAAGCACGCGGTCCTCGTGGGTGATCCGCAGGCGCCGGTTGGCAGAGGCGATTCGCGCAAGAAGAGTCCGGTGCGAAAGTACAACTCCCTTACTTGCGCCGGTGGTGCCGGAGGAAAACCGGATTAACGCAGGCGCGACCTCAGCAAACTGCGCCTCTGAGAAGGGCGCAGCCACGGGGGGGAAGCAGGTCAGCGCGGCGGCAGCGTGAAGTGAAAAAACAAGAGTGGCCGGCTGAGCGCAGGGATCTGTCCAGATTAGACCGCCGGCGCTCACGGTGGCATGGAGTGCGGTTTGGCGCACAAGGGCTAGGCGCTCCGCTTCAGTAAGTTCCTGAGGGATCGGAACCAGGCAGGCCCCGCCCATTAGGATGGCAAGCGCCCACACCACGTGATCGACGCCATTCGGACAATACAACCCGATGCGCGGCACTGGCTGCCAAGGACAATCAAAGGCATTGGCCTCGCGCAGTGCGGCGCATGCCAGCGAGGCCGCCCGCTCAAGCCATGCGTACGTGCAACTGTTCTGCGCGCTCAGCAGCGCAAGGGACTGAGGACACGCCAAGGCCTGCGCGCGGAAGGCGGAGAGGATGTCGGGGCTCATTCTTGGCTAGGTAATCCGAGCAAATCTTCACGCAGTTGAGACGTCATACAGATGAGCTCCGAAGGCGACAATACGCCCTCCCGCCAGGAAATGGTGGCCGTAAGAGAGCGATTGCATTCACTAAAAAAGATTCCCGTCCCCGGAGGATTAGAGACGCTAGGAATGTGCCAGCCATTCAGGATTTGAGCACCGCAGAATACTCTCGTTTCTGGCATGAAACAGCCAGTGTGCGAGTGAAAAAAGGAGGTTAAGCCGGCGCCGTTCTCGCGTCTCAACCCATCCATGTAAAGCGATGATGGAACCCGCAAAAGAAACTGCACCATGATCAGAAACGCAGAATCCGCTTTTTCTTTCACCATCGAACTAAACTGGGAGTGAATGGAGCGAGTCGCGCTTTCGAGCGAACCGACTTCCTCGTGGGTAAGTCCAAAATACATTTGTGAAGTTTGATTCTGGAAAATTGGATGCACAGCTCCGCGCCGACGCCGCTGCACCGGAGCACCCGCGTGAAAGTTCATCGCTCGATTACCTCGCGCCGCAAACACGGCGGCATGCGCACGGGCTACCACAGCAAAGAAATACGGCAGTTGAAAAATCCCGCCGGTCAAGTGATGAGCCCGAGTGCGGATGGTGGCCGTTTGAGCAACGTCAAAGTGGAGGATACTGAAGCGAGACGCACCCGGCTCTGGCGAAGGTTTGCCAAGGGCATCGAACGCTATTTCTTTCAACGCGTTATGGCGTTTCACAAAGGGACGGACGTTCCGCAGGCGCTCGCGCAGTGATGACGGGACCTCAAATGCGGCCCCCCACGAGGACTGGATTGTCGCCGGTTCGTTGGGATGAGCTGCGAGACGGGCGATTTCTTGAAGGGCAAGCTCAACACCCCGACCGTCCAGAAGGAGATGCAGCCAGCGAAACGCCACGAGAGTCGCCTCTGGGCCTGGGATGAGCTCAAAGCGTAGGGCTTCGCGTACCGGTGCCTGGAGAAGCGTAGCACACACTGTCTCAAGCGAGGTGCCTACGGGGTGTTCAATGACCGGGATGACATTTCCAAAAGGCCCTGTCGCCCGCCATTCTGGGAGGCTGAAACACCATTCACGCTCAAGTTTGGCATGGAGCAAAGGATGAGACTTAGAGAATCGGGCCGCAGCAGAGCGAAGCGCATCGGCGGAAAAACCTTCGCCAAGAGTGAGAACGCTCACGCCGACATGGCGCCCCTGAAGACCAGACGCCATCAAATCTTCGAGGGCTAGGACAAAACCATCACAGCCCACTAGGGGAACTCGGAAGTCAACTGCGACAGCCTCCGTCATGGGAGCGGGTTACGTAAGCGTTCAATCAAGGCACCAAGAGCTTGGATGGACTGGAAATTAGCGCGAGTCACGTCCGCATCGGGCACAACGACCCCAAATTTCTCTTCCAACTGCAAAAGGAGTTGCATGACCCCCATGGACTCCAAACCCGCATCAAACAAGTCTTCATTCAAGCTCAGGACGCGATTAGAATCCAAGAGATGCGTTTGGATCAAGCAGGTCAGATCCGACGTTAATTTCTGGCACGTCACGGGCAGTTGCATAAATGATGAGAGACCGGCAAGATTTGAATCGCCCGATTGATCAAGTCACGCTCAATTCGCGCCCAAACCTGCCTGCCACCGTTCTGCCAACTCCTTCATCGTCCTTTCATGCGTCTTGCTCCCTCTGCTTTGTGCGTTCTGCTGGCTAGCTCCGCTCTGGCACAGGACTCCCTTGATCTTGCTCCACTTAAAAAATGGATTTTGCTCCAAAAGGAGTTGCGCACGCTTGAAGCGGACTTTGTACAAACCCGCTCCCTCCGCACCTTACGGAGCCCAGTCGCCGTTCCAGGAAAACTTTGGTTCAACTCTGGAGGGGATCTCCATTGGGAACTGGGAAATCCACCAAAGACTATTTTCCTGCGTAACAAAGAGGGTAGTTTTTTAATTCATCCCCAGAAACTGCGCTATGAAACAATAGCAATAGACAAAGCGGCCCCAGGAGCGCCCCAGAACTTTCCAATGTTGGAGTTCCCAATAGCCTCTAGTTTTGGAGATTTTTGCAACCAATTCGAGGTTACAAAAATTAAAACCGAGGGCGCACAATGCCATTTGGAATTTATTCCAAAAGAAGCTCAGGCTCGAAAATACGTTCAAACGATTCGCCTCGATTTCGAAACTCAAACCGGCGAACTCCAGTTTCTCGAGTTCGTAAGCCGGGATGGATCGAGTTTAAAAACCGAGTTTTCCAATGTGCGCACGAACAGAAAACTGGATAACGCCATATTTGCTTTTGACCTGAATGGATACCGCGCCGATTCCCCTAAACCGTAGCCGGTTGGCAGCACGCATCATCCTCGCGTTCGCGATTCTCACGCTGACGCTGCTAGGACTGTCTCGCATTTCGTTTGATGTGGATGTCCTGAAAATGCTGCCCCAAGGGCTGCCCCAGGTGAAGGGCCTTGGATTTTTCCTCAAGAACTTCGCGCAAGCCGACCAACTCATTCTCACGGTCGAAACCGACACCGCTGAGGCCACAGAAAAAGTGGCGTCGGAGATTGCAGCACATCTGGAAGGGCGACCAGATTTGGCACGCTTGGTGGTTTCACAGCCGCCCTGGGAAACGCATCCAGCTGACTTTGGAGAGCTCGCCGCGTACCTCGCAATCAACCAGCCAAAGGAGGCGTTTGGCGAACTGGTCAGACGCCTCACCCCGGCACAAAGACCTACCACTCTCGCGAAAGCGCTAGAGGAGATCACCGAATCTGTTTCCCCCCAAGATGTCGCCCTCGCTGGGTATGATCCGTACGGCATCGTCCCTTCACTGAAGGAAACTGGGCTGATGTCACCGGCGCAGGCTTCGGAGTTTGTCTCCGCAGATGGCACATTTCGAGTTCTGTACGTTCATTCGGCGCATTCCCTTAAGAATTACAAGGAAGCGATCCAATGGATTGGAGCGATCAAGAAGAGCGTTAATCCATGGCGCGTACTTCCTGGAGTGACGCTGGGGTTCACGGGAGAGCCCTCTTTTGTGGCGGACATTTCAAGCGCCATGGAATGGGACATGTCGAGCTCATCGGCGGTGACGCTTTTGCTGATTGCCCTCGTGTTTTGGGCCTGTTATCGCCGCGCGACGCCACTTTTCGGGCTACAACTGATGCTGGCCATCGTTTTCGCAGTGAGCCTCGGGGCAGCGGGTCTTTTTCTAAAACACCTTACCGTCATCGGAGTAGGCTGTGCCGCCATCATGATCGGGCTGAGCGTGGATTACGGGTACTTCATTTTTCAGCGGTCACTGCATCACAACGGCTCGGTGGCTGAATTACGGCGCCATTGCTGGCAGTACATTGCTTGGACCTCAGGGACTACCGCAGCTGCCTTCTTTTCGCTCAACCTAAGCAGCCTTCCAGGCCTCTCGCAGTTGGGCAACCTAGTGGGTATTGGGGTGGTCACGGGGGCCGCAGTCATGCTGACGCTTTTTGCCCCGCTCGCCATGAGCTATCGTAGGAAAGCTCAACCACACTCCCTTTCGAGGATTGAGGGGGTGCTCGCCTCCCCTGCCCTCGCCAAGGTGGGGTTTTACTGCACGCTAGGCCTCGTGGTCGTGCTCCTTGGAGTGCTCTTCACCAAAGGCGCACCGGTCACGGAATTCACACCGGGGTACCTGCGTCCGCGCCATAGTGATGCTTACACGGCGCTAGACAGGCTTTCTCTCAAACTTGCGGATAACCGGGATTTGCTGCACTTGGTGATTGAGGGAGACTCAGAGCGCCAGGTGTTGGAGCGCCTCAAGGCGGCGGAAAAGACTATCGCGACAGAACAGACACGGGGACACCTCGTTTCCCACCTGACCCCGCTGATGCTGTGGCCAGACGCAGATGCACAGTCGGCGAATCTTGAACTGGCTGCCCGGATTGCGAGAGATCCTGCCGGACTGCGCGAGGCGGCACTTCAGGCTGGCTTTACAGAGGACGCACTGAAACTGACTGAGCAGATTTTATTGCACTGGAGCGAATGGGCGAAACTCCCGTCCAAAAGCCTCCCGATTTGGCCGGATAGTCCGAGTGCTCGTTGGATTTTAAGTCGGGTCAGCAGCCGTGCACAGGGCCATTTTCTGGCGGCTGGAATGGTGACACCCGTTCTTGGCCAAGAGGCGGCGCTGTTGGAGACGTTGAAATTACCGGGAACCTTTCTGGTGAGCTGGTCGCTGTTGGGAAACTCGCTGCAACAGGTAGTTCCCCGGGAGCTTGTAGCCATCATGCTGACACTCAGCGGGCTGGTGTTGCTGTTGCTGGCGTTTGCGCTGCGGAGTGCAAGGGCATTGGTGTGTTTCGTTGTAACAACGGGGCTCGTTTTAGCGTGCCTAGCCGCAGTCATGTCGCTCCTTGGCATGAGCTGGAACATCTTTAACATCGCCGCCATTCTGCTGCTCCTAGGTACCGGAACCGACTACAGCATCCTTATCCTGTTGTCCCTTCGGCGAAATGGCGGAGACGTGGAGGC
The DNA here is from genome assembly GCA_903916085.1 of uncultured Spartobacteria bacterium. Classification (GTDB taxonomy): domain Bacteria; phylum Verrucomicrobiota; class Verrucomicrobiia; order Chthoniobacterales; family Chthoniobacteraceae; genus Chth-196. Next base: position 31,414 of record CAIWVL010000134.1, read on the forward strand.
GACGCGCAAAGAGCTGTTTCTCGTCGTAAGCCTATGCGCCACCTCAGCCGCCGCCGGGTTTGGCACGATCGGTTGGGCGAATCACCTTGGATTAGCGGTCCTAGGCCAGACATGCGCCATCGGGCTGGTCCTCGACGCGCTCATTTCGCTGTTTTTGCTTCCCCCAGCGTGGAGGGCACTGGCGAGACTGGGGGCAGGACAAAAGCGCTAAGAGCTTGGATAAGCTACGCCCAATTCTTTTGCAGCATCATCCGAGCACCGATCTTTAGACCACAAAAGGGCTCCAGAAAGACGCGCAGCGACCAAAATTTGAATGTCATTCCAGCCAACGTATCCGCGATTATCATGCCTCGTTGGGCATCTCCACTCGAGTGCGCTCGGGGATTTCGAGGGAAGGCATTCGAGCCCCCAGAAGAGCCAAGCGGCGGAATGCCTCCCGTTCAACAAGAGCCTCCAGCCCCATGCGGACGAGGACTGCTTTTTCCGTTTCGCCGGTAAACTCACATGCCAGAGCAAGCAGAAGCTCGTCAACATTGAGCGCTGTTCTCATCTACATCAGAATAAACCAATTAGAGCGAACTGTCAATTCGCACGAACCCAGTTGGGACTTCAAATCGTCCTCGCCGTGCACCTTCTCCTCACGAAGGCGTGCCGGCGAAGGGCTCGAAGCCTAGGCCAAAGGCGTTGGCTGAGGCGGCGAACATCGTGGGGATCGAGCCCGTGAAACTCTCAAAATCCTGATCGTTGCGGTACTGCGTATCCGCTCCGACGTAGACTCCTGCTGGGATAAGGTTGCTGTCTTCGATCTGGACGCGGACCTCGTATTCCCAGTCGGGAATGCGCACATGTCCGAGAGCTCCGGGGCGAGCGACGAGACGGTTGCCGGCGAAAGAGCGCAGGTAACGTTCGCGTTCCGGCAAAGAGCTGAAGCGCACCTGGGCCTGCATGGATAGATTGCTCACTGATTTGACGTCCAGTTCGAGCAGCGCGTGTACCCGGCAGAGCGTTTGATGAACCAGTTGCCAGTCGGCCCAACTCCGGGCGTTACGCACAGCCACGCGCATGCGCTCGGCCGTGCGCACGATAGTGCCGTTCCCTTCAAAGAACGTGGCGTTCAGCTCGTACTGATAGAGCATGTCACGCCCCAACAGCTGACATTGCGACGGGCGCAGGCCGACTCCCTTTTGCGGGTCGCACAAATCCCTCACGAACTGCTCTAGGGCCGGTTCCCGCATGCTTATAGGCTGCGGGAGCGGGAGGTCGATACTCACACCAAAGATTTCGATCGGGACAACTTCCATAACCACGCGTTAAGGGAAACAGAGCCAGATGGCACGCCTTTTTCCACTCCACCCCCAGCGCACGGCGACTTTGCGATGCAAAACGCCGCTAGGCTGGGATGGAAGATAGCGGCGTTTATTCGCCCGGCAGCAACGCAAGTTCTGTGGCGAGATTGGTCCTGAGACCGCTCTTCACAGCGTTGAAGTCGGTGTCGCCACCGAAGAGGAGCACCTGCTCGGCGTCCCAAACGAGATCGACACGGAGATCGCTGGAGGCGGAGTCGTTGGGCGCGTAATCGCCTGCCATCAGTTCGGGGGCTCCGTAGAGGGCGGCGTCCCCACCGGTTTGCACCCGACCGCTGACCGTGAAGGAAGCGGGGTTACGATAGGCGACCACCGAGAACTCGGAGCGCTCGCTAGAGAGGGCGTCCTGAGTGGTTTGATCGGCGACGGCCCAGTCATCCGCGGTATCGAGCACTGGGGTTAGGGAGATGGATCCCGTACCGAATAGCCAGGAAGAGCGACCGGGAGTGACCACCCGTTTGCCGGCAACAGTCTGACTCACACGTTCCTCCAACCAGTAACCGTTACGATCCAGTGAGGCGGAGGTACCTGTGCCGTTCACCCAGTACACCCACCAGGAAGTGTAGGAGTAAGTGGTGCCATCGGAACCAGCGTTGGAGGTCGTCGGCAGATCCGTAGCCGATGCGACTACCGTCAACCGCACCGAGGCTTCGACCGTACCGGCAGCGTTGGTGATCCTGACCGTGTAGGTTCCGGCGTTGGCTGCGCTCACACTGGAGAGACGGAGCGCGGCTGAGGTGGAACCGACGAGATCCGAGCCGTCCTTGGACCACTGATACGTCACAGCTGTACTGGAACGCACCACGACGGCGAAGGAAGCCGAGCCACTTCCGCTCACGCGAGTGAGCGAAACGGGTTGGACCACAATCACCGGTACCTCCTTAACCTGGAGGGTCACCGGTGCGCTCGTGATTTCTTCACCCGTCGTATTCCTGACCGTCAGCACGTAAGCACCTGCATCGGAAACGGCCGCAGGGTTGATGCGGTACTGATCCGCTGTGGCCCCGGCGATCGCAACGTTCGCACTGCCCACCACACGCTTCCACTGTAGAGCGAGCGTCCCGGAACCAGTGACGGTCGCGGTCAGGTTGATACCGTCGCCCAGGTTGACTGGGTTTGGCGTATCAATGGTCGCACTGAGTCGTTCCAAAACACGCACCGTGACCAGGTCGCTCATGACAGAGCTGGACGCGTTGCTTACACGCACCTGATAGATACCCGCATCGGTGCCGCGCGCTGAGGTGACCGTCAATGCTGCGGAGGTCGCGCCGGCGATGGTCGTCCCGGAGGTGGTGCCGTTGCTAAGAGCAGCCCCGTCTTTGAACCACTGGTAGACAAGAGTACCACCACCTGAGGCAACCACGTTCAGCGTGAAGTTGGCACCTGCGTTGAGCGCATTTGCGAGCGCAGGCTGTGTGCTGATGCTCACAGGAGACGCCACGGTCATGTGGACGATGCTACTGCCAAGGATCCCGCCCGTGGATGGGTTGGTGACAACCACTTGGTAATCACCTTCCTTAGCGGCAGTGACGCCCTGAATGGTCATCGTCGCCGTTGCCGTGCCGGTCACGCCATTGCCATCTGAAAGCGCCGTCCCGTTTTTCTTCCACACGTAGGTGTAGGCCGCTCCCGTAGAACGCACTTTGACCGACATCTGCACCCCGTCACCTGGGTTGGCGGTGGTGGGGATGTCGAGAGACTCAATCTTCGGATCGACGGCAACGACAACCGCCTGGCTGCTGGCAAAGGCCGCGCCGTTGTCCACGAGGAGGTCATAGACACCATCCGCGTCGTTGGTGATCGCGGGCAGCGCGTAGTTGAGGCTGTACACGTAAGTCGTGACGTTACCCACCACACTCGATTGAGCAACCGAGCGCAGCAGCGAGCCTCTACCTCCGGTGATGATTTCGCCATTGTGACGCCACGCGTAGTTAAGGCTCGTTGCACCTGTGCTTTCCGAAGCGGTCGCGCTCAAGGTTTTGCCCGTTTCACCCGGCTTAACACTAAGGCTAACCCCACCATTCGGCTGGGTGAGGATTTTGACATCCGTGGGTTCAGACACGCGGAGGCTGACCGTGTCGCTCACCACACTGACGCCTGATCCAGTCACCGTCACGCGATAGGAGGAGCTGTCATCGCCGAGGCTGAGAGCTTTGAGCGTCAGGATCGACTGCCCCGCGCCCACAGCGTCCCAAGTGGAGGCTCCATTGAGTCGGCGTTCCCACTGATAAGTGAGTGTGCCGGTGCCTGTCGCCTGCACGCGGAAGGTGGCGGTCCCGTTCTCAGAAGTGATCACGGAGATCGGCTGTAGCGTGATCGTCGGACGCAGGCTGACGGATACCTGCGTGGCAGTGCTCAGAGCGACTCCGAAGGCGTTGGAAACAAGGAGGTCGTACCGCCCCGCATCAGTGCCTGCGGCCGCTGCGCGCGCCAGAGGAATGGTGACCGGCCCAGAAACGACAAGTACCACGCCTGAGTCGGCTGGAAGCGCCACCCCATCCTTACGCCACTGGTAATGGACGGAAGTTCCCGCAGTATCGGTGACCTGAGCGGCCAGCGCGAGCGCACTGCCCTCAGTGACGGACACAGTGGCGTTGGAGGTGAGAGTCACTGTGGGCGGCACCTTGACGGTGACCCGTGCAACTTCGCGAGGAACGGTTGCATCGGTGAGAGCACCTGCGCGGGAGAAGGCGTTAGAGAGGATCACGCCATAGCTACCCGCATCGGAAGCCTGTGCGGCGACGATAGAGAAGGCGTTGGAGGCGTTGACGATGGGGGTCCATTCGGTGGAAGAGACTGCCTTGTGGTACCAGTTATAGGCTGGAGCATAGCCAGTCGCGTTCACCTTGATGATCAGCGAATCACCCACTGCCAGCGAAGCCACCGCAGTGGTCGTGCCGGCCGCGAAGGCGACGTTGTCGCGCACCTTGATCTTCACAGGAGCACTGTCAACTCGCTCGTTAACCTTACCGTAAGCACGAACCCGGTAGGACGTCTCGTTCACCTTCTGGAGATTACTCAGAGTGAAGACGTTGCTTACCTGAGTCTGGAGCATGCTCCAAACACCTGTGGAGCGGCCCTGCACCCAGAGTTCGTACTGTTGGTTGTCCTGGAGTGCGCCGGTGGCAGCGGCATCCCCCACGTCGGCGGTGATGGTCAAGCTGGCCCCTGGATCCACTTCGGTGGCGGACGGTACGAGAGTCACCGTAATAGGATCCACCACTTTAACGTAGGCGGAATCACTAGAAACGGTGCCTACAGCATTGGTCGCTTCGACCCGGTAATCGCCTTCGTCCACTTCTTTGACCCCGCGCACGTAGCAGGTGCTGCCGGTTTCCGAACCCGCACTTGCACCAGGCACAGGTACCCAAGCGGTGGTCCCCCTCTGACGGAAGTACCACTGAAAGCGAGTATCGCCCGAGAATACGCCGCCGATGCTGAGGGTAGCCGTTTCGGCAACAGCCGTGGCCCGTGCAGGGAGGTATGCCGGACTGGTTTGCGGCTGCGCGGTAATCACCGGCAAAGCCTGGACATAGAGTGTGAACGGCACACTGGCGACCTCTACCGTGCCGCCTGCTCCGTCTGGAACGAGGACGACGCCCGTGTACGTTACAAGCTGAGTAGCGGTACTACCATCCGTAGGCAAAAGGCTACGTAGGGTCAAAGTGGCCTTATCTGCGCTGGTCACCGTTGTTACCACCGCCGCTGCGGTGGATCCGACGGTGCTCACAGACTTGCGCCACCGATAGGTCAGGCCCTGTCCGACTGGGAATAAGCGGAACACCGCTGTTCCACCTTCGCCAGCGAACACTGTCTGCTGGGCTGCCAGTGCGTTCCACTGCGTTGCATCAGCACGGAACCCGACTCTGTAGAGCGGATCCAAAGCGTTGATGTAGAGAGTGACAGGGGTGCTGAGATACTCGGTGGTCCCAGAATCCGCCACCGCGACGGCGCGGTAAACGCCGGAGTCCGCAGGAAGCGGGCTTGCGAGGGTGTAAGTCGCGCCGCCGACAACATCTTGTGTGGCGAGTGAGCTTACGTTGGACGCGTTCGTCACGGTGACAACACGACGCCAGCCGGTGATGTGGTAACCCGCGTTAGCCGCGGCAGTGAGGGAAACCGAGCGCCCTTCAAACCCGTTAACTGAGGTGGGCTGCGTGGCGAAAGCAGCGACGGACGCACTCCCCGCATCGCTCAAAGTAACGGTCGCGACCGCGCTCAAACCACTCGGTCCGGTGACTGTGACGGTGTAATCTCCGAGGTCAGCGACAGCAGCGGAGGTAATGGCGAGCGTATCGGTCGTACTGAGAACAGTGGACGAAGCGCTAGCCTTGACCCAGCTGTATTGCAGCGGACCAGTCCCGGAGGCGAGCACCTTGAAGGTGGCCGACCGGTTAATGGTGCCGGAAGTTTCTACAGCGAGACCCAGCGGAGGCACGACGATGGTCGGTCTTTCCACGACTTGCACCAGGGCTTTGCGGCTGTAGGCTGAAGCGATGAACTGGCCGGCAATGCGGTTGGTGACAACCACATCATAGAGGTCGGTGTCCAAGACACTTACATTGCTGCGCGACAATGTGCTGCTGGTAGCCCCGCTGATGGGCGCTCCGTTGCGACGCCACTGGTAGGAAAGGTCGCCGTCGCCGGTCGCGCTGACGCTCAGAGTGACAGTGCCGCCCTGATCCACGCGCAGGTCGGTGGGCTCAGTGGTGATGGTTGCCGGGATGGAAACGCTCAGCGTTGCGGCCTGAGAGAGGACTCCAGTGACACTCACGATGTTACCGACAGAGGCTTGGTAAGTCCCTGCGTCTAGGGCAGACACTGAGCCGAGCGTGAGCGAGTCGGAGACGGCACCGGGGATCGCAACCCCGTTGTGCAGCCATTGGTACGTCAAGGGACCGGTACCGGTCGCCTTCACGAGGAAGGTCACAGCGGTGCCCGGTTTCACAGACTGGCCATTGGGCTGTTGAGTGATGACCACAGGCTGGTTGACCGTAACGCGGGCCAGGGTCGAACTCAGGCGACCAAGCGGCGTGGTGATCAGCACGGTGTAAATGCCTCCATCGCTGGTCTGTACGCTCGCAATATCCAGAGCAGCCGAGGTCTTGCCAGCA
>CAIWVL010000135.1 GCA_903916085.1 uncultured Spartobacteria bacterium
GAAACTCAAAGAGCAAAGCGGCTTAAGTTGAGGGTCCGGTGCGAGACGGGATTCGGCATCGACCTCGGGAAAAACGGCGCGTATTTGTCTCCGTTCAACATGAAATTCCCCTCACAACTTCTGGCCGTTGCCGCCCTGTGCAGCGCGACCTCAATTTTCGCACAAACCCCTGCCCCGCAGGCACCCACAGCTCCCGCTACTGCTGCTCCCACCGCACCCGTGGCAGCGCTTCCGCCGCAGGCTCCCGACGTGGCCGCGCCCAAGATGGACGCGAAAACGGGCGAAGTGCATGTCGGTTTCCTGAACGCGCACAACAACTTCGTGAAGATCGCCAAGGAAAACCAGGCACAGCTCCTTTTCTTGGGGGACTCCATTACCGCCGGTTGGGCCGGCAAGCAGGACATTTGGAAGGCCGCTTTTGAGGCCTACAAGCCTGCCAACTTTGGCATCGGTGGCGACCGCACCCAACACGTGCTCTGGCGCATCACCAACGGCGAACTCGACGGCTTCACGCCAAAGGCGCTGGTATTGATGATTGGCACAAACAACTCGGGCAGCGATACGGCCGAGGGCATTGCCGCCGGAGTGACCAAGATCGTGGAAACCATCCACCAGAAAACGCCGGCAACCAAAGTCCTTCTGCTCGCGGTGTTTCCCCGTGGCGAAAAGCCCTCTCCCTTGCGCGAGAAGCTCAAAGAAGTGAACGCCAGCATCGCCAAGTTGGATAACCAGAAGACCGTGTTCTTCCTAGACATCGGCGACAAGTTCCTAGAACCCGACGGCACACTCACCAAGGAAGTCATGCCCGACTTCCTGCACCTCTCCCCCAAGGGCTACCAGATCTGGGCAGACGCCATCGCCCCTTCCCTGACGAAACTGATGCAGTAAACGGCAGTCGCTCGAAACTCACCGACTGCACCTCCAGCCCGGCGCCCGCAAGCGCCGGGCTTTGCATTTTCCCGATTAGACTTTCACTCCACAAATGTCTATAAGGCGCGGATGAAAGCCTTCCTTGCACTCGCCGCTGCGCTTGCCGTAGCCATCGGTCTTAGCGCCTGTGAATCGGACATTCCTTCCCATTCGCCCGGTATTGGCGAAAAGTTTCAACGCGGCATCCGCGGTCAGGGCACACTCTACATTCCTGTCCCCGATCAAGATAGCTACCAGTCGGTGCATTAGTTTTTCATTCCGTCCACTTCGTCCATGTCTACCCCGTCCGCCCCTTCCGTTCACAGCCGTCTGCTGATTCTCGACTTTGGCTCACAATACACCCAGGTGATTGCCCGCCGTATCCGCGAGTGCAAAGTGTACTCGCAGATTGTCCAGTTCGACATTTCCGCCGAGGAGATTCGCAAAATCGCGCCCAAAGGCATCATCCTTTCAGGCGGCCCTTCCAGTGTTTACGGAGAGAAGGCACCACAACCGGATCCAGAGCTGTTCAAACTAGGGATTCCCGTGTTGGGGATCTGCTACGGGATGCAGTTGATGGGCCATCATCTCGGCGGAAAAGTGGAGCACTCTGAGCGGCGCGAATACGGCATGGGGCAGCTCGAAGTCGTTGAGAAGTGCGCCCTTTTTAAAGGGCTGGGTGATACGCTCGACATCTGGAACTCCCACGGCGACAAGCTCACCAAACTGCCCTCCGGATTTCGCACTGTAGCCAAAACTGGGAACAGCCCGTACGCCGCGATTGAGCATCCCAAGAAGAAGTTTTTCGGGCTACAATTCCACCCGGAAGTGGTGCACACACCCAAGGGTCGTGAGATTTTGTCCAACTTCTTGTTCGCAGTCTGCGATTTCGCTCAAGACTGGACCATGGGCTCTTTCATTGAAGAGACATGCCAAAACATCCGGGAACAAGTGGGTGAAGACCACGTCATCTTGGGACTTAGCGGCGGGGTGGATTCCAGCGTCGCAGCGGCCCTCATTCACCGGGCGATCGGCGACCAGCTCACTTGCGTGTTCGTAAACAACGGCCTTCTGCGAGCCAACGAAGAGGAAGCCGTCCGCAAGCTTTTCGGGGATAACTTCCAGATGAAGCTCAAGGTGGTGAACGCCTCCGCGCAGTTCCTCAAAAAGCTCAAGAAAGTGACGGATCCAGAGAAGAAACGACGCATCATCGGACGGGAATTCATCACCGTCTTTGAGGAAGCCGTAGAAAAACTTTCCAAGGGTGGCGGCAAAGGTGCCAAAGCGAAGTTCAAGTTCCTGGCACAGGGCACGCTTTATCCTGATGTCATTGAGAGCGTGGCAATTGCAGGAAACCCGGCCGCGCTCATCAAGAGCCATCACAACGTGGGCGGTTTGCCCAAGAACATGAAATTCAAGCTGGTGGAACCTCTGCGGGAACTCTTCAAAGATGAAGTCCGCGAAGTGGGTGCGCAGCTTGGCTTACCCAAGGAAGTAGTTCAGCGCCAACCATTCCCCGGACCCGGTCTGGCAGTGCGTATTCTGGGCGACATTACCAAGGAACGTCTATCTGTGCTTCGGGAGGCGGATGCCATTGTTGTCGCCGAGATGAAGGCCTCCGAATGGTATTACAAAGTGTGGCAGAGCTTCGCCGTGTTACTCCCGGTACGTTCCGTGGGCGTAATGGGCGACGAGCGCACTTACGAAAACACGGTGGCCCTGCGTATTGTCGAGAGTCAGGACGGCATGACAGCCGACTGGGTGAAGTTGCCGTACGAGTTACTGGCGCGCATTTCCACGCGTATCATTAACGAAGTAAAGGGCGTCAACCGAGTCGTGTACGACATTTCATCGAAGCCGCCGGCGACGATTGAGTGGGAGTAGGCGGCACATTAGGCAGTACGGTGGAAACCAACGTATTGCGAAAGTTTCTCTTTGGATGTGGCCTTTGAGAATTACCCAGTCCTCAGAAGCCCCCGCGAGGGGGACAAGAAATTAGCCGGTGGTGATAGGAGCGAAGCGACTTGAACCACCGGTAACGACCAAACAAATGTCTGCGCGCCGAAGGTGCGCAAGAAAACTTTCACACGGCAAGGACGACGTTTGCGTTCCTGATGTTTCATGCGCTCCATTCCATCCGGTATTCCGGTGGTTCCAGTCGCTTCGCTCCTATCACCACCGGCTAACCTCTTCCGAGCCTCCGGTTCGGCTGCCGTCTTGGACATTCTAGCGATCCACCATTTATCGATGTACCACCTACTCGATTACAACGACGAGACCGCCTTTGCGGACTTTAAGAGCGCCTAAAAAAAGGCACCCTCACGCGGAGATGCGGAGAACGCGGAGCTTTTATAAAACCTGATTTCGAAGGTTATTCCGTAATTTCTCCGCGCTCTCTGCGCCTCCGCGTGAGCCCTCTTTTTGAGTTAATTTAGGCGCTCTTAGCTCTCAAACGGCGGAACCGCAATGACCTCGGCTTTTAACTCCCGAAGCGCCCCGCGTAATCTGTCCAAGTTTTCTGAGTCCGCTAAAATGGCAAAGTCGGAATCTCTACTGAACTCGGCCGCTCCGTAGAACACGCACGCCTGTCCGCCCATGAGCAGACAACGGACGTTGTATAGTGCCATCGAAGAAAGGACTTTGAGTATCGGGTTCGGGATCAAGTGAGCCTCCAAGAGCAAGATACGTTTGCCAAAGACTAGAACTCTCCTCCCAGCGTTCCAAGGGAGTTAACCGATACCATGCAGCCCATTCCTCGCCAACAAGGTCTTCAGGACTGATCGCCCGGTTTACGTTTGGCATGATTAAAATCTATTGCAGGTAAGAAACTAAAGCACGAAGCTTTTTTAAGTCTTCCGAGGAGGATAGCCCCGTCGTGCTTTGCATTCTGGATTTCTGAATACGCGTAGTGAAGATCGACCCATCTGCACAACGCTATGAGCGGGGAGTTTCAGGAAAACAATGTGGCGACTGAGAGAAAGCGTCGCCTTCAGCGAATATAAGGACGTAAAGGAGGCGACCTCTACGAACTTCGTCACTTACTTAACCAAGCTCATTTAGGGAACCACAGCAATGAACGAAAAAGATTACTCAAGCGACTACACGGAAAAATCCTTTTGGGACAAGGCGACCAACGTCGCCAAGAGCGCCGGTCGGGGACTCATAGAGCAATCCCTCACGATGTATTACGCCGTTCAGGACAAGGACACCCCCATGTGGGCCAGGACAGTTTTGATTGGGGCTTTGGGCTATTTCATCTGTCCCATTGATGCCATTCCAGATGCCATCCCCATCGTGGGCTACGCTGACGATGCCGGTGCCATTGCGGCCGCCCTTGGTATGGTCGCGGTCCACATCAAGCCCGAGCACAAAGAGAGCGCGAAGGCAAAAGCCGACGTCTGGTTTTCTTAATAGTAAAAGCGCAACCTCCAAGTTTCGGCGGGGGACGGTTTAGGGGCTGTTTTTGAGGGTTGGCTTTCAACCCTTCTTACAACACCATTTTGAGGCTTAAACACTGGCCCGAATTTTGGGGCTCAGCGTCTACGTTTCGCTTCCTAATTCCCCCACCATGAAGCAGTCCTCCCCCGCCTACGCATCGCTCCTGCTCGCTTTGGCGTCCTCAACGGCCGCAGCAGCAGTCCCTCCATTAGGAAAAGTAGAGTTTAACCGCGATGTTCGGCCCATCCTCTCCGACAACTGCTTCTACTGTCACGGGCCCGACCAGAATCACAGGAAAGCAAAACTCCGTCTCGATGAACGGGAGCAGGCCATCGAGAAAAAGGCGATTGTCCCGGGTAAAATCGATGAAAGCGAATTGCTGAAACGCCTCGTCGCATCCGATCCCGACGAGCTCATGCCGCCGCCGGATTCCAATAAAAAGCTGACCCCAGACCAAAAGGAGACGCTCAAACGTTGGATCCAACAAGGCGCGGAATACCAGGCCCACTGGTCCTACGTCCCTCCACATACAGAACCGCTTCCCGCCAACGCGCATCCCATCGACGCCTTGGTCCAAAAACGGCTCGCCACGCTCCACGTTAACCCCTCGCCCGAGGCGGACCGACGGACACTCATCCGCCGCCTCTACTTCGACCTCCTTGGACTTCCGCCCTCGCCCGAAGAGGTTGTCCACTTCCTCAACGATTCCGCCCCGGACGCCTATGCGCGCCTAGTCGAACACGTCCTCGCCAGCCCGCACTATGGCGAACGCATGGCGCAAGGCTGGCTCGATGTCGTCCGCTTTGCAGATACGATCGGGTATCACAGCGACACCCCGCGTAACGTCTGGCCCTATCGCGACTGGGTCATCAATGCGTTCAACTCCAACAAACCCTTCGACCGGTTTACCATTGAACAAATCGCGGGCGATCTCCTTCCCGACGCCACCCCAGACACACGCGTCGCCTCCGCTTTTAACCGACTCATCCTTTCCACCGAGGAGGGAGGCGCACAACCCAAAGACTACGAACTACGCATGCTCACCGACCGCGTCCGTGCGATCGGGGCGGCCTGGCTCGGGCAAACCACGGGATGCGCCCAATGCCACGACCACAAATTTGATCCCTTCACCGCCCGCGACTTCTATTCTCTGGGCGCCTTCTTCGCCGACATCAAAGAACCAATCATCGGCAAACGCGAAGAGGGCATGCTGCTCCCTTCCCCGCAGGAAACTGAGAGACTCGCGGCATTTGCTGAGCGCGAAAAAAACATGCGCGCCGACTTGGAAGCCGACTCGCCGGAGCGCCGCGAACAACAAAAGCGCTGGGAACAAAGCCTCTCTAGCGGCCCCGTGGATGTTGCCTGGAGTCGACTGCAACCCATCAAACTCTACGGCGATCGCGGTTCAAAATTCACACAGAATGAAGAGGGCGTGATCTCCGTAGCCGTCGAGGGCAATGCCGCTTCCGACACTTATTTTGTCACGGTCAAAACGCCGCCGGGCCTGACCACTGGCCTCAAATTGGAGGCGATCTCAGCGGACACCCTTCCTCAAAAAGGACCGGGCCGTTCCCAGAACGGCACCTTCATACTCAACCAGTTCTCCGTCAAAGACGGTGACAAAACGCTCAAGATTGCCGAGGCCACCGCTACCCATGAGCAAAAAGGGTTTTCGGCTAAGCTCGCCGTTGATCCCAAGTCCGCCAACGATCCCAAAAAAGGTTGGGCAACGCTTGGCAATGAACTCCGGGATGCGGCGCTTTACGTGGAACTCGAAAAACCGATAGAAGGCGAACGCACCCTTACGATCGTCTTGCGCCAAGTCGCCGGGGACAACCAGACCTTAGGCAAGTTCCGGCTCTCTGCCACAACTGCGCCCACTCCAGTGCGAGCGCCCGGAGTGCAATTCCCGCCGGAAATCCTCAAGACCATCGCGCTCCCCGAGGAAAAACGCTCGGCCGGTCAGCAGGCGACTCTAGCCAAACATTTCCGCGCCGTCGCACCCGAGTTCGCGCCCACTCGAACTGCGCTCGCAGACACCCTCACGGCAAAGGCCGAGTTCGAAAAATCCCTCACTCATTGCCTCGTCTCCGTCAGCGCTGAAACCAAACGCACCGTCCGCATCTTCCCGCGTGGGAATTTCTTAGATGAATCTGGCGAAGTCGTGAAGGCCGCCCTGCCTCATTATTTACCGCAACCTAAATTTGAGTCCCGCGAACCCAACCGACTCGATCTCGCCCAGTGGCTTGTCTCCAAAGAAAACCCTCTGACTGCGCGCACCGTGATGAACCGCCTGTGGAAGCAGTTCTTCGGGATCGGCCTCAGCAAAGTGCTCGACGATTTGGGCGCCCAAGGCGAACCGCCTCCCAACGCAGCGCTGCTAGACTGGCTTGCCTGCGAGTTCATGGACTCCGGCTGGGACATGAAACACATGGTGCGCCGCATCGTCACTAGCGCCACCTACAAACAAGTCTCCAGCGCTTCTCCGCAACTCCTCAGCAATGACCCCGATAACCGCGAACTCGCGCGCCAAAGCGCGTTTCGCATTGATGCGGAACTCGTGAGAGACAACGCATTAAGCGTCGCTGGCCTGCTCGTTCCAAACGTCGGCGGCCCAAGCGCCAAACCCTACCAGCCCGAACGCTATTGGGAGAATCTCAACTTCCCCTCACGCGAATACGCCGCCGACAAAGGCGATAACCAATACCGGCGCGGCCTTTACACCTGGTGGCAACGCAGTTTTCTGCACCCCTCAATGCTTGCGTTCGACGCCCCCTCCCGCGAGGAATGCTGCGCCGAACGCACCCGTTCCAACATCCCCCAACAGGCACTCGTCCTCCTCAACGACCCCACCTACGTTGAGGCTGCACGCGCCTTCGCCGCGAAAATCCTCTCCGAGAGCACGGGCTCGACCGAAGACCGCCTCCATTGGGCGTTCCAACGCGCCCTGCAGCGAAATGCGCGTCCCGAGGAACTCACCACGCTGCAGGCCCTGCTTCAAAAACATCTCACAGCTTACCGGGCCGACTTAAACTCTGCAGAAGCGTTGCTTCAAACAGGCCAAGCTCCCGCGCCAACAAACTTGGACAAACCTGAGTTGGCTGCCTGGATCCACGTCGCTCGCGTACTCCTAAACCTCCACGAAACCATCACCCGCGCCTGAGTTCAGCCTGATTGCCCCCATGACCTCCGCCTTCTCTTCCGCTTACAACAGACGCGCGTTCCTCGGCAAAACCTCTCAAGGATTAGGTGCCGTTGCGCTCGCTTCTCTCCTCACCCCTTCCCGCGTCAACGCCGCAGCAACCAAAGGCGTTCTCGGCACGCTGCCACTTCCACAAAAAGTGAAACGTGTCATCTGGCTTTCGATGGCGGGCGGCCCCTCTCATCTCGAAACCTTCGACCCCAAGCCGAAGCTCGCTGAAATGCACGGCCAGCCCATGCCTGAAAGTTTCACCAAAGGGCAACAGCTCGCACAGCTTCAGGGACAAAAGCTCACCTGCTTCGCGCCGCAGCATCCCTTTGAAAAGTTCGGCAAAAGCCAAACCGAAATCTGCGCCCTCTTTCCGCACATCGGTTCCGTCATGGATGAAATCTGCCTGATCCGCTCCATGACAACCGATGCGATCAACCACGATCCCGCCCACATGTTTATGAACACGGGCTCCCAGATCGCGGGCCGTCCCAGCATGGGCGCATGGGTCACGTATGGGCTTGGCAGCGAGGCGTCTGATTTACCGGGGTTTGTGGTCCTGACTTCGTTGGGCAAAGGTGGCCAAAACCAACCGATCGCGGCTCGTCAATGGAGCAGCGGCTTTTTGCCAAGTCGTTATCAAGGGGTTCAACTTCGCTCTAAAGGGGATCCAGTGCTCTACCTCGGAACACCGCAGGGCATTTCTCTTGAGCAACAAGGCAGCGACATTGACGCCATCAATGCACTGAATCGCCACCATTCGCATTTGGTAAACGATCCGGAAATTGCAACGCGCATCGCCCAATATGAAATGGCCTTTCAGATGCAGGCCAGCGTTCCGGAACTCATGAACGTCACAGGCGAAACCGCCTCAACTCTGGAACTCTACGGATGCACTCCGGGCGATGGCTCGTTTGCCGCCAACTGCCTGCTCGCGCGTCGACTTGCAGAACGAGGTGTTCGCTTCATCCAACTCTACCATAAAGATTGGGATCATCATGGGGGCATCAAAGAAGGCGTAGCACTCAAGGCCCAGGAAATCGATCGCGCTTGTATGGCGCTAATCACAGACCTCAAACAGCGCGGGATGCTCGAGAGCACCCTCATTGTGTGGGCCGGAGAATTCGGACGTACGCCCATGTCCCAAGGCGGCAGCGGCCGGGATCACCATAACAAGGCTATGTCCGTGTGGATGGCGGGGGGCGGGGTGCGAGGCGGTCTCGTTTATGGGGCCACCGATGAACTCGGGTACGCCGCCGTGGAAAACGTCACGACCGTCCACGATCTACATGCGACGATGCTCCAGCAACTGGGCATTCAGCACGAATCGTTTACGGTCAAATTTCAAGGCCTCGATGCTAAACTATCGGGCGTTGAAGGCGGCAAAGTTCTTAAAAATATACTGATTTGATTTATCAGCTAATGATGCGCTCACGCGCGCCAAGGCTATCCGCTCAGGCTCACTTTAATTGGCGAGACATACAGCCTCCAAAGTCCAACAAATCACTACAGTTGACAGGAATCACCGGGGCCAACTGCAAAAATTTCGCCCCTTGCTCCTTTGTTGCGAAGACTCAATTGCTTCTCTTCGTACACCACCAAGGAATCCGGCGGAACACTTTGCATTAAAAAGACATTGGCACCAATCGTCGAGTTTGCACCTATCACCGTTTTGCCTCCTAAAATAGTTGAGTTGGGATAAATGGTGACGTTATCACACACATCAGGATGCCGTTTGCCGCCTTTAACTAAGTCGCCATTCTCGTCCTTCACAAAGCTCCGCGCCCCAAGCGTCACGCCGTGATAAATGCGTACATGATTTCCAATCGTACACGTTTCTCCAATAACCACACCCGTGCCGTGATCTATGAAAAAGTGTGTCCCCAGACGCGCCCCGGGATGAATGTCGATACCGGTGCGGCTATGGGCCCATTCTGTCATCATTCGGGGAATAATCGGGGCACCCGCAAGGTGAAGACGATGAGCCAAGCGCTGGATCGAAATAGCCTCGATACAGGGATAAGAAAGGATAATTTCTTCCCGACTTAACGCTGAGGGATCACTCCCGAAAGCCGCCTCAATGTCGGTTTGTAACAGCGCGCGCACCGATGGCAATGCCCGGGTAAACTCCTTCATGATCGGCTCGGTTTTTCCCGTAGGCCGTTTTGGATCTCCAATACGCACACTCTTACGCACTTCTTCCTGAAGTCGGCGTACCACCCCAAAAAGCCGCTCAGCCGTTATTTGCGTAAGCGACGCTTCGGAAATCGCAGCGTCATCATGAAATCCTGGAAAAAGAAGCTGTAAGAGATCTTCGCAAATTTGCCCAACCGCCCTTTTGGAGGGCATGTTGTGGACATCGTTATGATTAAATCCACCGTGCTTTTGGTAGGACGCCAATAATTCGGCGAGATGCCAGTTTGGTAGACTATTCATTGAGGAAGGAGGAGGATAATCTATTAAAACTTACAAGGAACATACTCACTGCGGACATGTCAACTCCCAGCATTTTATTACAGTTCGCCTCCATGACATAAGAATGTTCTGTAAGATCTTAAAATGTCTAATATGGCCAAAACCAATACCTGAATTTTTTCTTCAGAAGTAGCTTGAGCTGGGACTTCAATCTCAATCTCGAAGGGCCAAGGCTGCGTCTCGGGATAGGGACTAAGATGCCCAGCAAGAAAGCGCGCCTGGCGACCGGCTTCGTCCCTCGGGATAATCATGACGGGATCAGCTTCAACGGGCACGAGGGTTCGGAGGCGCCTCAGCGCGGGTGCGACCACGTCTTGAGCAATCACACTGCTGTTCACATGAGCGCGCAGGGAGTTGGTCTTCTCCGTGCTGCGTAGTGTGATAATCCCGTGAGGTGAAATCCGCTGAAATTCCGCGCGAAAAAACAACGCGTCATGGGCTTCGGCATCAAGCTTCCAGCGAAGTGCCAGTTCTCCGGGACTTAGTTCGCAAGGTGTCTTGTTGTCTTCAAATCCGCCTGGATGCACCAGAGGATAACCAAAAACTGCGTAATCCTGAGAGAGCGAGGGGCCCAGCGTCAGCAGCATAAGAAGCTTTACAACTGCAGAGATTGTTTCAGTGTGCCCAGGGTCGAGGCCTCCAAACAAACTCACCCGCATCGGGACACCTCCAGCACGTTTTCCCAATACTAGAGATTTCGTTATTTCGTGACGCACGCCACCGATCGTGAGCGGGTAAACACTTGTAATTAGACTCGGATGTTGGAGTGCCCGGAGCGGCTCCAGCAGACTGAACGCATTACGTTTAGAGCACACCCCATCAAGAGGCAAGTTCACACTATTTTGCGGCGTGCAATCAAATGGAGTGAGGGAAGATTCGACTTGGAGATTCATAATTTTGAGCACGTTTCTTCTTCAATTTTAATTGCGCCTTTTGAGGACCTAAATCACTTGATTTTTCACACTGCTAGAATGCCCTGCCCAGTGTTAGTGGTAACCAAAGCTGATGAGCACTTCACGCCATTAGGACTGCACCAACGCACGCGCATGATCAGCGAGCGCAGTGCTCAGATAACGTTCTCCAGTACTGCACCCTATGGTCACAATCAACTTTCCAGCGTACTCGGGGCGCGCGGCCAGTTGGAGTGCCGCCCATACGTTGGCTCCGGTGGAAATACCAGCAAGAATGCCTTCTTCTACAGCCAGTCTTTGAGCCGTTTCGATGGCGTCGTCATTACTGACAGTCAACACCTCATCGATGATCTCGAGATTCAAATTCTTGGGAACAAAGCCTGCGCCTGTGCCCTGGATTTTATGGGGGCCGGGTTTGAGCGGTTCACCTCGGAGCGTTTGTGTAATGACTGGCGATGCCGATGGTTCGATCGCGATGGTCTTAAAGCCTTTTTTTCGAAACTTCAGAACCTCGCTTACGCCCGTCAGAGTGCCCCCGGTACCTACCGCAGACACGAGCACGTCCGCGAGTCCGTCGCTATCAGCCCAAATTTCTTCGGCCGTTGTTTTCCGATGCACCTCGGGATTGGCCGGATTGTTAAACTGCTGAGGCATCCAAGCGTTTACATCTTCAGCGACAAGTTCGTCGGCTTTGGCAAGAGCGCCTTTCATTCCAAGGCTTGCAGGGGTCAGCACCAAGTCAGCACCAAGGAGAGAGAGAAGAATACGTCTCTCGACACTCATGCTTTCTGGCATGGTAAGCGTCAACTTATAGCCGCGCGAGGCTGCGACAAACGCAAGGGCGATGCCCGTGTTGCCCGAAGTGGGCTCGATAATCCGTGTCCCTGGCCCGATACGTCCCGCGTTCTCAGCCGCCTCAATCATCGCCAACCCAATTCGGTCTTTAACGCTTCCCAAGGGATTAAAGAACTCAGATTTAAGAGCGATAGTCGCGGGTAACCCAGCGCCGATGCGAGAGAGTTTAATCAAGGGCGTGCGACCGACAGTTTGAGTGATATTTTTGAAAATGGCCATGTTAGTGCGTCGTGGGTTATAAATTTGAGAGGTATTCAATAAATGATTGGGACTAGACACTTGGTTACATATAAAAGACGTTACAGAACGGTCGCTCGGGTAAAACCGGGAGCCCTCCATCTCCGAGGACCCCCGGCTGCTACACACACCAAATTTTTCGAACTAGAACTTCACCGTAACGTCAGCCTGCAAAATCTGAACGTTGTTGCGGTCCGCCAAGGTTTTGAGCCCTGTGGTGGTAGTGTTCTGGCCGTTCGGGGCGGCTAGGGTGGTTGTGTCCAGTTGATTGCGGAGATTAAACGCATTCTGGTAGGCCAGGCTCAGAACGACCGATTGAGACAGATTGTAATTGACGCCTACCTTGAAGCCCTTGGTGTTGAGCTTGGACTCAGCGAAGTCCGAGTCATTCAAGTTGGGATCTACTGCAGTTAGACCAGTCTGGCGGTAATTAGCCAAGAAGGAGAAATCCCCCTTCTTTTTGTTTTCGCCCACCACAACACCAAGCAACCAGGCGTAGTCGTCATTGCTCTTGTGGCCCGTTGTCGCGTTTCCGTTACGGTTTAGCCCGTACACCTCATACGCACGTGCTGCTCCGTCTAGGTTGTAGGAGAAGTCCCACACGAACTTCGTTTTGAGCCCACCGATCCTCGTGGAGAAGTCGCCTGGGAGCAAAAGAAGCTGCAGCCCGCGCGTGCCATTGTCTGCTCCGAAAGAAGCGCCATTTGCTTCCGCGGAGTACGCAGAGGTGGAAGCAGCAACGTTGGACGTGCTGGCGGCGTTGTAGGTCAAGAATCCCGGAGCGACGGTCAGCTTGTGGCTGTCATCGAACTTGAATCCCACCTGGGCTTGGACCTGGAACAATAGGGCGTCAGTCGCCTTGTCTGTGCCATTTGTGGTCCGTAGGTACCCCTCGTTATTGTCTGCGAGGACGAACTGACCAGCCGTGAAGCTGAGTTCCCAAGGGCCAACCCATCCGAGGAGCTTATGGAGCTCAAACTTTTCAGACAAGCCCGTGGGATTGATGTCTGCATCCCACACCAGCCCCTGATCGTTTGTGTAGAACGGGTTGGGCTGCTTGCCTAAGACGCCAGTCAGGCCCTTGATAGGTTCCCAACCGAGGAACGCCTTACTGATGTACACGGGGAACTTCCCAAATCCAGCCCCCTGCCCGGTTGATCCGACCGTCTGGTTATCGGAGTCGGAAGTCTGGCCTGTAGAAAGCTGGAAGCCTCCGAAGAACTGGTCGGTGAGCTTGAAGTCGGCTCCAAGGCGCAGGCGAATGCGCTCCCTCTGCAGTGAGCGCTTGGCATCGGTGGCGCCGCCCGCTTGTGCCTGGGACTCTTGCCACTGGTAGCGGAACCGAGCGTCGCCATTGACCTTGATCTCCTGGAAAGCGCTGTCTAGCTTGATTTTACCGGCGGTGGTCTTAGCGTAATCCCCCGCCAATTTGGCGCGAATCTGTTCGGCTTTGGATTCCTTAAGAACGCCTTCTTGAACGAGAGCATCTAGGAGAGCGCCGTTGTCCTGCGCGAGGACGGAGACGCTCAGGGGGCCTGCCGCGAGGGCAAGTAAAGGAAGTAGGGTGTTTGCTGACTTCTTCATGATATGCTTACGTGTGCTATTGCATTTACTGCATTGAATAGACAATGCATCAGCCCTGGAGCTCCAGAGCAACTGCTGTCTTGGGGTTTTGTCCCGGCGCGAATGCGACGGGATCAAAGTGAGCGCGGCTACAGGTTGGCCCCGTATGCGATAAACTTCCTGTACTCAGAGAGAACCGAGGCAAGGGCCAGGCTAAATGCCCGGCGTTGCTCCACCAAGGGAGAAACAGCTGGACTCTCCAGAATGAGCTCAAAAGGCTGCGGCTTCTGCTCCCGATGAGCGCTCAGAATACCGTCATAACTGTCGTAAATCATGCCATTAACAGCATGAAACCCGTCAATCACAGGCCGGACATCGCGAGCTTGAGCGACTTCAGCCGCTTTGAGCGCAGGCTCCAACAACTGCCGCGCCAGTACGTCGCCCCGCGCAAATCCATAAAATCCAGGAGAAGTATCGTCGGAATGCAGTGCAATAATTCCGTCAAACTGGCGCGCCTGAATTTCTCGCTCCAACACCCGGACTTCCTGCTCCTGCGAGCCGCGCCAAAACTCCCGATTCAAATCCTTTCCGGAAGGCGAATGCCTCGTACCGGCAAGGTATCCGCCAGGGTTGCAAACGGGATACAACCAAAGCTCGAAATCGCGGCCTATTTCCGGCGTTTCATCAAGCTCCCGGATAAAGTCCATCAAACCAAGAATACCTGCCGGTTCATCGCCATGAATACCGGCAAAGATGCCTACTTTGATGCGGTCTTTCACCACGCTGGTACGCTGAAAGTGAAATCGTGGTAGCCACACCGTCTCGCCTGCAATCTCCCAAATAGACACGGCATCAGCGCGCAAGCAGTTGGACTTGGCGGCCTGTAGATACAACGGCTGCAGGAGCTCACGCAACGCGGGACGATGCTGCCGAGACAATTGCTCCAGCACTTGCGCCGCCGCGCGCTGCACCGAGGCACTGACCCGCGGACTCAGCAACTTTTCGGAAGCAGGCTTTACGCCCACCACAGCCGCACCCGCCCTGGACGACATCATGCCACGGTCCCCAGACTGGGCAGACCGAGCGGCACGAGGCGTCCGTAGAGGCGTGGTTTTCATACTATTTTGGGCAGCTATAGAGCAGTGTAGTATTTGGGAAATACAACTCAGTTAGGGCTTGTAAACTTGATCAAACGTACCGCCGTCGTTGAAGTGCACCCGCTGCGCCTTCGTCCAACCGCCAAATGCACCATCAATGGTCACCAATGAAATGTTTGGAAACGAAGCGTCATACTTAGCCTTGGCTTTTGCACTCCGAGGCCGGTAGTAATTTTTACCGATAATATCCTGCGCTTCATCACTATAGAGATACTTTAGGTAGGCCTCAGCAACGTCGCGTGTCTTTTTGGTATCCACGTTTTTGTCCACCACCGAAACGGACGCCTCAGCCAAAATACTCACGGAAGGCGCGACAATCTGGAACTTGTCGGCCCCGAATTCTTTGAGAGCGAGAAAGGCTTCATTTTCCCAGGTGAGCAGCACATCACCAATTTCACGCTGCACAAATGTCGTCGTTGAACCGCGGGCACCGCTATCGAGCACAGGCACATTGCGGTAAAGCTGGGTCACGAAGTCCAATACCTTGGCCTGATCACCGCCGAAGGCCTTTTCTGCGTAGGCCCAAGCTGCCAGATAGTTCCAACGGGCACCCCCCGAGGTTTTGGGGTTGGGAGTGATGACCTTGAGGCCAGGCTTGATGAGATCATTCCAGTCCTTGATGCCCTTGGGATTCCCCTTGCGCACTAGGAAGACAATCGTGGAAGTATAAGGTGCACTGTTGTTTGGGAGACGGTCTGCCCAGTTTTCAGGAATGAGGTTGCCGTTGACGCGCAGCGCATCGACGTCGCCCGCGAGAGCAAAGGTCACCACGTCCGCTGGCAACCCATCAATCACGGCTCGCGCCTGTTTCCCGGACCCCCCATGGGACTGCTTGATGGACACCACTTCGCCTGTGGTCGCCTTCCAGTGTTTGGAAAATGCCGTGTTATATTCGAGATACAGCTCGCGGGTGGGATCGTAGGAGACATTGAGTAGTTCCCGAGCTCCGGAGGCAAACGAGGCACTCAGAGCGACTAGAGAGAGTGTTAGAAGAGAAAGGCGCATGGGAGTTGTTGGGTTGAAAGTTGAGTGAGAGGCCGGGAAGCTTCGGAATGACGATCAATCCGAGCCATCGAGCATCTGGCACTGGCGAATGAATACTGAATCAGTGGACATTCAGCAAAGCATTTTCTTAAAAATTCCGCACCGCCCTCAACGTCCCAGTTGGCAGTCCGGCGAGAAATGACCGATGCAGGGCGGACCTCCTGAGCCCAACGGGGCTTCAGAAGCGAACCGATCCGGCACTTATCACCGAACCACCTACTGGCCAACCTCTCGACTTCTTACAGTCCCGTGGGATGGTCAATGAACTCCCAAGGCACCCCGAACCGCTCCGAAAGATGTGCGGCAAGCGCCTTCACACCAAAGGTTTCAGTCGCGTAATGCCCGCCATAAACCAAGTTCACCTCGAGTTCCTCCGCCAACGTGTAACTCCAATGCGGCCCCTCACCGGTGATGAACGTATCTACCCCTGCAGCAGCCGCGCGGGCCACCTCGGAGCCTGCGCCGCCGGTCACGACGCCAACACGTTTGGGATGCGCAGGCCCAGCGGCGCACACATGGACGGGAGAACCGAGCGCACCCTTAAGGCGCTCCAAAAGTTCGTCGCGAGAATCGGTACATTTACCCACAAGGCCGGCGGGCTGGCCTTTCATCGGTAGAAACGGCTCCAACTCGCTTAGCCCCAGTGCTTTTGCGAGAAGAACGTTATTTCCCACAACAGGATGCACATCCAGAGGCAAGTGGGCGCTGTACACGGCTAGATTGCCGAGAACCGCGCCACGCACCTTGCGGTACATGGCACCGGTAAGTGGCGTGGTATTCCAGAACAAACCGTGATGGACGAGAAGCAGGTCGATCCGACGATCGACAGCGGCGGCGAGGACGGCCTCACAGGCATCCACGGCGGCTCCGAGGCGCAAGACACTACCATTGTTCTCGACCTGCAACCCGTTGTAGGCCTGCGGGTAATCGTGAATAGCACCGAGGGCGAGGTAGTCGGTGAGGTAGGAAGTAATTTGCTGAAGCGGCACCATACCATTAAGTATAGCACGCCCATAGCGCGTTCTACATCGCGGGCCGTCGGGGGCGAGAATTCAAGCGCGGAGCCGGAGCCCCTCCACTCGATCAAAGTGTGAGTCTAGCGTTGCGAGCTGCCATCCGTGTTCGATCGCCTGCGCCGCGATCCAAACATCGTTTTCTGGAATGGGCGAACCGTCTTTCGCAAGGGCGCGCCTCACCCTAGCGTACACTCTGGAAGTTTGTGCCGTGAGATGGAGCAGCTCTACGTTCCCAAGAAAATCATCCAGCGCGGCCCTTTGGGCCGTCGGCCGTGAGGAGTTTTCAACACCAAACTCCAGTTCCCCTAACGCTATCAACGGCAACCACAACCGCTCTGTCTCCTCCATTAGCTCAAGAATGCCGTAGACGCCTCTGAACAACGCAACAACTGCGGAGGTGTCCAAGACCAGATCACGAATCATGCGAATGTACCGGTTCGAAGTTGTCCGCAATGATGCGGGCGAGCTCTTCGACATCTGCCTCAGATAGATGCGCGGCGCTGCGCCTCAAAGTGGCACCTCGCACTCCCCCGGAATCATGCTTAAGCCGTTGCATCAAGGCGGCCGCAGCTTCCAATTTCGGAGCCGGAAGTGCCTTGAGCTCTTCGACTAGCATTTCAAGCGTGCTCATGGCGAGACGCTACTCGCACGGATAGGGGCGCGCAAGAGTTGGCATCCATGTTTTGGCCGGGCACCTCACATTCGACAGCAGACCGTTGAATTTCCACCCATCCCCACCACGCCTCGTTGTACAACGTGATCGAGGTATTTCGAGATTGGCACCGTCCCGAAATTCGCCTCATCAAAAAAGCCCTCCAGAATGAAATCAGCCCTTTCCCCCTCCACTGTTGCTCGCCTTTCATTGAGACGCTCATGGCGCGCAGCATCGCTTTGTCTGCCGCTGTTTTTTCCACAGCAATCGGCCGTGCACGCAGCTGACGCGACTGATCCTTTCGCGAAGTACCTTGATGGAAAGGCGCCGCAGATTCTTCGCGAAATTACGCCTGTGCCTGAGGACATTACAGTGCGCCGCGTGTTGTTTCGCATCCGCGACAAGAATGAAGCCTATGCCGTCATCGCCACGCCAAAGACGCCGGGCAAGCATCCGGGCATTTTGATTTTGCACGGTTCCGGTGGCAATGCGGAGGAAGAGAAGGCAATGGCATGGGCGCAGCGCGGCTACATCGCAGTGGCACCGGACATGCCCGGCCTCTACAGTCCGCTCACGCGTGGCGAACTGCCGATGTCAAAAGGTTATGCCGACGGTCGTTACACGATGCAGCCGGATACGACCAAGAGCGTTATTTTCGACGGCATGCTTGCCGCCATGAAGGCACTGGATCTGTTACGCGCGCAGCCCAACGTCGATACTGAGAACATCGGTGTCTGCGGCTTGTCGTGGGGCGGGACGATGGCGACGATGGTTTGCGGCCTTGCGGGGGACAAAGTGAAGGCCGGTTTTGCTATCTACGGCTGTGGTTTTTTTGACAAAGGCAACTGGCTCGGCGGCAAACCCGCCCCAAACGCCAAGTCCGGGAGCATTGCGCAAAACATGACCCCAGAAGAACGCGAGCGTTGGCTACAGGACCTTGATCCCGGTCGCCGCGCGCCAAACATGAAAGCCGCGTTTTTCCACGCCGCAGCCGCGAATGATTTCTTTGGCTGGCCTGAGGCAGCGCAAGCCACATTTGATGCGATACCCGGCGAGAAAAACCATGTGTATTCGCCGAACAGCAATCACAAGATCCTCGTCCCCGGGGGCACTGGCTTTGAAGGATTCAAGCCAGAGCCCGGAGCGAAGCAGCTCAGTGGCAGCCGCGCCAGCTGGCTCGCCATGGAGGTGCCTTACTTTGAGTACTACCTCAAAGGCCTTGGCAAACCCTTCCCAAAGGTTACCGCACAAAAGACGGCGGACGTGCACCTTGTACGCTTCAGCGTTCTTGCACCTATTCCATTGATCAAGGCAGAAGTCTATTGGGCAAAGGCATTTCCTGCCGGTGTTGAAAACGATCCTGAACTATTGCGTAAAGCCGAACTCGAGCGCGAATGGATCGCGGCACCTGCGACAAAAATAGGCGAATCGTACGAGACACAGTTGCCGCCCGAAGCCGCCGTATGGTTCGCGCTCGTCTCCGATGAACGGCCCGTAACGGTCTCGAGTGACCTAGTTCGACTCCCTTGAGAGACAGAGCCTCACTTGTCGGCCTAACGCATGCATCGTTAGCAAAAGATTAAAGAACCTAAAACGGCGGCGCTGTGCTCCGCCAAAATTGTGTCGGGTGAAAGCATTTGTGAAGACACCACAAGCAAGAACCGTGACATCAGCGGAATGGCGGCTTCTTACGTCTCAAAAAATGTGCAAACGGATGCCACAGCTGGCCAAAATACCCCTTTGGAACCGGCTCGGTAGCACCAAAGTTCTGTGGCATCCGGTCGCGCGGCATGTAGTAAGTTCCGAAAAGAACATCCCAGAGAGGCAGCAGTCCCGCAAAGTTTTTGTCAATTGCTTCGGGATCCTTTGAATGATGCCATCGATGGAAAACAGGCGTCGCAATTAGGGAACGTAAAGGGCCAAAATCCCAATTAACATCAGCATGGAGGAAGATTGCATAAAAGGTGAAGAAAACGGTAGTTCCAGCAGTGGTGTAAGGATCAAAGCCCAAGAGAAGAACGGGCACCGTCTGAGCGATCTTATCAACGACATCATTAATTGGATGCACCCGTACGCTTGAGAGCCAGTCAAGATCCTGAGAACTATGGTGTACTGCATGAAAAGGCCACCATCCGCCGGTATGAAAGAGTCGGTGGATCCAGTAGCCAGAGAAGTCTACCAAGAGATAAATCTCCAAGGCCTGGAGCCAACGAGGCTGATTCAACACCGGGCCGCATCCGTGATACATTGAAGCTCGTACTTCTTCAGGTGTTGTTACATGAAAGGCAAACAGCACAATAAAAGGAACAACCAATAGAGCTTTCGTAAATAATTTAACGAAATTGGCTGTAAAAAAGTACACTGTATCAACCCCGACGCCGGACCGCAGGACGAAGGCCCTCCTTCGATTCCCAAGGATTCGTTCGCAGAGATAAAAGATCAGCCCTAAAGCCATGAAAGCGATCAGCGTTTTTGTAAAATTCACAATGATACGGCGTTGAGATTTTTGTGTGGATAAGTCAGCGTGCCAGATCGTCTGCTCATAAGCCACGCAATACAAACCGTGTTCTCCAACCGCCCGCTCAGCGTTTTCTTGCGGAGAACGCGGTGGCCCGTCTAGGCTTTTGGCCCATGGCACATAGCGTCTATCATCCCTCCATCGAAGGCGCCCAGCATGGCGCAAAGTCCCTTGGCGAATTCCTCAAGTACGCCAAAGCTTCCGGCGCTGCGGGCGCGCAGCCGAGCAACTACATGCTCCAGGAAGGCAACGGCTTCAAATCCGCCAAGGACATCGTTTCCACTTTTGCCGAGAACGGCCTCCGACTCGACGGCGTGTCCGGGCACTGCCCGATCTGGGTGCACACGACGGCGTGGACAGGTTCACCCACGATTCGTCCATTCATTCCTGAAGACATCGCCAAGAAATCCCCGGCTGAAATTGAAGCTTGGGCCGAGGGTTATGTGCTTCGGTTGCTGGATTTACTGGCAGAATTAAACGTCAAAATCTTCCCCATGTTTTGGGGCGTCGCATTCGGCTTTGAACTCGCAAGCGGTTATCCTTGGGGCTTTTGGGCAGGACCTGGTTACGACCTGATCAAGGAAGGTCAGGAGCGTTTTGTCACCAAGACAGCCAAGATCCGCAACCACGCCCGCTCGCTCGGGATCAAGCTTTGCCACGAAATTCATCCAGGCACGGCGGCGGCGACTGCGGACGAGTTTCTATCACTGGTGTCCATCTGCGATGGGGATGAGTCCCTGGCAGTGAACGCGGATCCTTCGCATTGCTGGGAAGGCGAATCCTTTGAAAGCCGGTTCCTCAAAGTTGGCGAACGCGTGTACGCCTGCCACATCAAGAACCACACAGTCCGCCCCGGACTGCCTGTACGCTCGATGGAACCAAACTGGTCCAAGCGTGCCATGCAGTTCACAGACTTAGCGACCGGCGACTTGAACATGCAGCGTTACGCTGAGTTGATGCTGCAAATCGGTTATCCCCACCGGTACTGCAAGCTCACAGGCGCGCAGTCAGCGCCGCTCGTCGTGGAAGCCGAAAGCGCTCACAAGGATCTCGACTACACAAGCGCCGACGGAATCCGGTATGTGCGCGACCACTTCGCATGGCCAGCAGCAGCAGGCTCGTTCGAAGACGGTATGGGCGCGTAGTGCCCTGAAGAGGCAAGATCGACAACAGTCCCGGAGGGCGTGCGTCGCACACCTCTGGGACCAAGTGCTTTTCGCATTCACACCGCTTACAACATGGGACAGCGTTGCTTAGTTGCCAATGTTGCGTAAATTTGGAGGAGTGAATGACACTAGCCTCCAGGCCGATGCAGTGAGGGTGAAAGTGCTGCAAAAAATGTCGCCTGCACGCAGGTTTTCCATGGCCACGGGATGGAGTACCTCCATGCGAGAAATGATCCGGGCTGCCCTAAAAAAGCAGTTTAGCGAGAAACCAGAAGGATTCCGGAACCGCCTCCTCGCCGAGCGCTGGCTAGGACCCGAGTTAGCTTCGAAAGTGTACGGCCCTCGCGATACTCATGGATGAGAACCTGACGGTCACCCTCACAATTGCAGGGATTCTGGACAACCTTGGCGTGCGTTGGTTTCTTGGAGGATCGCTTGCA
Organism: uncultured Spartobacteria bacterium; assembly: GCA_903916085.1. GTDB lineage: Bacteria > Verrucomicrobiota > Verrucomicrobiia > Chthoniobacterales > Chthoniobacteraceae > Chth-196. The sequence continues at coordinate 21,572 of CAIWVL010000135.1, forward strand.
AGCTCAGTCCATGGCATTCCCCGGGCAACGCTCGATGCGGACATTATCGCGGATTTGAAGACCGTTCATGTGCAGCCTTTTGTAGCAATCCTAGGAGATGATTGGTACGTAGAGGAACAGTCAATCCGACAAGCCATAAATGATCGTAGCTCCTTTAATTTGATCCACTTTGCAACCGCAATGAAGGTGGACGTATTTCTGCCAAAACTACGCCGTTTTGACGGCCGGCAGTTTAGCCGAGCGAAACGAACACCAATCGCGGAATGGAGTGAGGTCGAAATTCCGGTCTGTTCACCAGAGGACATCATTACAGCAAAACTTGAGTGGTATCGCGCAGGAGGACAATCTTCCGAACGACAGTGGGGAGATATCGTTGGCGTGCTGAGGGTAAACGCAACGCAACTTGACTTCGAATATATGCACTCTAGCGCCATAGAACTTGGCGTAGTCGACCTACTAGCCAAGGCGTTGAGCCAAACTGGCTTGGATTAGGTCGCTTTAATGGTGGAAACCTCATTCCGCCGCCACCAGCATAGACGTAGAGGCGGAGAACGCGGAGCTTTTATAAAAACTGACTTTAAAGGTTATGCAGTAATTCCTCCGCGCTCTCTGCGCCTCCGCGTGCCCTCTCTTTTTTAAGCTAATTTAGGCATTCTAAGTACTCCTCCCTCTCTTCAAAGGAGTTACATCCGCTCGGGCACTTCGATCCCCAGGAGCCCCAGCCCGGTCTTCAACATCCGGGCGGAAATCTCGCACAGTTCAAGCCGACTTGCCCGCTGCGCACCCTCGGACTTTAACACGGGGCACGCCTCGTAAAACGCATGGAACGTGTTCGCCAACTCATACAGATAATTGGCGAGCGTATTGGGCCGATGATCTTCCAGCACCATCGGAAGCACTTCACCAAATTCCAGAAGCCTTTTGCCCAGAGCAACCTCCGCTGGATGCTCTAGCAACAATGCAGCCCCCAGAATCCGCTCTGAACCGGCCTCAGCCAGCTTCCTGAAAATCGACTGAATCCGTACGTACGCGTTCTGAAGATACGGTGCCGTGTTTCCCTGGAAACTCAGCATGCGATCCCACGAAAACGTGTAATCCCCCTGCCTGTGCGGGAGCAAATCTGCATACTTCACTGCGCCCAAACCGATTACACGGGCGATCTCGCGGCGCTCCGCTTCGGGGAGCGCTGGATTCCGTTCGCTCACCTGAGCAAAAGAGCGTTCTTCTGCCTCGTCGAGAAGATCCGCCAAGCGAACCGTTTCGCCGGAGCGCGTCTTAAACGGCTTGCCGTCATCTCCTAGAATAGAACCAAACCACACATGCGAAAGACGTACGGACGCGGCAGCTTCCGGCATCCAACGCTGGAATACGGAGAACATCTGACGGAAATGCAACTGCTGGCGACCGTCAGTCACGTACACGATTTCATCCGGATGCCACGTTTCGAGGCGGTACTGTAAAGTGGCGAGATCGGTAGTGGTGTAGTTCGCAGCGCCATCGCTTTTGAGAACAATGGCTGGGTTATCACGCCAACCGTCCTTGTCCTTGATGAGAAATGGATCCTGCTCCTGAGGCAGACTGCCATCCGTAAAGACGCACATGGCGCCATCGCTGGCGCGAGCGATCTGTCGCGCACGCAGTTCTTCCACAACGGGATGCAGCCGCTCGTTGTAAAAACTCTCACCGAGAGTGACGTCGAAACGCACGCCCAGCCGACCGTAGATGGTATCAAACTGAGACTGCGAAAGGCGGATCATTTCCCGCCAGAGTCCGAGGTTTTCAGCATCCCCAGACTGGAGCTTAACCAACTCCTGTCGAGCGCTTTCCAGAACGGTGGCATCCTCCCGACAACGGGCGCTGACGTCCTTGTAAATGCGTTCCATCTCCAGGAGTGGATCGCGCTCCAATGCGGCCCGGTCGAGGACCGTCTTCCACCCTACAAGAAGCATCCCGAACTGCGTCCCCCAATCGCCGATGTGATTGTCACGCACTACTTTGTGTCCGATAAACTCGGCAATCTTCGCGAGGGAATCACCCAGAATCGTCGAGCGGATGTGGCCGACGTGCATGGGTTTAGCAACGTTCGGCGAAGAGAAGTCGATCACGATACACTTCGGACGCTCCGGCACGGGCACGCCCAAATGCGCGTCCAAGCGTAGCATTTCCACTCGGGCCTGCACCCACTCGGGGCGGAGGCGAAAGTTAAGGAACCCAGCTCCTGCGATTTCCACGGAGCTACAGATGTCGTCAACCTTCAGTCTATCAAGAATTTCCAGAGCAACAACGCGAGGATTTTGGCGGCGTTGTTTGGCGAGGAGCATAGCTGCGTTGGCCTGATAATCGCCAAAGCGTGAGTCAGAGGCGGACGTGATGCGCAGCGGGATATCTCCGGGGTCTTCGACGGCGGCACGTAGACGCTGCTCCAATAATGCGGGAATGGTTTCCATGAAAAATCGCTAATTAAAAAAGACGCCGAGAGAAGAATTCGGGCACTGTTGAGTGCAGGCCGAATGTGGCGATCGTAGGAGGAATCGGGAGAGAAAGGGCAGCGTTAGCGGCCTGGAGCATCGAACACTTCGAGGATGTCCTGAGCAGCCTCAGCGGAAGCAAGACGCTCACGCACACTTCTGTCGTTGAGGAACTTGGCAATTGCAGCGAGGGTGCGTAGATGAATTTGGAATTGATCCTTGGGAACCACAAATAACACCACGAACCGTACTGGGGCGTGATCGAGGGCACCGAACTCGATCCCATTTTTAGAGCGTCCAAAAGCGGCTACGACATTTGAAACCTTGTCGGAAGAAGCGTGGGGGATCGCGATCCCGAGACCGATGCCGGTACTCATGGTGTGCTCACGCTCCTGCAAGGCGTCGAGCACATTACGTCGATCCTCAGGGGCGATGCGCTCTTGGGTTACCAACAAATCCACTAGCTCAGTAATGGCCGACCAACGTTCTGTGGCCTGCATCTCGGGAATAATTTGCTCTGCCGAGAGTAGGGTGGCGAGGGTCATAGGGTGGCTCAGGACAACGGTTAAGCTAGGCTTTGAAGATAGCCAGACATCCTACTCTTACAAGCCCTGAGTCAAACCTAGCGCTCGGTCTGCAAGGGGTGACGCACTGCGTAGAGGCGCCCTTTCCAAAGCACACCGGGACCTCTGGAACGCCGCCAACTATTCATTCCAATCGCCAAGGCAAAACCATAAGCAAATGGATGCAAAATAACGCTCCACCACGAACCTCCAAGGCCTGCTGTGGCTAGGATTCGCATCGTTAGAATCACGCACACCTGTAGTACCGCCCAGTCTCTATACCTCTCAGGCCCAAGCAGAAACGCAAACGGCAGCAGGAGCAACACCAACTGAAGCAACCCCGCCGCCCAAAACCCAATCGCGAACCCCTCGAATGCAGCCCGCGCGTTTTTAGTGAAGCCTTCCCACACTTCCCTAGTGTTGCGATACATCCGGCAGCGTACGAATCTAGCTCCGTCGCAGTTCACCCACCACAGTCCCTCTCCCATACGCTCCGCTACGGCACGCCCAAGTGCAACATCTTCAACTAGATGCTCGCGCAACGCCAAATGCCCGCCGATTGCTCGATAACCGGTTCGGGAGAAAAATAACACCTGCCCGTTGGCTGCACCTAAGCCACGCCGCCACGAAATAGGCACGCGCTGGCGCCAAAGAGGTTTCTTTCCAAGAAGATACACCAGCAGATGAGGATAAAACAGCAACCCGCAAAACGGCAACAGCGACACCACAAGCCGTTCAGCGAACGTCTCGGTAAGCTGCTCGGGCCAAGCGGAAACCAGCACTGCTTCCTGCTGCCGAGCCATTCCAAGAAGCGCCCGGAGCATCCCAGGCTGATGCTCCGTATCAGCATCCGTGAACAAGAGATACTCGCCATCAGCCACTTGAGAGAGCTGATGACATGCCCAGTTTTTTCCTACCCAGCGTTCTGGGAGTTCGGCTCCGCGTAACAAGCCGCCGTTGCCCTCGGTCAGTCCTAACGAACGCACAATCGCAGCTGTGGAGTCGGTGGAATGATCATCGAGCACATGGACACTGAAGTTTGGGTAATCCTGCGTCAGGAGCGAGCGCACGCACCGCTCGATGTTCAACGCCTCGTTGCGAGCGGGAACCAGCACAGAAATCCGAGGCGATACCGCGCCGGACGGTTGGTGCAACAGAGGGGCGCGCAGTCTGGGCATCACAGCGAGATGCACAGCGAGCTGAAACAAGGCAACCAACAGAAGCGCGAGCACTACCCCGTGAAATAGGGTGATAAGAAAGGGCGGCATAGGTAAGTACGATTCAAGCTGCTAGTGCTGAACCGTATCAAACAACTGCCGGATAACCTCTTCCACTGACGGCTCAGTCACAGCGAGATCGCTCACGGGCCAAGCTGCCAGCGCTTCCCGACACACATCCGCCACGCGGCTTCGCGCCACGCGCAGACGCACGCTCAGCGGCGTCTGTTCGAGGACTTCACCCATTTCCACAAAGCGCGCGTCTACTTCCCGCGAAAACGTTAGGAGCAATACCTTGTGGGCCGAAAACCGGTCCACCACTGAGGAAAGCGGTCCGTCGAAAAATAGTTTACCGTGGTCAATGATGATGACCCTGTGGCAAAGCTCCTCAATGTCACCCATGTAATGGCTAGTGAGCAATGTGGTTACGCCAGAAGCTTTGTTATGACGCTTCAAAAACTCGCGGACCCGCTTTTGCGACGTGACATCCAGCCCAATGGTGGGTTCGTCCAAGAACAACACGCGGGGTGAATGTAACAGCGCTGCAATGAGTTCCATCTTCATGCGCTCACCCAAGGAAAGCTCGCGGACCATAACATCCAGTTTATCCCTGCAATCGAGCAAGACGGTAAGCTCCTCCACGACCGCCTCAAACTTTTTGCGCTCAATGCCATAGATCACCCGGTTCAGCTCCAGGGATTCGCGGGCGGGCAAGTCCCACCACAACGCGTTTTTCTGTCCCATGAGCAAGGCGAACTGGCGCTTCATCGCATCCTTGCGGTCCCAAGGCGTGAAGCCGAGGACATTGGCCTCGCCACCAGTGGGCTGCACGAGGCCGGAAAGCATCTTAAGCATCGTTGTTTTTCCGGCACCATTGGGCCCCAGAAAGCCGACGAACTCGCCCTCTTGAATACTAAAACTCACGCCGTCCACCGCACGCATTTCGGTGTACTCGCGATGAAATAATCCACGCAATGCCCCACCCAAACCGGGCTGCTTCTTGTACGTGCGGAAGGCTTTAGTCAATCCGCGGACGTCAATAGTGGGGCCATTCACGTTATGTTAAGAGTGAGGGCTCTACCATTTTCCGCACTAAGCCAAAGCGGCGGGCGGGCGCGTGGGCACAGAGGGCAGAACGCCATCAAGCAGGGCCAGAATTCGCTCCACAGCGGCCTCGGCGGTGACGCCGTGCTTCTTACGAAGAATGTCCACCGCCCCATGTTCGACGAACTGGTCGGGCCATCCAATGCGTACCACAGGAACATGAATCCCCTCTTCAGAAAGGTGCTCCATCACGGAACTGCCGTAGCCGTTTACAACCACGTGATCTTCAAAGGTGCAAATGACATCTGCAGAGCGGGCGTAGAACTCCAGGGTGCCAGTGTCTAAAGGCTTAATCCAGCGCGGGTTAATGACTGCACTCGAAATTCCCCGAGCTTCCAAAATGACCGCAGCTTCCTCCGCCATTGCGCACAGGTTTCCCAATCCAAACAGCGCGACACGCACCGGTTGCGCCCCCCCGTGACGTACCACCTCGGACTTGCTGATTTCCAAGAGACGTGGCTGCTCTGCGGGCACTGCACCTGTACCAACACCACGCGGATACCGGATGGCGATGGGTCCATTGTAATGGTTCATCGTCCAAAGCATGTCCACAAACTCAGCCTCATCGCGAGGAGTGCAGAACACGAGGTTCGGCACATGGCGCAGATAACCGATGTCGAAAAGCCCGTGGTGCGTGGGGCCGTCGTCCCCAGAAAGGCCGCCGCGATCCATACACAACGCCACGTTGAGCTTCTGGAGCGCGATGTCGTGCATGATCATGTCGAAAGCACGCTGCATGAAGGTCGAATAGATCGCGAGGAAGGGTTTGAAACCCTGCGTGGCGAGACCACAAGCAAACAGCGCGGCATGCTCCTCAGCGATGCCAACGTCGAAATAACGCTTCGGATGCGCCGCCGCAAACGCCGCAAGGCCGGTACCCGTAGGCATGGCCGCCGTAATTGCCACGAGCCGGTTGTTTTGCTCCGCAAACTTCGCGAGCGTATGCCCCAGCAGCTCGGAAAAAGTAGCCGTAGCCATGGGTTTTGTAGCCCCCGTCTTAGGCTCGAACTTGCCGAGGCCGTGAAACTTATCGGGCTTCTCTAAAGCTGGAGCATAGCCCCGCCCCTTCTGGGTGAGAATGTGCAAAATCACGGGTTCGTTCTGAGTTTTCAGGAACTCAAAAGTCCGCACCAAAAGAGGAATGTCGTGCCCATCGATGGGCCCGTAATAGCGGAAGCCAAACTCCTCAAAAATCACGCTGGGCAGGATGAGGTTTTTCACCCCCGCTTCCACGCGGTGCGCAAAATCCAGCGCAGACTGGCCCCCAATCATCTTCACAAAGTTCGACGCCTTTTCGTGTAGATGCGCGTAGGCGGGATTGGTGGCGATTTTGTTGAGATAAGCCGCAATGGCCCCCACATTCTTGGCAATGGACCATTCGTTATCGTTGAGAACAACAATGAGACGTTTGGTTTGTTCGGCAACGTTGTTCAGTGCCTCGTAACTAACACCACAAGTAAAGGCAGCATCGCCCGCCACACACACGACGTGCTCGTCTCCTCCGCGCAGGTCGCGCCCTACGGCCATGCCAAGCGATGCGGAAAGGGCAGTGCCGGCGTGGCCCGCGCCATAACAGTCGTGCTCACTTTCGGAACGCAAAAGGAAGCCGTTTAGGCCCTCGTACTGACGGATCGTATCGAAGCGTTCACGCCTGCCCGTAAGCAACTTATGCACGTAACCCTGATGCGATACATCGAACACAAACTTATCCGTCGGCGTGGAGAAAACGCGATGCAACGCGATGGTCAACTCCACGACACCGAGGTTCGGTCCGAGGTGCCCCCCTACTGAGGTCGGGTTATCCTCTGAAAGCACGCGCACAAGCTCATCGCGTACCTCCTGGGCCAGATCAAAGAGATCCCGCTCCCGCAACTTTTTAACATCAGCAGGCGTGTTGATGGACGGTAGAAACTTGGTGGACATGGAAATTATGGGGAGTCCTGCAGGAGCAGGGACGGAATAGGAATTGCGAATGAGGGCGCGACAAACAGCTTACACAGCTCTGGTTAAGCGACTTTTAGGTTACAGCACACTGCTTGAACTCAGGCACGGTCACTCAAACTAAAACAGGCTCACCTCGTCGGGCGGAGTCTTTTTGGCGGCACTAGCACGTGAGGTCGGCACGTGCGCGGTCTCTGGCGAAGCGGCTGCCGCCGGGTCAAACGCGGCGAGGTCAGCGCCACCCGAAGCGTTACGGGTGATAATTTCGATACGCTTTTCCGCAGTGTTAAGTCTTTCCTGACAGACTTTTACAAGCCGAGTGCCTTCTTCGTAACGCCCCAAGAGTTCCTCCAAAGGAAGTTTGTCTCCCTCCATTTCCTCCACGATTTGCTCAAGGCGTTCCAACGCGGATTCGAAGGTCGGTTCAGGTTTAGAGGTCAGTTTGGCCATGGGACGATCTCAGACCTTACGCGTTGCATGAAGTGAGCTCAACCCCGCGTTTACAGCAGGCCGAGGGCGGCGATTAACGCCCAAGAGAGGATTCAGTACAGCGCAGTTCTCTCTCCAGAAACGTGGAGTCCAATCAACCGCCACATGCTTAGAAGATCGGAGTAAAGTCGCTCCGTTGCTCCGCTGTCTCACCAGACTCAATAAGCGTGACAGAGACCACCCAATCCCCGTTCGGAGATTCACGCAAAAGCTTGCCAACCTGATATTTCAGCCCGAACTCTTAAAAGCTCCTGATCATTCCGATGGGGCACAACGACGGGGATTGGATCCGTTTCTTGATTCGTCAATGAATGGGTCATCGAGGCGCATTGTGCGGGGAAGTGCCGCGTTTGCGCCCCACTGCGCCAGCCTTCCCCAACCGCCGTTTCACCGACCTACGCTCTCCGGCGTGCGGCCATTGCAGGTAGCGCTGCACCGGGAAGGCCCATGCCACTCCAGTAATCCATCACGCCCAACGTCGTGAACCGGAACACCATGGCCTGTGCCTCCGCCAAATCCACGCCCGTACGCTTCGCGAGCGACAGGAGCGATTCTGCGCCATTCACTCCAGCCGCAAAACGCGATTCGCGCTCAGTGAGCCGCAGGCGCTGCACCATTTCAGTGCCGCGCCGCGTGTAAACAGGAGAACCATTGGTGCCAATACGCAGCGGCAGAGGAAGTTGCTCCATCCGAATGTGGCGCAATGACACGAGCACCCAATTATCTGCATCGTCACCGGAGGCGGGGAACTTCGCAGCGAAATCAGGCAACGTATCCATGCGTTCAAATTCGAACGCGACGCGACCAATTGTCCAAAGCGCGGAGAACAGTCGGTGCCCGTGTTCGCGAATGAGCGGGACGACTTCCTCCTGTGGAAGCAATCCTTTGAGCCCCAGGTACAAAAACATGGGGCACCCCGAAACAGACTGTCCAAGTTGCGCTTCCATGACCTGCCCGAGGCTGGCCTGATCAAGAATCGCGGGCGAGTCCCGACAATACAGCGGGTAGTTGCGCGTAGAAGCGAACACGAACCGCCCCTTGCTCACGTACAACTCAACGGGAGTACGACTCACAAAAAAACGGAGAACACCCGTAAGGCGGTCGCCGTGCGCCATTTGTAAGGCGGCCTGAATTTGAAAAAAGCCCGTGTGGCCACTGAATGCCGAGCGAGCCGGGTCGTGAAAATGCGGGTCCCCAGCGTGGCGCTCCACCTTTGGAGCTGCAACCATACGGGCAAGCAGTTCGGCCCAAGCATCCCGGCCGACGGGTTTGGGAAGCACCTTTCGAACATTCGAAAAACGATCCTCCAGCGCATCAGCCTGACCAGAATTATTAGCAATGCAGACGGGGATGCCTGCAGTCATCGGATCGCTGAGGAGTCGAAGACAGACAGCCTCAGCGCTCAGATCAGGGAGCGAATCGGAAAGGAAAATCAGTTCGGGTTGCGCGGCCTGCAGACGTTCGAAGGCGTCCACGCCGCGTTGGGCATACAGCACATCTACCGGCGCCCCAGGGTATTGCTGCGCAAGAACCTTCTCCGCCAGCTCGGCAGAGACTGGCGAATCGTCGATAACGAGTACTTTCTGAAACATGACCGGGGTGGGCGACCGGCGGGAATTAGCCCACGGCGCGAGTCACTACACTAAACCCCGATGCCACAGGGTCAAGGTTGCTCCACCCGTGCGTTAGATTGCTTTGCACTTAAGACTTCGCAGTGGGCTCAGGTTTACACCGCGTTTTTGCTCGCCCCACCGGCGTAGGGTTTGCACTTTTGCTTTCCCTTTATATGAATCCCGAAATCCGCGTCCGCTTCGCCCCATCCCCCACTGGTTACCTGCATGTGGGCGGTGCCCGGACAGCCCTTTTCAACTGGCTTTACGCCCGCCATCACGGAGGAAAGTTCGTACTCCGCATTGAAGACACCGACAAGGCGAGGAACACCCAGGAAGCGGTACAAGTGATTCTGGACGGCCTGCGCTGGCTCGGGCTCGACTGGGACGAGGGCCCCGAAGTGGGCGGCGCACACGGCCCCTACTTTCAGTCCCAGCGCGAAGACATCTACGAGACCTACTTCCAAAAACTCCTCGCCTCCGGTCACTTGTACGAGGACGGCGGAGCTTGGCGGTTTCGCTCCCTGCGCGAGATCGTGGTCGTAGATGACATCGTTTGTGGGCGCATCGAGTTCGACTTGTCCAACCCAGAAACGCATCCCGACATGACAATTCGGAGGCCGGATGGTTCGTGGATTTTCCACTTCGTGAATGTTGTGGATGACATCGAAATGGGCATCACCCACGTGATCCGTGGGGAGGATCACCTTTCAAACACGCCCAAACATCTGGAGCTTTTCAAGGCGCTCGGTTGCCAGCCGCCCTCCTACGCGCACATCCCGCTGATCCTTAACAAGGACGGCTCAAAGATGAGCAAGCGCGATGCAGGCGCGAGCATCACTGGCTACATCGAAGCTGGGTACACGCCCGGGGCCCTGCGCAATTACCTTTCGCTGCTCGGTTGGTCGCCCAAGGACAACCGCGAACTCCTGGAGTTGGAAGAGACAGTGAACCTGTTCGACCTCAGCAAAGTGAACCGCAAAAACGCGCACTTTGATTTAGACAAGTGCCTCTGGTTAAACACACAGCATCTGACCAAGCTGCCCTTGGAGCGCTTCCGCGAAATGTGCCTGCCTTTCATTAAAAAAGCTGGCATCGCCTTCGGCCAACCTGAAGCCCTCGATCCAGTGCTCGCGATCGTCCGTGAAAAAGTAAAACTCTGCTCCGAGATCCCCGCCTGGATTTCCTACTTCTTCACGGAAGATTACACCTTCGATCCGGAGGCCGCCCGCAAAGCTTTCGCCTCTCCCGTCGTCCTTGAGCGCCTCACAGCCCTCGTCGCCGCCTTTGACTCCGTCCCCGAATGGAGCGCAGCCTCCGCCGAGGCCGCGCTTAAGCACACGGCTGCGGAACTCGGCGCGAAACCCAACGAACTCCTCCTGCCAACCCGCGTCTCCGTTTCGGGACGCCCCTCGGGACCCAACTTGTTCCCCATGCTCGAAATCCTAGGGCAGAAGCGCACCGTAGCCCGTTTACGGAACGCAATCACGACGCACGCACAGGCTTAACTGTGAGTACACCAGCCCACGTTTTCACCTTGGCAGATGCCCGTGCTTGGAACGGGCATTCGCCCCTCCAGCTTGCAGTGCTAGGCGATCCCGTGGCGCACTCGGCCTCACCTCCGATGCACATGGCGGCGTTAAAGGCGTGCGGCCTCACGCAGGTGTACGGTCGCTTGCACATCCGTCCGGAGGAACTTGCTGAAGCCATTGCTCTTCTGAAGTTTAACAACTTCATAGGAGTCAATCTTACCATCCCCCACAAAACCGCAGTGCTGCCCCTGCTCGACGTCATTCATCCGCACGCCAAGCTGATGGGAGCGGTGAATACCCTCGCCTTCGATGAAGGCTCTCTCACGGGATTCAACACCGATGGCACCGGACTCGTGCGCGCCATTGCCCAAGATTTCGACGCGTCTCTGGGCAACCTTCGCGTGCTCATTCTGGGCGCGGGCGGCGGAGCAGGACGAGCAATCGCCCTGCAATGTGCGCTAGAGGGATGTCGTCAAATCGTGCTGGTGAACCGAACGTTAGACAAAGTCGAAGCACTCGCCGCAGAAATCCGCCAACTAATCCCATCTGAAAAACCTGCCCCACAGGTATTTGCAGTGAGCCTCACAGACCCGAACCTTGCGGATTACGTGGCGGCGACCGACCTGATTTTGCAATGCAGTTCGTTAGGGATGAATCCAGAGGATCCCTCCCCGCTCAATCGTTCGCTTCTTCGACGCGACCATTGCGTGTACGACACCATTTACAGCAGCCGTACCCAGCTAATTAGAGATGCAGAAGGGGTCGGGGCTCGCACTGCAAACGGACTTTCGATGTTGCTACATCAAGGCGCGCTGGCATTTGAGATTTGGTTTCAAAGGGAGGCTCCCGTGGACTTAATGCAGGCGGCCCTGCTCCAGTACCGGGCGGCCAAATAACCGGGCTCACTTTCGCACTCTTTCAGGCACCATTAATCTCCTCAAGTCATGTCTCCGTTGCTGCTTTCCCTCGATCTCGGAACCTCCTCCAGCCGTGCCGCTCTTTTTGACGAAACAGGTGCCCGCATTGTTGAGTCCACTGCCCAGCGTAGCTATCCCCTGCTCACCACGCCCGATGGCGGGGCAGAACTTGAGCCCGCTGTGCTACTTGGCGCAATCCGGGGGTGCATCGCCCAAACCCTGGCTTTCGCTCGGGAATGCCCCGAACTGCGCGGACGCCCCATTGCAGGAGTGGGCGTTTCGTGTTTTTGGCACAGCCTTATCGGCACCGATGCAGCCGGAGCACCTCTAACCCACATTATCACCTGGGCAGATTCACGCTGCCGCCCCGAGGCCGCACAACTGCGCGAGACCTTTTCCGAAGCCGAAGTCCACGCTCGGACTGGATGTATGCTGAGGAGTTCCTTTTGGCCCGCTAAATTGCTATGGCTGAATGAGAAACACCCCGCAGCCTTCAAAGCAGCAAAGCACTGGATGTCCCCCGCAGAATGGCTCCAGCAACAGCTCATTGGCCGCGCAGGATGCGCTCTGGCGATGGCCACGGGCACCGGTTTATTCAACCCCACCACGCTCCAGTGGGACGCCCCTTTGCTCGCGCACTGCGGCGTGGACGCATCTCAATTCTTGCCGCTCTCAGATGCGCCTGTTGCGATTGAAGGCGCTCTAGCGCAACAGTTTCCTGAACTTGCTGGTGTCCCGTGGTTTCCCGCGATCGGCGACGGAGCAGCTTCCAACCTGGGCTCCGGTTGTACCGCGCCGGGGCTTGCCGCCATTAACGTGGGGACGAGCGCCGCGCTCAGAATCATGCAAGCGGGAACGCAAGCCCAAGCGCCGACCGGTCTGTTCTGCTACCGGGTCGATGCCCAACGCTACCTCGTAGGCGGAGCAATCAGCAACGCGGGCAATCTGCGAGCCTGGTGCTTGAGGGAACTCCAACTCGGCTCGCCCGAGGCACTTGAAGCCGCCCTAGCCGCTCGTCCCGGCCCCGACCACGGACTCACCGTCCTACCCTTTTGGACGGCGGAACGCGCGCCCACCTGGAACGAGGAACTTCAGGGGAGCATCCAGGGCATCACCCAGTCCACCACAGCACTGGATCTTTTCCAGGCGATCACGGAAGCCACCTATCAGCGCATCGCGCAGATAGGCGACCAACTCGTGTCCCACATTGGAGAGACGCCCAAGTTCTTTGTATCGGGCGGGATCCAGCACTCGGCTACAGCGCTGCAACGCTTGGCCGACATTCTCGACCAACCGCTATACGCAAACCCCGAGCCCGAGGCCTCCATTCGCGGCGCCGCAGTCTACGCGATGGAAAAGTTGGGACTCCCTGTAGCCCCGCTCGCGACGACTGATCCCCTGCTTCCCCGAAAAGACATTGCACAGCGCTACCGTGAAGCTCGCGCAGCTCAGGCGAAGATGGAAAGTGTGATCAAAGGCGCGTGAGGATAAGTCCGCCACATGGATGAATCCGCCAGTTTGAAAGAAGACCAGAACACGGAGTGGAAACAAATGTGGCGCGACGAATATCTGCGCTGGATCTGCGGGTTCGCCAACGCGCAAGGGGGCACACTTGAAATTGGGAAAAACGATCAGGGGCAGGTCGTGGGGTTGCCGGATGCGTCTCGACTGCTCGTCGAGATTCCCAACAAAGTGCGGGATATTCTTGGGATCGTCGTCGACGTGAACCTTCACTCCCAGGGTGAACTCGACTGGCTAGAGATTGTTGTGGAGCCGTATCCGAGTCCGATTAGTTACCGGGGTGAGTACCATTACCGGAGCGGAAGTACCAAACAGGAACTCAAGGGAGCGGCGTTGCAGAAGTTCATGCTCCGGACGTTAGGGCGCAATTGGGACGATGTACCGTTGCCTGGCTTCCGAGTGGAGGATTGCAAGGTTCAGACGATTCAACAGTTTAAGGATAAAGGGATTAAATTCGGGAGACTGGATCCGAGCGTTGCTGGGGAGAGCTTGGATGGACTCCTCGAGAAGCTGCAACTCACCGAAGGCGCGTCATTGAAGCGAGCCGCAGCGTTGTTGTTCAGCGCAGACCCGGAACGCTGGTTCACTGGAGCGTATCTCAAAGTCGGTTTTTTCGTGAACAATCACGATTTGCGTTATCAGGATTTGGTGCGGGGGAATTTATTTGAGCAAGTGGATTCAGTGCTTGAGCTCGTTTACCTTAAGTATCTGAAGGCTTCGATTCGTTACGAAAAATTGCAGCGAATCGAGAGTTACCCTTTTCCAGAGGCTGGGCTGCGGGAGGCGTTGTTAAATGCAGTGGTTCACAAGGACTATGGGACCGGCATTCCGATCCAGATCAGCGTTTATGAGGATCACCTTGTGGTGTGGAATCCGGGCGAATTACCGGAGAAGTGGACGTTGGACAGGTTGTTAGAAAAGCACCCGTCGAAGCCGTACAATCCGCTGATTGCGAACGCGTTTTTCTTGTCTGGTCACATTGAGTCGTGGGGGCGTGGCATTGAAAAAATCGCCTCTGCCTGTGCTAGTCACGGAATTGCAGCTCCGGAGTTTGACTCAGGAATGTCGGGTTTGATGCTCACGTTCCGTGCTTCGGAGACTTATCTCGCCCTCATTCGCGGGACAACGGACAAACCGCTCGAACCAAAAGTTTCGGAGAAAACTGTGGAGAAAACTGTGGAGAAAACTGTGGAGAAAACTGTGGAGAAAACTAGGGACAAAATCCTTGGGATTATTTCTCAACAGCCATCGATCACCTCTGAAGAGCTCGTTGCGCGGTTGGGGCTCACTCGTCGAGGTGTGGAGTGGCAGATCAATCGACTAAAGGTCGCCGGACAAATTCGTCGAGTTGGCCCAGACAAAGGTGGTCACTGGGAGATTACAAGCTAAGCAAGTTGCCCAGCAATCAGCCGTGCCGTCTGAAAAATCCGACCAAACCGCACGAAGTTCTAACTCTTGAGCCAAATCGTACATTGCCTAAGGGTCTGCGGAGATAGGGGGGCCACAATCGCGTTGATGTTATCGAGCACTAAGCGAAAGCGAAGTTAACCTCCGAGCCTAGAGAGCGACCAGGACCCCGATGGAACCATGTCAAGTGCTACCCAACGCACGAATAGCAGCGGATCGTTCCTCTATTGCCGTTTTCAGGTTTAATGGTATTAGGTCCCCTTTATTCGGCTGGTCATTTGGCGACCGCAGAGGGATTCGTGAGTTCAAACCAAGAATGCGCAGTCGCACATTCAAATGGTTCGTCTCTGAGACGAAAACTCGTCACAGTAAATTTGCCTTGCTGATCCACCACCGCGTCCAATTCGGAATCCAACTGAGCCTCCTTTGGATAGGATTCCAGTACTTTAGGATTTGAAGTTAGTTCGGCGTGAATTTTCAAGGGCAAGGAGACCGGCTCGCCTTTCACATTTTCTTCCGGCCCGCCTCTTACCTTGTCTCCCTCCGCCCGTACATTTACTGCAAACCCGTCGGGGAATGCTGCACCATTGCCCTTGTTCCTGCTCTTTGCCGTTGCATATTTCTTGGGGACAGCCTTTCGCGTTCGGACGAGTATTGCGTGTTGAGCGAGTTCCAGCAAATTGCGCTGCCACTTCACGCTGCCATCCTCGATGCTTAAAATTGTTACGGCATCCGGACTAAACCTACCCTCTACCTCCCACAATAACAACGAGCCATCAGGTGACCAGCGCGACGGAAGAACGCCGCCGCGGTTTTGCCGACTCCACCCTGTAAAGGAGGAGCTTATTGTTGCAATTATACGCCCGGTTCTAAGGTCTATGAGACTGTTTGCGATGTCCCCCGATTGCTGATCCCCGCCAAGAATTGGCACGGTGACGCCGTAGTGGTGATCAGGTGAATAAGTTTTGGAGGGAACCAGGTAGCCTTTGGGGATGTCGTCGGCTGACGCGAATCCAAATGTGGACAGAATTATGGAGAGCATTATTCTGAACTGCATACAGTAGAGACCGATTCGGATGCCCACGTTAATTAGGAAAGAGGGTTTCTTGGATGCTTCTCCAATCGTCCACTGAAACCAGAACTGCATTGGCGCGTTTTCCAGTGATTTGGATTGGGTCGTGGGAGGCAGCCGCGAGATCAAGTAATTCGTAGAGTCTCAATCTGGCTTGCGTAACGGGAATCAAAGCCATACCAAAACGTCCGTTAGTCCGTACGTTGCATCAACGCTTGATTTCAGAGTGGTCGCGCACTGAGGAAGCGTATGACAGACACGAGGCCCAGGTAGCACGATCGCCCATACGTCAATCGACGATTCTTCCTGAACCCAAAAGATTCCCAGGACGTCCGTGGTTGAGCAGCAGCGACACGACCGGAACACGCGTAAATCGACGGACGCACGCTGAACGCGGGGCCAGCCGACGGACACCACCATGAATCTACCCCAGTAAGAAGCCCTTACCGCAGGCTGCGGCCTATCCAACCGCCGCCCAGCACCGCATCCTCGAGATAACAAACGGCGGCTTGGCCAGGGGTCACCGCGCGCTGCGGCGCGTGAAGGCGTACGCGTGCTTTCCCGTCGGCCTCAGGGTAAACTGTGGCTGCTGCGCCGGGGTGCGCGTACCGGATTTTCACGATGCACTCGAAAGAAGTGCCCACGGCAGCAGAATTCGTGTTCCAGTGGCAATGATCCATCTCGAAAGCGTCCACCACCAGGTCTTCTGCTTCACCCACAACGACACTCCGAGTCTCGGGATCAATGTCGATGACGTACATCGGGCGCGGAGAACCGCCAGGTAACCCTTTCCGCTGGCCGATCGTGTACATCTCAATGCCTTCATGCTCGGCAAGGCGATTCCCGAGCTTGTCAAAAATGCCACCGGGTTGGAACTGATCGGTTCCTAAATGCCCCTTCAAGAATGCCTTGTAGTCATTCCCTGGAACAAAACAAATTTCCTGACTATCCACTTTATCTGCGACCTTGAGGCCCAGCTTTCGAGCGATGGCGCGAATTTCGCTTTTCTCCATACCACCCAAAGGGAACAACGAACGGCTGAGCTGTTCTTGGCGCAGGCTAAACAAAAAGTAACTCTGATCCTTACGCGGGTCGCGTCCCTTGCGGAGGACGGAGCGTTCTGGAAGATGATCCACGATTGCGTAATGACCCGTGGCGATGTAATCGGCACCGATCGCCTTAGCCTTCGCCCAAAGGTTGCCAAACTTCACCTTTTCATTACACATCACACAAGGATTGGGCGTGCGCCCCGACTTGTATTCGGCCGTAAAGTAGTCGATCACCTGCTTCTCAAAGGCCTCTGCCTCGTCTACTACGTAATGCGCAATCCCGAGAGAATGAGCGACTCCACGGGCGTCGGCGATAGCTTGCGGTCCGCAACATTTGTCTTCGGCACGAGACATGCAGTCTTGCGGCCATACCTTCATCGTTACACCCACCACCTCGTACCCCTGTTCCTTCAAAAGCCATACAGCCACAGAGGAATCTACGCCCCCGCTCATTCCTACCAAAACGCGCGAGCGCTGAGCGGAAACTTGAGCCTTGTCTTCTAAATTGAGTGAGGAGGTCATGATAGGTGCAGGGTGAAGC
>CAIWVL010000136.1 GCA_903916085.1 uncultured Spartobacteria bacterium
GTCGCTCATCAGGCCGTCAATGCCGGTCTCGATCCGCAACCGTTTCAGGTATTGGCCGTAGGCGTCCCGAAAAGCGGAATTGTTCATGCAGAACTGTTCGGCGTTGTACGCCGGCAGGTACACCGGCTGCCCCGTCTCCACGTCCACCACAACGTAAGTGGTTTCCGCAAGCCCCATTGCCTTTCCACGAAAACACACTACGGAGTCGTTGAGGGGCGGCGTCTGTTTTGCATAGTCCATCAGACTACAATTTTTTTAATGAATATGTACTTTAACAAGCAAAAATAGCCATTCAAAAGATGGCATCCCCTCCTCCGCCAACCGAAGTTGTAATTTACTATACCTCCGATTATAGCAGCTACCACAGACATGCGCACTGGAGCGCTGCCTCAATATCATTCCTTGTGATCTTCATAGTCTTCTTCTTCCTCGTTTTTGCGTGCTTGATTGGAGACTACAATTACGGCTATAACACAGCCACCAGAAGAAGGGTCAAAGAAACTGTGTACGAGGACGTGTGATTTCAAATCAAAAATGTTATATGCGTGTGTCTGTGCGTGCGCTGATCCTCCTCCTCCACCTTCTTTTGCTTCTTCTTCTTTGGAAGTTCTTTCGGCGTGGCCATTGGCGGTGGCGGCGGCTCTCGCACATAGTACCGATCCTCTCGCCGATCCTCTCGCACCAAGCCACTCAGCGTGTTCATGCTTGGCAAATCCTCCTTCTTCTCAACGCGCTGCCTTCCGCATACCAGCTCAGCCGCGAGCGTCAAAATGAGCCCTGCCCCGGCAACGCCCAGCGCCGCTGGTGAAGGCAGTAGGACTGCGCCCCATGTGATTGAGGTTGTTAGCGCACACAACCCAAAGCGCAAGCCCTCGCTCTTCCCTCTCCGCCATTCTACGTAAATGTGTCCAGCAAACACCGAGAGAATAAGCAAGCTCTCAATAAAGACAAAACCAAACCCAATCCGCCATGGTGAGTTTGCAGCCTGTAACAGCGCTGTCGCCACCTCCATTGCCACAGCGGAACATGCTATGCAAGCGGCCGCGCCACGCTTGTTTGTTGGTACATCACGCGATTCAAGGGCAAACAAAATGCTCTGAAAGCAAGCCGCGGTTCCAAGGGCAAGCGCCGCAAGCGCAATAACCGGAAGCAGCTCTTGGCTGCCCAGACTCTGCGCGGTGACTATGGAAATAAATCCTCGCACCAGTCCAAAGAGTACAAAAAACAGGGAGTTGGGGGAAAAGATTGCAACCAGCGAGAGCGCGCCGGCGAGTTCTTGCAATACCAGCGGGCTCGCATCAAAGAGCCAAATGAATGTAGGGTACTCTTCAAAGGAGTAGGATGATCTGTTGGCAATTGATCTAAGTGTACCTACTCGAAAGGAGCGTTGTTGCAAAAAGAACAAACAGACCACATGAACCACCAGGAGGGCGGCGAGGACAACTCTGAACATACATACTGTATTCTCGCATACTCACTTTTATACATCTCACGCGCTCGAATCGAGGAAGTTTTGCGCCTGCATGTGCACGCCTTCCGGGTCCACCCCCTGGGCCCAGTCCGCCTCCGCCACGGCGTGGGTGAGTCCCGTGCGGAAGCCCTCCACGAAGATGGTGACTCGGTTCAAGAGCGCAGCCGGCCCGTGCGCGCGCGCAGCTGAGAGCTTGTTCACCTCTAGCTCCATGTATTCGCACATCGAGTTCACGACCCGCTCAGAGTTTTTCGACTGGACCAGCTCCTCGGCGAAGGAGCGGCAGATGAAGCGCAGCTTATCCACGCGCTCCGCCAGGCCGCGCGCCGCCAGCTCGACTCCGTTGAGCTTGGCGCTCATGGCATCCGCCATGAGCTCGGCCGACTGCTTGTCTGCAAGAAGCTTTCTCGTCTCCTTCGTTGCCATAGAGTTGATAGGCTTGGGCTTCGTGGCTGCAGCCTTGAGCTTGGCCCGGAGCAGAACCGCCTCGGCCTCGGCGGCCCGCGCCCGCGCCTCCAGCACCAGCGCTCGCTCCTCCTCTGCGACCGCGTTCTCCCGAAGGCGCTCCAGCTCTCGGTCGGCTCCATCACAGCGCGCAAGGATGTTGTCAAGCACCTGCTGAGCCTTCTCCGTGGACGCGAGA
>CAIWVL010000137.1 GCA_903916085.1 uncultured Spartobacteria bacterium
AAGCAGGGGACTTGTCGTTCGTGCTGAAGCTAAAGAACTACGAAGACCTTCGCAGGCCCACGGTCGCACCCCGATGGCTGGTGACTTTGTTTGTGCCGCCGGACTGCGGGGATTGGCTCAAGGTATCGATTTCGCCCGCAGAAATTCTGCTGCGTCACTGTGCATGGTGGAAGTCGATTGCAGGAGAGCCTAATGTGGACAATACTGCGTCAGTAACAGTAAAGCTCCCACGCGCGAACCTGTTTACACCCGATGCCTTGCGGACGAAGCTGGATGAAATTGAAACAACCTTCCGCGCCGTATGAAAGCTCTCATCACTGACCGGAAAGTATTCGAGTCGCTTAAGCCTCCTGAACTTGTTGCCTACCTGCGCTCGGAAGGCTGGGTGCTGACCGGTTACATGGGCGATACCGCAACGGTTTGGAAGCGGCTGGATCAACATGTACTCTTGCCTCAAGAGGCTTCGTTTGCTGATTACTCACGACGTGTAGCTGAAATTCTCGACACACTTGCTGAGGTTGAAAACCGTTCTCAGCTCGAAATCGTTCGTGACCTTGCCACAGCATCTTCTGACGTGGTTAGAGTGCGCGTCGTCTCACCGATGGCAACCGATGGCTGTCTTGCCTTGGAAGAAGGAGTTAGGCTCTTCGAGAATGCCAAAGACATTCTCCTCTCGGCAGCTCGGGCTGCAGTGGCTCCCCGAGCATACTTTCGTAGTAGGCTGCCCGGTCCGGCTGAGGATTACATGCGAAAGGTGCGATTAGGGCAAACCGAACATGGAAGCTATGTAGTGACCCTCGTTTGCCCTGTTTCCCCTGAGTTGCAGCTCTCGGCTCCGGCATTAGATTCCGTCGTCGATGAGCCTTTTGATCGTCGCGTTACCCGGACTCTAGCTGGTGCCTTGCAAAAATCTGCGACTGCGGCTCGGGAAGCAATCTTGAAGCAGGATATGGCACCTTTTACCGCAGTCGTGCGCGAGGGGGTCAGTTCGAATCTGTGTAATGCACTGGCCCACATTGGTAGCGGCATAGAAGAGGGCCAAATAGAATTTAATTTCTCATGGTCGCGTTCTCGTCGCAGGCCAGATGTCCAAAGTTCGCGCATTATCGTGCCGCATGACGCAATTCCTGTGATGCGCGAGGCCGCCCGCGTTCTGAAGGAGACCTACTCGGACGATGACTTTGAGTTGGTTGGTCCGGTGGTGAGAATGGACAGCCCAGCAGCTGCTGAAGGAGGGGACGTATGGATTTACGCCGAGATTGATACTTGGCGTAGAGCCAAAGTTCACCTCGAAGCCGCAGACTATGCGAAGGCAGTCGAGGCACACCGGCAAGGACTCGAAGTGCGTTGCCGTGGTCGCCTTGAGAAGGAAGGGAGATATTTTACTCTCCGTAGCATCCGTGAGTTTGGCCTAAACGAAGATCCTCTTTAATCAGCTTTGTCCTGTCTCTCTTGTGAATTGCGCAAGGAATCAAGGCTGAAGCGAAAATGAAAGTCTCTGTTTTTAATTCGTAGAACCAAGAGTGCGGGAACCTATGATTCTAAGATAGGGACTCTGCAGGTCCCAGGCTGTGAGCCCGCTGGGTCTGCTTAGAACAGACTTGCGAAATGCCGTCCGAAACGTCCGGCAGCAAAGTTGCTCAGGCACAGATCGGCATGGCTGGGGCAGCTCAATACCTCCGGCTCACTCGGTGGGGGAGTTCAATTTTCCGGTAGACCCGCTCACATCCGCATGGACAGTACCGACCTGCTGACCGTTCCTCTATTGCCATTTTTAGGCCGAAGGTTTTCTTTAAGAACAATACGAGGGCATTCAACAGGAGGGCGGACTTTCCAGTCCGCCTGTCTGGGCAAGACGCGGGTCGGGAAACCCGCGCTCCGTTCAAAAACTGCGACCCCGAGCGGCGGAAGGAGTGCGTTCCTCTATTGCCGTTTTTAGGCTAAATCTTGTCTGGCCGGTTGCCCAGAAAGAGCGCCTGAGCAAATCTCAGATTCTGCAAGTCCTTTTGAAACAAGGGGTTTTGCAGGTTTAGCTCCTGTGTAAAACAATGGAGCGCCAGTTCCAAAGTACTTGGAAAGTGGTTTCTCATCAGCTGTTCCCGCCAAAATCTTCTCCCTTGCATGCTCGCCTATAGGCACAAGCTGAGCGATCTTGCGTCCCTCCTTGTGCACAAATACAGGCTCACCAGCGCTCAAAAACGGACCTAGCTTGTGCGGATCCGCATAAACTTCTTCGATCGAAACGCTCTTAATCACGCCCGAACACTAATCGATAAGATGCACGTCAGCAAGGTGCAGCGTCATCTCCTGTCTCAATTGGAATCCCTATTGACGAGGCGCGTTTGTGTGGACCGTTGTCCTACCGATCCCAAGCGCGCCTCAGTGAAGTCAGGGAGGCTGCCTTCTTTTTTGCTCCCTTCAGCCGTAACACAAGAGCCACTGGCCATCCGAGCATCTCTGGTTTGCGTACGAAAAAATAACCTTTCTCCGAACTTGGCTCCCCTGACGCATGAAGATAACAAATCTTTATGCTTCACCCCGGAGAATCTCTCGACGGCTACCGTCTTATACGCCCGATTGGCTCCGGCGGATTTGGGGAAGTATGGCTCTGCCAGTCGGATGCAATGGGCGACTTCCGCGCCCTAAAGTTTATTCCAGCGACAAATTCAGGCCATCTCGAAAAGGAATTTGACGCCGTCCGCAAGTATCGCTCTGCAGCTGGACAACTGCAATCGCCAGCAATCATGTCCATCGAACACGTCAATCGACGGGCTGACGGTCTTTTCTATGTCATGCCATTGTCTGACGGCTACGGCGATTCAGATCCCACAAGTCCTGCCTGGTACCCGCTGACCATGGCGGTGCTCATTGAACGCCGCAGAACTGAGCCAACTTGGTTTTCGAGCGAAGAAATCCGAGCCCTAATGGCCCCCATTCTTCAAGCGCTCCAGCTTTTATCGAACGCGGGATTGGTACACAGAGATGTTAAACCCGAAAACATCCTCTTCCTCAACGGGGTTTCATGCCTGGGTGACATGAGCTTGCTGGGTAACGACTCCATCGAACTCACCCGTAGAGGAACACCTGGATACTCTGCGCCTAGTTGGTTTGTAGAAACTGGCGGACATCCAGACATGTATGGCGCAGCCATGACGCTGTACGCCATTTTAAGCGGCAACCCGCCGGACAAAATGGGTCGCGCCGCGTTTCGCTGGCCGCCACAGGGCGAAAAATCGTTGTCCACAGTGGAGCGAAAAACTTGGTTGGCCATGCATGCCAGTATTCGGCGAGCTGTGGAAGACAGGGCCTCCGAGCGCTTTGCTGATTTCTTGTCGTTTGAACGAAATCTAGCCGGTAAAGATTCTGATCTACGCCAAAAACAAAGCGGCCTAATTTATGGTCTGGGCGCAGGCGTCGCTGCCTTGCTCTTCATCGGTGCCTTTCACTTCGTTTCAAACAACAACCCACAGGCCACACCTTCTAAAGACGAAGCTCCCGACATAAAAGGAGGGGCGCAAGTTGCGCAGGTCGAGGTTCAAAAGGTGGAAGAGGAGTTGGCGACGGCTCGTCAGGCAATGCTCTACGACAGAACAGCATTCGCGAAATCTATGGATGGATTTACCGCTGAGCTTAAAGCGATCGTGAAGGGTAGAGATTATTCTAACAAAGCAGTCTTGGATAACCTGAAAAGTTTTGAGGCGCGTTTTGTGTCCACTTTAGACGCTATTCCTAAGCGCCCAACGGTAGAAACGAAAACTAAGGCGGTGCAGCAGCTAAGAGCGCTTGCTGAGAATGTCCGAAGTAAAATAGGAGATAAACTCGCGCGTAATGTAGACAGAGCCATCAATGATTTTGAGCGCGAACTGGAATCCGACAAAGAGTTTCGCGGCGAGCAAATTGCTAAGATCCGTCAAATCGCAGTGCAGATGCTGAATGAATCCATCGCATTGCCTTCATTCAAGTTAGATATGACAGAAGCCGAACAGGCGGCGGACAACGAGAGGATGGATGTAATGACAGCGGCGCGAAATCTAGCGGGAGACATTGTCACAAAAGCCCAGAATTTCTGGTGGTAGAACGATCGTCTCTCCGGGTAGAGAGAGATCTTCCTCGGAGCTCCGAATACGCGGGGAAAGGACTGCTCAATTGATCTCATTTGCCCCGCTGTTTGCTGTTAACTTCAATGTAGGCACCAACTTTTAGTCTTTGGTGAAGCGGACCGGTGAGAACGGAAGTATTTTAAAATACGAAATTGCTATTTTAAAATGTAGGCTAGAATTAACGAATACGAATCCACTGCTAGTACCCTTTTTGCTAACACGCGAGTGGCTTCTCGCATGTGGGGATTGTTAAATGCACTGGCATAGGAATCTAGTGTGGTTGCTCTGAGCCGTAATGATTCTCCGGCTATTTCCCGCCAGACCGAGACGGCGGAAAAAGTTTCGCGGAGTATTGCTTTCGCCTCCAGTGTTTTGAGTCCGAACTGGGAAGTGGTTGATAAGTCTTGTGCAGTATCGGTTTCGCTGTGAATGGCCTCCGACGCCCGCAATAATGCGGCCAAGCGTATCAGGGGAGGGATGACGTCGGTCGTTGCAGCAAGAAACGGTTCGCTTGGACCGGTTCGGAAACGTAGCGCACCGAGCTGTCAATGGTCATCGAGCGCTGAAACATAGTCGATTTCACGATACGGCTTTCCGGCCAGAAGCTTCTTGCTGAAAGCTCTTTCAATTAAAAGTTTGCCCCATCGGTCTGGTCCGCAGTCTTGAAGCGCGCCGAAAAGTCTGAGGCCATGTTGCATGCCCGGTTGCGGTGGAAGAGAGGTCGGGTCGAGGACAATGTTCCCCGACGAAGTGCGTGGCACCCTGCCAGTCGATGTGCACTTCGATGCTCACAAGGCGCGCGCCCGGTGGATGTTTTTAGGCAAGCGTTGTTCATCCAGGCTCAGTGCTAGCTCGTCTTGTGAGGGAGCGGCGAGATTCGCGAGTCGATCGTGCAGTCCCAAGATAAAAAGCGCCGTTGCTAAAGTTCCGGCAAAGACGGTGGAATCTCCTCGTTCGGGCCGCCACAAGGTGTCCCGGCTCACAAAAAGCCGGGCTGCCGTGTCAGCTGTGGGAATGCGACGTTTTCGTCTGGCAACGGCGATGTCGCGTCCGAGTTCACGAATTGCATGGTTGGCTGGAAGCGGAACGGACGAGGCGCTTGGCCTGGAAAAACTGTCAGGTATAGCAGACCGCCAGTCGATGGCAGTCTGCTATGTCAGACGGATCACACGGGTAGAAGACGAGCAACTGGCCACGCGCTTGGGTGGCTCGCGGGTGCTGGAACGTCCGCCTCAGTTTTGTTGGGATGCTTGTTTTGTGCTTGGCTCGGGGGACGTCGTGAAGATGAGTGCAAAGTCGCCAAACTTTTCCTGTAGCTCAGCCTGTGCACGTGCGAATTCCGGGCTTTTGAGCTCTGCGTTGGTGATGACCGGCGTAAGCGTCATGGATTTTTCCTCAATCTCAACGTCCGCGCCGTGTACGGAGAAAGAGCGCGAAATCTTAAACCAAGGTGAATTTACCGAGTAAGGCTTGGGTAGTTCTCCAACCAGTTTGATGTTTTTGACAACTCCCTTGTATAGGTTTGTTTCAGGAGCTCCCAAGTAAATGTCAGTCACCATTTCTTTTGGGTCGAGTGACTTAAATTGCTCAAAATTAGTCGAGTTTAGCGCGTAACTCAGTCCTGCGGTGGATTTTGAAACGGCCGACTTGAATCCAATTTCGGCTTTGAATTGGATGTCGCGGACGATGCGTGA
>CAIWVL010000138.1 GCA_903916085.1 uncultured Spartobacteria bacterium
CCCCCCCCCCCCCCCCCCCCCCCCGCGCAAGTCAGTGCTGATCAGCTACGTGTCATTGTCGTGTTTGAAGCAGTCCAGAAGCCGCTTCACTTTACCCGGCTTGCCGAAAAACTCCCTGGCTGTGAGCGGCGTGGTTAAAAATGCATTCCAACCCGGCTTCGCTCTCGTCTCCTCCGAATCCAAATCTTCCATTCCCATACTCCAGTTTGGAAATGCGCGTTCTACAATAGGCTCATCTAACAGCTGCACCACATCTTGGTGACGAGGATCAGCCTCTATTTTGGTGTACAATTCGCGCACGACCGTCTTATCCCCCTCAATCACCTGCATGAAATTCCCGGCTCGGTACAAAAGAATACCAGTAATCGCACGGCGCTTGTTGTTTTCTGCAAAGTGCATTTGTTGGGCGATCGCCTCTTCTCTTCCAACCGCTGTGGTGGCAGTGCTTATGTAGACGATTTGGTGCAAGTCTTTAGTACCGCTCATGGTGAGATTGAATGTAGAGTATTGGCTAGGCAGAGAGAATGCACAAGAAGTCCGCCTTAATTTTGACACTATTAGGTAGAATGTGTCAGGTGTCGAATTTTTGAGACTAACTTTCAGCGCCATCTTTGATGCGCTTGGCCGGTTCTCTCTCGGTTCTCCCTCAGTTTGCTATACCCCTCAGGTCCGTGTTATCTATCGGCATGCTCAAGCCGCGCCGAGAAATCATGGGAGACGAACAGGCCACTGCCGCAGTCCAAGCGGTGTATGCAGACCTGGAGCAGCGCCCGATCGAACGCGACTGCACCAGGCTCACAGAATGTTGCCAGTTTAAGCTCACCGGCAAAACCCCTTACCTCACCTCAGGCGAAGCCGTCCACGCCGCTACCGCGATGCGCGCGGCCGGGATTCAGCGGTTGCCCGAAAAAAAAGACGGCTCCTGCCCCCTCCTTCATCCCCAAACGGGCCACTGTCTCATCTACGCAGATCGGCCCTTTAGTTGCCGTACGCATTTTTGCCCTGGCGCAGGTGGTCCTTACGCTCGGCGCGAGGTGGTGGACTTGATTCGCCGCCTGGAAGACATTGATCACGCAATGGGCGGGTGTGGTGCCCAGAGTCTCCCTGCGGCCATGAAAGAGGCGCTGGAAAGGGCGCGTCCCCACAAACGCGGCGTTCACTCTACGGTCTCACCAAGGTCACGCGGCCGCTAAACCCTGAAATGAGCACTGCGGCCATGTCCTTCTCCGCAGGTGCCACTTCACCGCCGACGGTTTTGCTAAGCCCAAGCCACAGATAAGGATCGGGCACCCCCATTTCCGGGGTGCCGTTTTCCAAAATGGCTTCTCCTCTGGGCGTAAAGAGAATGAGGCGTTCGAAGCTCATCGCGCCTTTTGCGCTGGCACCCGCCCACTTGAGCGGGGTAGCACTGACCGTTTCGGCTGCAAAATCCTTGGCCGTGCTCGGGAATAGGGTGGAGACACGCTCGGGCAACTTGTCCTTCACAATAAGGCTCACGCCTTCCACGCGCCGTAACGCCGACGCTGGCAGGACAGACTGCTCGTCTGTGGGAATACGGTTCTCTCCGTTTTTACCCTTGAACGTAATGACCCATAACTCGTCCTGTCCGCTCGTGGAGGCACTGCGAGGCACGTTGGCGAGCCCCGCCCACAAGTACGTGTTTTGTGTCATCGCCTCCATTCGAGTCCGCTCCAGCACGTCAGACACCGTCGAAAGCGCTTGTTCCACCTTTTTGCCCCGCAAAATACCGACAATGCCGGGCGCTGCGAACCCTAGCATGAGCAAGATAATCCCAAGAACCACAACAAGCTCTATAAGAGTGAACCCAGCTCGGTTGAGAGCCTCGGTGGAGGCGATGGGGCGCTGCCAGTGGGCCGAAAACAAGGAGGGCTTACGCATGGCTGGAGGGGAAGAGGGAGGAAACGCAGGGGAAGAGGCGAGTGGTATCCACAAGCCACCCACGCCTATGGCCTTCATACTCAAAGCACGCCGTAAAAGCGCCCAAAAAGTTCTTCCGCGTTCTCTGTATCTCAGCGTGAGGTTGCCTTTTTTTTGGCGTTCTCAGTAAAGCTTGCGCATGTTGCTGGGCAGAATGTTCAGCTCGGCCCGGTATTTGGCAACGGTGCGGCGTGCGATGGGAATGCCGCGTTCCAGTAGGGTGTCAACGATTTCTTTGTCGCTCAACGGGTTGCGCTGGTTTTCGCTGCGTACAAGCTCGGCAATTTCACCTTTCACGCTGGTGTTCGAAAGAGACTGTCCGCCAGCCGTTTGATAGCCCGGAGTAAAGAAATACTTCATTTCAAACACACCGTGGGGTGTTGCCATGTATTTACCCGAAATCGCGCGGCTGACCGTTGTCTCATGAACCCCAACGGCATCAGCCACCTGGACCATCGTCATGGGCCGGAGTGCGGAGGGTCCCATCTCGATGAAGGCTTGCTGGCGTTTGACAATCTCACACGCAATGTTCGAGATCGTTTGCTGTCTCTGGTGGATGCTTTTGATCAAGAACTTGCCGCTGCGGATTTTGTCACGGATGTAGTCCTTGACGTCTGTGGCACTCCCTTCCTGAGCCATTAAGTCCTTGTAGGTGTTGGAGATGCGCAAATGGGGAATCTGATCGCCATTGAGAGCGATCTGCCATTCGCCACCGGAGTTCTCCACGGTCACGTCAGGAAGGACGTAGTTATTGGGGTCAGCCGTAAAAATTTGTCCTGGGCTGGGATCCAGGGTGGCGATGATGTTCGCTGCGCGCTGGACTTGCTCCGGTGTGGTGGAAAGACGCCGGGCCATTTCAGGGAAACGGCGCTTGCCGAGGTCGTCCAGAAAGCGATCTACGATGCGCCATTCCAGCGAGCCTTCCTTGCCCAGGCGCCTGAGTTGAATCAGGAGGCAGTCACGCAAATCCCGCGCGCCTACGCCAACGGGGTGGAAGGTCTGGATGATTTCTAAAAGCCGCTCCACCTCTTCGAGGTCCACTCCGCTTGTGAGGGCGATGTCCTCGGTGGTCGTTTGCAAAAAACCCCGATCGTCGATGTTCCCAATGAGCAATTCGGCGATTTTGCGGTCAGCCAGGGGCAGGTCATTGCTTCCAATCTGCTCCATGAGATGTTGTTGCAGAGTCTCTTCGCGCACTAGGGAGTCAAAGAAAAACTGGCGGCGCTCCTCCTCTTCAGGCGAGCGGCTGGAGTAGCTGGTGCTCTGGGCCATGTAATCGCGCCACTCCTCGTCCAGTTTGGCGAGGCGTTCAAACTCCTCTTGGAACTCCTCGTGCTCGCGCTGGCGGTCTTCCAGGGTCGGTTCCAGAGATTCCTCCTCAAGGGTGGGGTTGGTTTGAATCTCTTGCTGTATCAGATTGCGCAGTTCGAGCACCGGAGCCTGCAAAATGAGCAGGCTTTGCTGAAGTTGCGGTGCCAGGATCTGTTGTTGAGACAGATTCTGTGTTTGCGAAAGGCTGGGCATGGAGGAGTGTTAAGCCGTAGCGCAAAAATTCGCAAGCATAGATCGGGCCAAGAGCTGGATAAAACTTTGAGTTTTTACGGACATGGACGCGTGTCTGCGTGCTGCCAGTGTGTTTCAGCGGCGGGGGCGTGCGCTGGAGGGGGCGTTTCACTTTTACTAAACAAACTGCTTGCCGGTGCCTCACGAATGTAGCATGTTCTCGCCACAGGTAATCGCGGGGTGGAGCAGCCTGGTAGCTCGTCAGGCTCATAACCTGAAGGTCGTAGGTTCAAATCCTACCCCCGCAACCACTGTGATTTCCACAGTTCCATTCGTTGTCCTCATTCGAGGAACACTTTTCCTTTTCGTCCTCGTTTTCTTTTCAAGTGGTGGCGATTCCTTTGGCGATTTAGGAACGCGCCATGGCGAATCTTTCGGCTCTTTGATTCAGAGATGTGACCGTCTAAAGGAGACGTGGCTGTCCCGCAGACCTCCTAGAGCAGGTAAAATAATGCAGCTTGAAGCTGCGACAGCTAGGATGATCACCACAAAAATCCTGCCCCTCCGCTCCTTCCTGTTCAAAATTGAAAATGGCGCACAAGCGTTTTCATCGTCCCGGAGCCTGTCCCCCGTGAGAGCCTACATTGCCGCTGGAAACTTGGGGCCGCTCCAGATTAGCTTATAGCTCCGTCCGCCCCATGATTTCTCAACGCAAACCATTAGCCTTCGCGCTGGTCATTTTGAGCGCTGTTTTGGCCGCTGTTTTCCCAATGGCTCTCCATGCAGAGTCCGCCGAGCAAAACAGGGCGCCTATTCAGATTGAATCCCGTGAAACCAGTCGGGAAGGCAATCTAGCCATTGCCAAAGGGGATGTTGTGATAAGCGTGGGAGATACCACAATTTACTGTGACTATGCC
The DNA here is from genome assembly GCA_903916085.1 of uncultured Spartobacteria bacterium. GTDB lineage: Bacteria > Verrucomicrobiota > Verrucomicrobiia > Chthoniobacterales > Chthoniobacteraceae > Chth-196. The sequence goes on from CAIWVL010000138.1 coordinate 4,359, forward strand.
CAATGCGACATCGTGACGCGGGACGTCCTGGTTTCTGGAGATGTCCGTATTTTCCGCGGGGAGAAGATGTTCACCGGCGACCGGGCGATCTATAATCTGGAAACCAAGCGTATTACGGGCTCTGAGTTTCGCACCGCCGCCGGGCCTTTTCTGGCCCAGGCACACTCCATGGTCTCCACCAGCTCTGATGCTTTTGAGGTGTCGCGCGGTCTGTTCACTACCGACAACACTTCCGATCCCGGCTTTCACTTGAAGGCTCAAAAAGTGCGTATCTATCGCAACGACCATACAGAATACGAAAATGTCACGGTCTACGTCGGACGCACTCCCGTGTTCTGGCTGCCGTATCTGTATCAGCCTGGCCGCACCGATCAGAGTTTTTCCATCGCGCCGGGCTCCAACAGTATGTGGGGTGCATTTTTGCTTTCGCGCTTCGCATTTCCCGTAAGCGCAACGACTTATGGTGGTGCGCGACTGGACTACCTTGCCAAACGAGGCGTGGGCGTGGGTATGGATTTGACACAGGCCAATAAAGGCGATGGCTCTTGGGGCCGGTTCCGGTCTTATTACATTGACGACAAGGTTCCAGGAACCAAAGACTTAGGCTCTCCCAACGATAAGATCTCATCCCAGCGTTTTCGCGTTTCCCTCCAGGATCGTAGCTACCTTTCGGAGACCGTTTACACTTCTGTAAACTTCAACAAGATCAGTGATATCAATTACTATAAGGACTTCTCGCCCTCTGAAATGCAGCGGGATCCCAATCCAGATAGCCTTTTTGCAATCACCAAATGGTCAGAGAATTACACGCTAAATTTAGAGGCGCGGAAGCAGTTCAATAAAGACTTCGAAAGTGCAGAATCTCTCCCAGCTTTTGCGCTGGATCTCAAGCGCCAGCCGTTCCTCGATACCGGCGTTTTTTACGACGGAGAAACCAGCGTGGCAAAGCTGCGGCGTAACTTCGTCAATCTGCCTAGTAATTACCCGCAGCCCGTCGCCTATCCACTGTCCATTCCTTTTGACTATCTAAACTACGACACCGTGCGTTGGGACACGTTTCACCAACTGAGCTACCCGAAGGTGTACGGAGGGTGGCTTTCGGTGATTCCAAGGGCGGGCATCCGGGGTACGCATTACGACTCCAGCGTGTCCACTCCGCAGTTACTTCCAGGGGATCCCCTTTACAAAATGGGTGGCGGGCTCGACCGCGGCGTCATTAATGCCGGCGTGGAAGCCTCCTTCAAAGCTTCTCGCGTATTCGATTCCGTCGAAAGCCGTAGGTGGGGACTGGACGGCTTACGGCACATCTTCCAGCCCTTCGCCAATTTGTCTTGGGTTTCCTCCACGCAGGACCCAACGCGGATTCTGCCCGTCGATGTGTTGAGCGGCTCCACGAAGTTGCCGGCGATCGATTTTCCTGCCTTTAACACCATCGACTCGATCACCGACTGGGACATCCTCCGGCTTGGAGTGCGCAACCGTCTCCAGACGCGCCGGGATCAGGAAACGCTCAACTGGCTGGAACTGGAGACGTTCATGGATGTGCGCATCCAGCAACCCAATTATGGCACAATACAGTCGGCTGATCCGGGGACGTACTCGAATTTGTTCAATCGGTTGCGTTGGGCACCGCTGCCTTGGATGAGCGTGACGCTCGACAGCCAGCTGCCTGTGATTGACAAGGGATTTACCGAGTTTAACTCGACCACAAGCGTTCAAGTCACCCGCGACCTCTCCTTCACCTTGGGTAACCGCTTTGTCAACGGGAACCAGTATTTCAGTAACTCCAACCTCTTCACTGGTGGTTCCCGGCTGCGTGTTAACGATAACTGGGCGGTTAGCTTCGAGCAGGATTACGAGGTCATCACCCGCCAGATGCAGTACCAGCGCTACTCCATCGACCGAGATCTGCGCTCCTGGATGGCGTCGCTGAGTTTGGTCGTGCGTGAGCGTGCCCCCAAAAACGATGTCGCCGTGCTTCTGACCCTCATTTTGAAGGACGTCCCCAAATTCCGCTTGCCGCTGCACGTAGACCCGCAAGCGATCGGAGGCGCGACTGGCTCAAGCAAAAACCAGTAGCGACTCAAGCTTCCTGCATTTCCCTTCCCGCTTGCCCGGTGAGGCGGTGCGGCGCTTAAATCCGCCACTCTAAAAAAATCAAAGCTGCGATTCGTTTTTCATCGGCACTTGCGATTTAGAGGAAACCTTTTCCAAAACACCTTTTATGGAACTTTGTATTATCGGCTCCGGGTACGTGGGCCTCGTTTCAGGCGCCTGTTTTGCCGAGGTTGGCCACCACGTGATCTGCGTTGATAACGATCAGCGTAAGGTAGACATGTTGCAGCGCGGCGAAATTCCCATTTATGAGCCGGGTCTGGAAGAGCTCGTCCAGCGCAATGTGGCGGCGAAGCGTTTGCGTTTCACCAACTCCATCGAGGACGGCGTGGATCATAGCCAGATTGTATTCATCGCGGTGCCTACTCCGCCTCAGGCCGATGGAAGCGTGGATCTCACTTACATCGAGCGTGTTGCCCGGGAAATTGCAGGCGTCCTCAAGCCCGGACAGTACCGCGTGGTGGTGGACAAATCGACCGTGCCTGTAAAGACCGGCGAGAAAGTGGAGGCCACCATTCATCGCTACAATCGCGACGCAGAGCTGGACGTGGTTTCCAATCCCGAGTTCTTAAGGGAAGGCTGCGCGGTGCCTGACCTTATGCATCCGGACCGGATCGTGATCGGTTCTTCCTCACAGCGAGCCACCGATCTGATGAAGCGGTTGTACGAACCTTTTCAGGCACCCATCCTCGTCACGGACGTCAACTCCGCCGAGCTCATCAAGCATGCCGCGAACTCTTTCCTGTCGCTTAAAATCTCCTACATCAACGCTGTTTCGGCCATCTGCGAGGCCAGCGGTGCGGATGTGGAAATGGTTGCCGACGGCATCGGGATGGACAAACGCATCGGACGCAACTTCCTCAATGCAGGACTCGGATACGGAGGTTCCTGCTTCCCCAAAGACGTTAAGGCCTTTATCGCGATCGCCGAAGATCTGGGCGTGCCGTTCCATCTGCTGAAGGAAGTCGAACGTATCAACGAAACTCAGTTGGAGCGGTTTCTTAAAAAAGTCCGGGAGGCCCTATGGGTGCTGCGCGATAAACGCATTGCCGTCTGGGGGCTTTCCTTTAAGCCCGACACCGATGACGTACGCAACTCGGTGGCTATTGACCTCATCAATAGGCTCGCAGCCGAGGGCGCGCACGTCACCGCCTACGATCCCAAGGGCATGGAAAAGGCCGTTGAATACAAACTGCTTGCCCCTTCTGTCAAACTAACGAGTTCGCCTCTGGAAGCTGTGGAAGGTGCCGAAGCCCTTCTGCTTGCCACCGAATGGAAAGAATTTGCGCGCCAAGATTTTGCCGCTGTGAAGGCTGCCATGCACACGCCGCTTCTGTTTGATGGACGTAATCTCCTGAATCCAAAAAACATGCGCGGTATGGGTTTTGTCTACTACGGGGTCGGAAGGCCCTAACCCGAATCATGCCGCCCCGCATTCTCTATTGCCATTGTCAGTACGCCCAAGTCTTGCCCAAGGAGGTAAAGGAGGCCGTCCTTCAGAGCTTGTGCGACTCTGGTGCCGAATTCGAGGCGGTGGCGGATCTGTGCGAGCTCTCGGCGCGGCGTGATCCGCTGTTGAAGGAGCTCGCATGCGGCGGGCCGCTTAAGATAGCGGCTTGTTTTCCGAGGGCCGTGAAATGGCTGTTTGCAGCAACGGGATCTCCTTTAGATCCGGCGCAGACGGAGGTGTGTAACCTTCGCGTTGAGCCTGCTGAGTTGGCGGTGACAAAACTGCTTCAGGAGCCTCTCAGTCCCAATCTCCCAACCGGTAAGACGACTGCCTAAGCGAAGTATCTGTCCCAAATTAGCCTCTTCAGCCCATGTCCCTCTCCAAGAACACACTCCGCGTTGCCTTGTATGAAGGCCCCGGCGCACGCAGCCTCTCTTCCTCCCAGCGCTTCGATACTGTTAAGCAGCTTCTCGCCCAAGGTTGCTCCGTACGGCGTGCGGCAGACCCAGGCGACGCTCCCGTTTGGGTGGGCGACTTTGATTCTGATCCCGGCGAATCTCACGCCGTGCGCATTCCCGTTGCCGTTGAGGACTTTTCTGGAGTCGTAGAAAGCACACGTCCCAAGGTGGATGCTGCTGCCGCCGGTCAGTGGAAGCCGTGGTTCCCTGTGATCGACTACGACCGCTGCACGAATTGTATGCAGTGCTTGTCGTTCTGCCTTTTCGGCGTTTACGGCGTCGATGCCGAGCGCAAATTACAGGTCCAGAATCAGGACAATTGCAAAACGAATTGCCCGGCTTGCTCTCGTGTTTGTCCAGAAGCGGCGATTCTTTTCCCCAAGTACAAGGCTGGCCCAATCAATGGCGACCTTGTGCGTGACGCTGATTTGCAACGGGAGAAGATGAAGGTAGACATCTCTGCGCTTCTCGGAGGTGACGTGTATTCGCTTCTACGCGAACGTACTGCCAAGGCGCAGTCCCGTTTTTCTAAAGAGC
>CAIWVL010000139.1 GCA_903916085.1 uncultured Spartobacteria bacterium
AGCTGGCGATGAATATCGCGCCACTCGCGCATTCGGTTAAAAGACAGGAAGTTGGTCTTACAAAAGCGGCGTAGAGCATTGGAACTACCGCGCCCCTCGCCATCGGGGCACATTTGCCAGATTTTTAAAAACCCGAGAAAATCCGAGCGTGGATGGACGAATTTCTGGTGCGCCGTCTGAGCGGCTTCCTTCTGATCGTCGGGCCTTTCCCTAGGATCAGGCACGCTGAGTCCCGAGGCGATGACAAGCAATTCAGGCAGCACATTTTCTCGACGCGCCTGAAGCAACATCCGCCCTAGCGTGGGATCCAGAGGCAAACGGGCCAACTCGCGCCCCAGGGATGTGAGAGTGTTGAGCTCATCCAGCGCCCCCAACTCATGCAACAGCCTGTAACCCCCGCGGATAGCTGCCATTTGGGGCGGGTTCAAAAAAGGGAACGCCTCAATGTCGCCGAGCCCAAACGCCTTCATGCGGAGAATGACCTCAGCGAGGTTGGCACGCTGGATTTCAGGTTGGGTAAAGCGTTCGCGCTTTTGAAAATCGTCCTCGGCGTACAACCGAATAGCCACTCCTTCCCGGAGACGTCCAGCCCGACCAGAACGTTGATTGGCACTACTTTGCGAAATCGCCTCCACGGGCAAGCGCTTGGTACGGGTGCGCGGGTTGTACCGGCTCATACGCGAGAGTCCAGCGTCCACGACGTAGCGGATACGAGGCAATGTGAGAGAGGTTTCTGCGACGTTAGTGGCAATGACTACCCGGCGACGGGGCCCGGGAGCGAAAATACGCTGCTGTTCGGCGGCAGGCATACGGCCGTAAAGGGCAAGGACCTCGGTGCCGCGGCCGAGAGTTTCCTCCATCAGTTCGCGCGTTTCGCGGATGTCACGCTCGGTAGGCATGAAAACCAGCACATCACCATCACCCGACTCCAGAAGCGCGTCCTCCGTTGCCCGAACTGCCGCCTCAATGTGGCTGGGCGACTCGTCACTTTGACTGGAAGCGAACGATTCCAAAGGACGATAACGCACTTCCACCGGCCATAGACGGCCCGAAACCTCGATAATTGGAGCCCCACCGAAGGCTTTAGAAAAGGCCTCGGTATCAATGGTAGCCGAGGTAATGATGAGCTTAAGTTCGGGGCGACTCTTCAGGAGGCCCTGCAAGTAGCCGAGCAGAAAGTCGATATTCAACGAGCGCTCATGCGCCTCGTCGATAATCAAAGCCGAGTAAGCGCGCAGACTCGGGTCAGACTGAATTTCCGCCAGCAAGATGCCGTCCGTCATGAACTTAACGCACGTATCGACTCCCGTGTCGTCGTTGAAGCGCATTTTGCAACCCACTTCGCGCCCCCATTCCACGCCGAGTTCTTCGGCCACACGACGCGAAATGCTCATCGCAGCCACTCGGCGAGGTTGGGTGCAACCGATACGCCCAGCCTCAGCCAACCCAGCTTCCAGGCACATTTTAGGAAGCTGCGTCGTCTTGCCAGAACCCGTCTCCCCAGCGATCACCACCACTTGGTGGCGCCGGATCGCTTCGACAATCTCCCGGCGACGGACAGTGATGGGCAGATCTTCGGGGTAACGAATTTGGAACATGCGAGCGGTGGGTGAGTGTACACACCCTCAGGAGAAACAGAAAACCCACGACTGAAACGGGCCATTCACGCTGAGGGCACCCCCTTCTTAACCAAGCCTTCTTACAGGTGCACAGGTTCGCTCACCTCGGCCTTCAACAAATCGGACAGCGTTTCGCGGCGGGAAATGAGTTCTAGAGTGCCGTCTGGTTCCAGCCAGACCTGCGGTGCCCGCCCAATGGAATTGTAGTTAGAACTCATGGCGTAGCCGTAAGCACCTGCATCACGCAAAACCAGCAAGTCGCCGGGAACCGGCAAGGGCAAGTCTCTAGGCACCAAAAGCTCTGCATCGTCGCGAGTGAACACATCACCACTCTCACACAAAGGCCCAGCCACCACTATGGGCGCTACGGAGCGCTCACCGCCATCATGCGGCACGACCGAAATCCCGTGGTAACTTCCGTACATCGCCGGACGTACCAAATCCACAAAGCCAGCATCCACCATCGCAAAAGTCGCCCCCTGCCCTTTTTCGTTGGTCTGGGTAGATTTCACCTCAGCCACCCGAGTTACAAGCATGCAGGACGACGCCACAAAATAGCGACCCGGCTCAATTTCCACCCTCAAAGACTTTCCCGCCGCCGCACACAGTTTCTCCCGACAACGTGCAAACAACGCCTTGAGCGGTTCCAGCGGAATTTGAGCGCTGGAATCCTTGTAGTTGTGAGGAATACCGCCCCCCAAACTGATGGCTTCCAGTGCGGGAAAAAGGGGCAGCAAGGCCGCAAACTCATCCGCGAGACGCTCCAAGTTTTCGTGTAACTCGGCGTGGCGTGGGCCGCTACCGATGTGAGCGTGCAACATCACCACATGCATTCCAGCAGCAACGACTTGCTCGGCCGTGACAGCAAGGTCCTGAAACCAGACGCCATGCTTAGAGCTGGGCCCACCCGTGTCGCAAGAATTGACGTGGCCATGGCCGAAGCCAGGATTGACGCGAATAGAGACGCCCCCTTTGTAGCCCGCCGCTGCCAACTGCTCAATCATCCCAGGAGAGCCCACGTTGGGGAGGATACCGTTTTCGAGTACCACTTGAAGGGCGTTGTCGCGGAAGACGTCACTTGTGTAAAGGATGACCGGGGGAGTCTGACCTCCGGGATGGGAGGCGTGCAGTGCCCGCAGCATCTCGTTGCCAGAGACGGCGTCGATCCAGATCCCTGCCTCGTGCATTTCAGAGAGCACCTTGGTCGCCGGACAGCTTTTCATCGCGAACCGAGCCTGAATGCCATCGGCCGTGACGTGCTTTACTTCAGCGATGCGTTGACGAAGGGTCTCGGCGGAATACAGCCAGAAAGGGGTTCCAACTTTCTGGGCGAGGGAAAGGAGAAGGGCGGAGTCAGGTTGCATGGGGTGCCGAGAGTACACCGGCGGAGGGAGGGAGGGAAATGGGATTCCGTGGGAGGCGGCGGGAGGCGATAGGCATCAAGGGAAGCACACAAGACGCAAGGCGCAGCGCGCACTCTCATTACTTTCCATTGCCTGCCATGGTCTCCCAGGGGCCAGACACCTCCCGCAGTCGGCTCTCTACTCGCTCTACTCGAGAGTGCGAATTTCCCCCGCTTCTTCCTGCACTCGGCGGCGGTCCATAAACCACACAATCCAGATACACACCTCGTAGATGGCGACCACGGGCAGGGCGAGCCCGACGAACGTGAAAGGGTCCGGAGTGGGCGAGATTACGGCAACCAGCACCAAGATCGCCACGATAGCGTAAGGGCGGGTCTTAGAAAGCATCGGAAAAGTGATCAGGCGCAGCGCAGC
>CAIWVL010000140.1 GCA_903916085.1 uncultured Spartobacteria bacterium
ATGCTGATTCGGCCCCTCCCCCCATGCGTACGTAAAAAGGAAATTTCTATCAGTTCTGGGACCCACTGTCGACAAGAAGCTTGCAGCACTCGTAGAAATCATTAAATTATCAATGTGGCGATACAGGCTTATTTTCAGAAAGATTCAGATTACCATAACCATTCACTTAGTTGGTTGCGTTCTCCCCACGGCGCAGAACCGACTCCAACGAACTTTCAATTTTTGATGCAAAACGTCGGGAGCGTGGTTACATGGAAAACGGGCGCTTGGAATACGTCAGCGGACTACACTCGAGTGCGAAACCGAACTGAACGTTTGATTCTGGGGCCAATTAACGAAGTCACGAAGCTGGGGAGACATTGCCCGCTTACTACAATTTCATTGCATGAGTTTTTCTATGTCGATGACAACACTCGAATTGATGAAGTACCTACGTATCTGCCAGATACCCCTTTTATCATTAGAGGAATTGCAACAGCACTAAGAGATTGTTTGAGCGAAGTGATTGATGGCAAACGTCCTTACTACAAAAATCGGTTCTACAAAGTGAGGTTTTGCAATCATCTCTTGGAAATTGCCACGGAACCTTACCCACCAACAATTGCTGGCACCTCTACTACCACCGTCTCAGGAGCGACCGTTACAGGATTGCCCTCTCAATAGTGGATAATTTGCGTTCTCGAACCAAATCCATCCCAGAATCGCTGTAGTTCGCTTCGCGGCACTTTTTTATGGAAATCATTGATATTGAACTGCCACCAGGAGATTCGGGGGACTTTTACTGTCCATTTACCGGCGAATTACAAATGGACGATGTGGGTGTCACCGGTCCGTCGTGTGTCGCCTACATACCGCCGCCAGCGTTTGCCGATGCGCGCATTGCGTGCCGGCATTTTGAAAAGTTCTGGGATAAACTTTTGGGAGAAGTTCCTGAAGAAACGAGAGAGCAGCTCGTTAATGATTTGGATGGCGATTTAATAAAAGGTTATCTGGAAAACTACAGTGGGCATCCCTCTCAAAAACTAATCGGGTTCAGGATTAAGACAACCACCATTGAATGCCGGGTAGCCTCCGAGTTTGATGAACCGATTCATACGCTTCCATTCTTCTACATCGTAGATTTTTGGTGCAAATCACGGAAATAAAAGCGGCTACCATTGCACTGCGCGGCCCTCTCTGCTTCTGCAACAGCAACCACCGGCGCAATCGGTGTGATCTACGGGATGCCGCGTGATCCGAGTGGCAACTTGCCCGTCGCCACAGTCCGTAAACTTACTGATCTTCGTCATTATTTTGTGGGGGCACGTGAGTTTCCCCGTGAATTGCGAGAGAATTTGCGCCGTTACGTCTGGCAAATCACCGTCGATGTCCAGCGCCAAAGGACCGGGGTGCGCGAGAAGTTCCGTGGCCGCCTGGGGCGAGAGGTGGTCGACGTGTAGCGACAGGGCGAATCTGTGTTTTGCCAACGCCTGAGCGGCTGTCTGGCTGAGATAAAAGCAGTCGAGCAGCTCAAGTGGACCGCTATGAGAGGTTAGCGTATTGGCGTGCTGTTTTGAGAGATTTTTGAAGCCAGAAACGCGCAACGTTCCACCAGCGGCCGCCAGCATGAGCGTCTCCAAGTGGTAGGGAATTTGTGCAAAATTACAAAACAGAGAAAGCCCGCCGCGGTGAGCAGAAAGAGCTTCAGCGCTCGCCTTCGACACCGACTGCGATACGGATAAACAGAGGTGACCCCGGTGTTTGGCAAGTGCCCCGGCCAAGGCGTCAGTGTTCCAATGGAGATATTCCAACGAGAGCAACCCCTTGACGCAGGAGAGCGCCTCGATCTCTTCCACTGCAAGTTGCTCGATTTCATTCAAAAAAAAGGGCATCCTCGGTCTGCGCCAAAAGGCTGAGGTTAACCCGCAATGCTGATTCGGCCCCTCCCCCCATGCGTACGTAAAAAGGAAATTCCTATCAGTTCAGGAAGTCATAAGGGTGGCCGCGCCTGGGAAGCATGACCACGGGTTACGGCCGTGAGCGACGTTCCCCACTATCACGATATTTTTGCTGAGTCTTCGCACAAAAAATCCCACGGTCTTTCACCCCCATGAAACGCCCCCAAACGCTCCTCGCCGCGGTTCGTCCCCGCCGGGACCGAAAACCACTCCTGTCATGAAAAACATCCTCACATGTTCCATCGCACTCCTTCTCCCGTCGCTCGCTATCTTGCGCGCTAGTCCGGAAAAGGATGCGCTGCCCGTTGAGCTGTCGGGAGCGTTGCCGCCTCCGGGATTTTATCCGCGCCTCGTCGAGCCTTCCGAATATCCGGCTTATCATCAACGGGCCTTTCCTGTGCCGACTTGGAGCACTTTTGATAACCGTCCGCAGTTTGTGGCGGGGCGACATATTCCGGAAAAGGACTTCACGGCGGACCAGATCGTAGCCGTTCCGGATCCCGAGGCCGTGGTAGCGCAACATCGTTCGTTGACATTTTTCGGCAGGATGTGTCGTTCTGACGCAAGCCTGGTCCTCGCGCCAGAGCCTGAGTTTTCGGACGTCTTGCGCCATGTGAACAAGCTGGGGATGAGTTTGTTTGATCTCGCGGGATATGGGCCTAGTTTTCCTCCGGGGAATTATGGACAGCTTCACGTGACGCCCTCGCAGACCGCCGCGATGACTGACATTCTGGGAGACCGCTGGCTGGGCTTTAACGTCGGCGAACAGGACGGGCGTTATCACAATGGCTTCGCGGGGCGGCAGCTTCCGGCGCCGCGTGACCGGGTCGGGCAACACCTTGCCTTTCGGAATTGGTGTGACCGGATGATCGACGATTTGGGCGGAAAAGTGAGCCTGCTCACCACGCTGTGGGGCTGGCATTATCCGGTGCAGGACGGTGCGGTCACCTTGATCGGCGCCGAATGCGAGAACCGTTTCGGCATTACGGCACCACAGGTGCAATATGCTTTTCTTCGCGGGGCGGGAAAACAATACGGCGTGCTGTGGTATGGCGATCAGTCGATTTTTAGCACGTTTGGTCTCACTTACTGGGAACTCGGTCCGTCGGGTGAACTCGTGCACCATGCAGGCGGCCCGAGCAGCAACCTTCTGCGTCGCGTATTCCTCAGTGAATGGCTCTGGAACTCCTGCGTTTTAGGGTTCGAAGGGGCAACCGTTGCTGCTGACAAACCGAGGACGAAGGGTCGTCCATCGCCCATCGGGCAAATCCAGATCGCCACGGAGAAAATGATCCAGCAGGGATTCACGACGGGGGTGATGCAAACGCCGGTGGCGATCGTGCAGGATTACTTCAGCGGTTGGATGCCGTCCCGCACCAACACCACGCAGTTTCACGCCTTCAACGCCTTGCCCTACCAGCCCGGCGATTACCTCACTGACAACCTTCTCAAGATGATCTTTCCAGATTACGCGAGCACGGGTTTCTTCTTCGACGAAAGCGGCACGATGTGTCCGACCCCTTATGGTGACGTCGCGGACTGCCTCCTTTCAGACGCTCCATCCGAGGTTCTTTCCCGTTATAATCTCGTGCTTTGCAGCGGCATCGAGAGCGACATCCAAGGCACGCGCGAACGGCTGGATGCCTTCCTGCATTCCGGCGGTACGGTGTTGGTTACGGGAAATGACGCCGCCCGCTTGTGGCCGGAGTTTTGTAGTAAGGAAACCATCGACCTTCCCGCAGGAACGACCGTACAATGGAAGGGCGGCGTGACGGATCATGAGGCCAACGAATTCAGCCTGCACCTTGCGCCGCCGATCCCCAACGCGGAAACGTTGGCGACCTGCGAGGGACATCCCGCCGTGGTGCGTGTGCCTGCCAAGGGCGGAACGCTGCTCCTTGCATTGAGTTCGACCGGCATGAACCGCTCGGCGATTCCCCGGCCTCCATCGAAAAGTCCGATGATGGGTGGCGGTGAGAACACCAAGCTCGAGCGTCCGTTCGAACTCCTGTCTCATGTCCAACGCACCTACGATGCGGCGTTGAAAGCGCAGCGGCTCTTCACTGCCGGCGACGATCTGAGCGTGACCTCGTGCCGTCGTCCGGATGGCACCTGGGTGATTGGCGTGTCGAATCCGAGTCTCGTCAGCAAACCCTTCGCTGTGACGTCGCACATCGGCGAACCGGCTGAGATTCGGGAAGTGGATCTTGGTTCGCCGGTTCATGACATGCCGGGATACTGGCCTCATCGTTGGGGACCGATGCGGCCGGCGGCAAAGATGAAAGGCGGTGAGACGAATCGTGAAGATCTCGGCGAACTGGCCGGTGAGTTGACCCCGTCCGACACGAGCCACATTCGCGGTGGAGACATGCGTTTCTTTGAGGTCAAACTCAAGTCCTGCACGGCACTCGAACGTCCGGACGTGAAGCTTCCGTCCGCGCCGCATGATCGTCTGTTACGGGTTCCCGATTTGACGACACTGCGCGAGCGGCTCCTTTCCTGGCCGCGCTTCGCCTACTATTTCGACGGCGTCGCGTTGGACGCTCAGGCAATCCTTGATGTGGATTCCGCCTGGCTCCGCGAGCACGCGCCATGGTTCAAGCGGCACCGGATTCGCCTCCTGGTCGATGCTCGACGCGTCCAACCGGAAGCAGTGATTGACCGTCTGGCGGCGTATGGTGGCGGACCGGAGTTGATTGTTGAGGCACCCAATCAGCCAATCTCCGCCGCTGCAAAGAATGCCGGAGTCACCCTGCTGGCGCCGGACCGAGTTCGAGTGATTGACGCGGGACAAGAGGTTGGGGGGCACAACACCGGGACAATTCAGGTTTTAGCAGGGGACTGGCGGTCCTGGGATTCGCTGTACAAAGATGTTCGCTCCGCGTGGCTCAATGATGTGTCCGAGCGGATCGTGGGACCTGGCGTTGCGCCTTCGCTTTCACGGGAGAACAAGGCGGCTTCTGGTAAACATCGGTGGATTGCGCTGCACAGCATTGCCGATCCGGCGCTTGCTGTTGCGGAGCGGCCCGGTTTGCTGGAACACTTCGATGGTGTGGTGCTGGATTCCGTTTGGCTGGAAACACGCAGTCCCGACGCCTTGAAAAAGGACCGTGATTTCTTCACTCGAGCCGGTCTGAGCGTGGCCATCGACTTCACCCGCTCGCTCAACAATTTCCCAGACCTCACGTTTTCATCCACGGTGCCGCATCGTCACGAGGCATCGCAGCGTGTGCTCGATGTCGTTCTCGACAAGATGCCCGCGCTCGGCGCCACGCGTGCGCTCATTTGCAGTCACAACGGCGAGGTGAAAAAGGAGTGGGCACCGCTTGGCTCCAAGGGTGGTGATTCGTCCAAAGACGACCAGCCCATTGGCATTGAGCGCTTTCTTGATCGCGCCGCCAGCCTGGGAATCACCGTGGACTGGCGCACCAGCAGTGTGCGACCACCTGGGAAGCTCGCTGAGCACGCCAAACTGGTTTCCAATCTTCGAGGCGCCCATCCGAATCTTCGCATCGCTGCCTCTACCGTGGATGAACCGGACCCAGCGAAGTTGCTCGCTGCGATCGCACCTGCCGGCCCACCGGAGCTCTGGTTACTGGCAGCACCCGCGCCGCGCGAAGGCCGTTCAGGCGTGCAGTTCCGCCCGCTCACCACGCTACCAAAAGCGCAAGTTGACGCCATGCTCGCGGCGGCAAAGGACGCGACCGTCGTGTTCGACGCCGACTACCTGAACTGGAGTGAGACGCTCGCCGATTGCGAGCACGCAAAATAATGAACCTCTTAAACCCGATCCACGCCTTCGTCGAGAAGGCTGCCGCGTTGTTTCGCAGGCGCATTGATCCGGCATTTAAGTTTGAGCGGAACGAGGTGGCCCCTTTTCTTGAGCTCGATCGAGAAGCTCTAATAACCGCCCAGCTTGTTTGTCATCTCGATGGTTCGCTGTCATGCCTCAAAATGGCGGCTTTGACTTCGGATGCCCCTACCATCGGTTTTCAAATTCCTCCTCTCCGAACATGAACTTGAAGTTCACCATTTTCCCGTTGGCCCTAGCGGTTGTCGCGACTGCGGCACTTGCCGAAACCAAACCCGTCGCACAGAGCCAGGGGGATCCCTTTGCCGAATATCTCGATGGAAAAGCCCCGGCAATCACGCGAGAGATCGCACCAGTGCCGGACGACATCACCGTGCGTCGCGTGTTGTTCCGGATTCGCGACAAGAACGAGGCGTACGCCGTCATCGCCGCGCCGAAGGCTCCCGGTAAATATCCGGGCATATTTTAACCCGCAATGCTGATTCGGCCCCTCCCCCCATGCGTACGTAAAAAAGAAATTCCTATCAGTAATCCTCCAGGCTGGATGTTAAGCCAACGGCCACGCAGCAACCCTCGCAGCGACTAACTAGCGTTGACACCAAATTCTGTTCGTCTGGCCCAACCAAGAGCAAACGTGCATCCGGCCGCTCCCTGAGAACTTCGAGAAATGCATCGGCCAAAATGTGTAGTCCCTTGTCTCGTTGAATCCGACCTAGGAAAAGGAAAACAGGTGCACCGGCCTTAATTCCTAGAGCGTCCCGCACTTTTTCGCGTCGTCCTTCCTGAAACGCGAAACGATGAACATCAACGCCACTGATGGAACCGCTACCAAACACCCGAATCTTTCCTGGCCCATAGATGCCGGCAGCCTCCAAAAATTAAGCCTGAGATTCACTGTCAGCGTGGACATCAGAAGCGCAAGCGGCGAGTAGTCGATCCATTCCTATTAGAATGTTCCGCATTAGATCCTTTCTCGTCGCCCAAACCTGTCCAGTGAAGGTATGCGTTCGAACCGGAGTCCCGCAGATACCGGCGGCTAGCATGGCTAGAAGGCCTCCTTTCGGGGTGATGCTATGAACGGCACTGACTTTGCGAGATCGAATGAATCGGACCAGACCAAAAAGCACGGAGAGGTCATTCAACAAGCTGATTTTCCTAAGGATGGGTATGTGTATAATCTCTACCCTCGAATCCAAGCCGGATGACAATGAACTTTCGTCGG
>CAIWVL010000141.1 GCA_903916085.1 uncultured Spartobacteria bacterium
ATCCACCCATTTGAAGACGGACACGGACGCATTGGCCGAGCGATTGCAGACTTGCTGCTCGCACGAAGTGACGAAATGGCGGGACGCTTCTACAGCTTGTCGGCGCAGATAGAAACCGACAGGAAAAGCTAATACGAAAAGCTGGAGGCCTGCCAGCGTGGGGGCCTCGACGTTACGATCTGGCTGAGATGGTTTCTGGAATGTTTCGGCCGGGCGCTGAAGGGAGCAGAGGGATTATTGGAACAGGTTTTACGCAAGGCGCGCGTGTGGGAGCGAATCAATCACGGGTCAGTGAATACCCGACAAACAGGAGTGCTAAACCGACTTCTTGACGGGGTTGAAGGCAAACTCACTTCTTCAAAATACAGCAAGCTCGCAAAATGCTTCGCAGATACGGCACTGCGTGACATCCAGGATTTGGTGAATCGAGGGCTAATGATTCAAAGCGCCTCAGGTGGCCGAAACACGAGTTACAAGCTGGTGGAATAGATGGAATAAAATTTCGAGTCAGAAGCCTGCCGTTTTAAGGCACGGAGCTGACATGGGGAGCGGTTGGTCATGCAAACATTTAACTCTGATTGCGCGAGATACTTTCTAGCTTTTTGACATAGTCAGCGTAATTTTTTCTGCCCTTCATTACCTGAGAGATGTATTGATGCAGCACTGGTGCCATTCGTTCTTTGGTCTGAATTTCGCTATATCCAAGCCCGAGTATTCGCTCGTAATAAAACCGAAAATCAGGACTATCTGGTGAATTGATTTGATCTACTAACGCCATGACTATGGCGGCTTTGGGGCGATGGCGTATTCTTGAAAACTACTTGCTCGGAACGTCCCCTGCTGGCGCTTTTACCGAAGGCACTTTAACAACGAGGTCATCAAATAAAATGGCGTCGCCCGATGCCAAAAATTCAACCTCCGTCTTATCCACATCAATCGCCGAATGCGACCCGACAAGCGGCGGCTGCCCCTCGACTTCCGCCTTGAAGTTTGCCCCCGACACCGACGCTTGTACGGCATACCAAACGCCAAGCTCAAGCCGTGCCTCGACTTTCCCAAGAATCTGCGTCTTTTCCGGCGTGTCCTTCGGAGAGTTTGGCCGATCTTTTTGAAGCGTCAGGCTACTGGGCGAAATAATCACACGGCACACATTCCCAAACTTGTTCCGCAAGAGCAGCACCGCACTGGAGCCGCCCTCAAAGCGGAACCGAAAACGGATGTCGGCGTTGTGATAGGTCAGCGGGCAGGCCAGTCCGGCAGCGTGCTTGTCCTCGGGCTTTTCCGCCCCACGCAATACTCCATCAGCGACACTCCACAGTCCCTTCCCCAACCGCCATTTCTCGATGGCACTGGATTCATTGAAATGTTCATCAACCGCAACATTGATGAAGTTCGGGACCTCCGCAGCATGACCTACAGAAATGCAACCAAGCGCAAAAGCGATACTCGCTAGAAAAGGAAGCGGACGCATGGGAGTTGGAATTTGGAGTAAAAGCGCTTATTTCCCGGCGCTCACGGGCGCGATGGCGTCCCGCACAGCCTCGCTAATGAGCCGATACCCTTCCGCGTTGGGATGCACTTTGTCCGGGACCAGTTCGGGGTGCCCTTCCAGCACATGGTACAGATCAATTACTGGAAGCTTTCGTTCAGCCGCTATTTCTTTGAGCTGAGGAATCACCTCGGTTCGGATGACTTCGTCTGTAATTCCGAAGTTCGAGGGAAAAGCAGGAACAGGCAAACACATGAAGACTTTCGCGGCTGGACTCGCCTCGTGGATCGCGTCGAGCAAGGCAAACGCGCTGGGCTTGAACTCCTCTTTTTTGGCCCAGTTGTGAGGCTTCGTGTCATTAGTGCCGAGCTTGATGACGTAGATGTCCGCCTTCATGGCAAGCATCGCAGCATGTTGTGGCTGATGATCATAGGGCTTGTCACCATTGCGCAAAAGCGTGGAGCCGCTCATGCCAAAATTGCGAACATCGAACCCATCGCCCAAGGCGCGTCCGAGTTGTGCAGGATAGGAACTGCCCGCCGGCGCACCAGAGCCGGCGGTGATGCTATCGCCCACGCAGGCGACTTTGATTTTGGGGACGGGCGTTTGAGCCATAGCAGTAGTGGCGGCCAAAGCGAATAGAGTGGTTTGCAATGCTGTCATGTTCGGAGGGGTGAAACAATGGGGTGTCTAGCCCGAAAGATGTACCGAGGAGAAATCCAGTCAAAAGCAAAATAAAGCGTAATCGCAAGGCACCTCGACGAGGCCTGTTTTGGAATGCCTGTTTGTCCTAGAAGTTTACCCCATGCTCGTACGGCCTGCCGCGCGAATTAATAATCCTCAATACATTATGCACATAAAATTATCGAGACCTATAACGCGAAAGCGTCAACTCACGGAGAACCGAAACTCACCTATCTTTTCGGGTTAAATCCGAGCCTCTAGTAGGTAGTACGCTGACAAATGACGCATCTGTTCGCTTCTGAAGCCCCAAAGGGGTCAGTGATGACAGCCTAGGGCAACGCCCTAGGTTTTGGATGAAAAAGTCCACAGCCCTGTGGGGGCGTCTTAAATCGAGCCATGTTTTGGGACGCCCTTACAAGGGCTG
>CAIWVL010000142.1 GCA_903916085.1 uncultured Spartobacteria bacterium
CCTAAATTGTAAAGTGTGGTTGGAAACGCATTGAAACAGGACAAGTCCGACAAGAAAGGTCTTACATGGATACTGACACCGTTAAGGCGTTCCTGCAGGAAACCACACGGGATCCGCCCTCGGCAGGAAAACGGCCGCGCGTCGATCTTCTCGGCACTAGCGGGCAAGCGCCCAATAAGCGTGGACGCAGAATGGGATCGACGAAACAGCAAACGGCCGATGGTGCCAACGAGGCAGGGGGGGTAGCTGCGGCGGACGGCGGGCCGGGCTGTGAACCTGCAGCAGTGGGCGCGGTGGGACGCGGACGCGGACGCGGACGCGGAGGTCCAACACTCCCCGCGACGCCGCCTGGCTTGGAGGTGGCGAGGTTCCGAGATATTCTCCCATCCACCCCGCCAGTTTCCCGTCCAGGTGGCGACATCAGAAGCGCGCTTCAGGGGCGGACTCCGTTGTCGCCCATGAACAGGCAGCCCTCTTTCGCTTCGCCGAACACGCGGCCACATCTTCCGCTTCCGCGATCCGGGAGCAGCAACGCCATAAATTTGAACAATACTGACTCAGAGAACCAGAATCCCAACCGGCAAATGGACATGGGTGGGACCATCAGCCAAGGGAGAGATGACTGCTTGTCAAGAATGATAATCAACAGCGCCAACAAGCGAATGTTTGATGATGCCGTGGCGATTGTCGAGGAGAGTCTGCGAAGAGAATTCGAACAGAGGTATGCCAAGCGGCTGAGGGAGGAGGTTCAGATGCGAATGGCAGCGGAAAAGAAGGCGGAAGTGGCCCAAGAGAGGTGCAATGCCAGGTTCCGCGAGCTGACGATGTGGCGTGTCCGGGCCACCCGGGCGAAAAGCGCCCTGCGCCAACCACATATCCAGCTGAAGGACGGCAGCTTCGAGCGTGCCACGCCTGTCACGGCCGATGTTGGGGGAAAGCGTCGCGCCATCTCCCAGCAGCTGGTCCAGGAGTCCGGAGCCCTCCAGCCCCGCGAAGGCGGCGTCGGCGGGACCGAGTTCTCCACCCGTGAGCGGTTGCTTTCTTTCCAGGATGACGTGCGACTGGGAATCGCCTCCCGCCGCGATCGGGGCAAAAAGGACAGTGAGGATCGCACGCGCAGGCAGCACAAAGTGGCGGCGGTCTTGTACCCTCGCCCGGGGAGACGCTCTCGGCGGCTCAAGCGAACCGAGACAGTCGCTGTATTCGTACGGCCCCAGGAAAGCGCCATGAAAGAAACCCGCGTTGCATTGCACCTGCTGGCGTGCGCCAAGTGGTTTAAACTGTCAAGGAAAGCTGTGGCCATAAACGTCTCGGCAGATTGCAAGACCTTCGGGCCTTTCCCCACTTTGGGGGCCGATGCGACTTCGGTCACGGTTTTCCCCGACTCTAAAAGGGTTGATGCATTCGGCAACCGCCCGGATCAATTTCTCACTTCTTTCTTACGACCTCCGATACAGCAGGTTCCAAGCAAAGCGGTGGTAGAGAAAAGTCTGCGCAGGCGGAAGGACAATGGGACACATGTACAGCAAACCTCGCATAAACTGGCCATGCTGCTGACGGCTTGCGGCGTCGCTCAGGGGATGTCTGAAAACCGCTCTGCCGTTAGATTTGCCTGTGACGCAGCGTCTGACAACAAGGGAGGCGGAGCGCTGCGGGCAGCCATGGACAACATGAGCGGAACCAACTCGCTCATTGAGCGGTTGATGTACACAGGCGAAGTCATGTCCGAGGCAAGAAGGACTCTTGCAGAATTGGGCCTGCTGGGGCCGATTGAGCAGCTTCTCGAGGGCAAGGATCTTGAAGGACTGTTGGCTTCAATGAGACAGGATCGGCTTCAGCGGGAACGAATCGAGCGAATGGAGGCGGCCGCGAGGGGCGCTGCGAAGAGAGCATTCAAAAATGCAGCAGATCTCGCTGCATCTGAATTCAACAAAGTTACAGCGCGGGTGGCCGAATTGGCATCGCAATTGGATCAGATCACGGATGATATCAGCCGGTTGGAGGAGGTCAAAGGGCTGCTGGAGGCGGCTGAAAAAGAGAAGAAGGAAGCAAAGGAGGCTGTCCGGGAAGCGAAACGCAGATTCAAGGAGGCAGCGAAAAGACGTGGTGTTGAGGGAGCGGACGCCGAAGTACTTGAAGCGGCAGGGCCGGCAGCGGTTGCCCCGGCGGCGGACGCGGCTGCCTCTGCGCCAGCCAGGATCGCCGCGGCGGAGGTCGCTGCGGCGGCTAATGCTGCCCCTGCGCCAGCCGAGCCTGCTTCGTCAGCCCCTCGACTTCAACGGGGACCGCTCAACATGTCTGGTCGGGTTATGAAGTGTCGTGAAGAGCAGGAGCGCCTGTTCAGACTGAAGATGTACGAAGCCCGGCTGCGCCCTGTCTTGAAACGGCAGCGTTTCTGGCGCTGGATTTTGAA
>CAIWVL010000143.1 GCA_903916085.1 uncultured Spartobacteria bacterium
CTGCGCCTCCGCGTGACCCTTCTTTTTTGAGTTAATTTAAGCGTTCTTAGTCGCTTAAGCCTTGCCTTTGGATCATGGTCGGAAATTCGTCAGCTAACTACTGGCTACGTTTCTCTTGTGCGATTTCGCTGGGCATTTCGACGAGCGAGAGTGAAATAGTGTGGTGACACGCTGCAATGAGGACAAGAGCAGTAGGAACTAGGCTTGGGCAGGCGGCCTCAGCAGAGGGGTCGTCCCCAGTATCAGTGTCGTAATGGTTGTCCGAACGCTTCCGAAAAATCTCGGCTGAGAATAAACTAAGGAAAACAGGGCCTTAGGAGGGGCCTTCGTTTGAGGGACCGAACAAAGTGAGTCATTCAAAATCAGAGACTGGCGGATGGGGAGGGATTCGAACCCTCGGTACTCTTTTGAAGTACACACGCTTTCCAGGCGAGCCCGTTCGACCACTCCGGCACCCATCCGTTTCTGATTAGAGCCACTAAGATTCACGGACACCGCTTAGTTGTGCAAGCCCCAACCACTCATTTATTCAGAATCTATACGTCTTTTGAAAATTTGCACAACCGCCAGATCTCCGGATCGTTCACCTCACTCTACCTCCGACTGCTGTCGGTGAACATGTTAGGAGCTAAGGGCCCCCTGTGTGTTGCGCCGCCCTATGGGTTGCTGGGCAAGCGCTCCCAGCGCGTCCGCAGAAGTCGCAGCGCTTGACGTTGCGCGACACACACCATTGGCTCCGAATCCTCCCCAACCGCGGCAAGCCAGTTTAGCGTGTCTCGGGATCCCACCCATCCCAACACCTGAAGCGCAATGATCCGCTCGTTCACCGTCCCAGCCTCCTTAAATGCTTTACGGGCGCTCGGTTCGGCTTCTACAAATCCCAGCTGACCAGCTACTTGAAGGGCTGCCGTCCGGGTGAGCACGTTCGCGGAAGTTATGCCGGCAAGATGAAGCGCCTGATCGTGAATCCAAGCCCGTTCCTGTTGCGAAAAGCGGCTCCGGGTGAGGGCCAATAGGGCGACTCCCGAAAGGGGCAGGGCGGTTTCCTCAACAATGGTCCTGTGAAATGCTTCCAGAACACGGGGCCCGGCGGCGTGTTCCTCCGCCCAAATGCCCAAATGTTGCATGGCGTACTCTCGCAAGGCATTTGGTCGCAGCGAGTTTGTCGCCAATTCTACCAAACCCACCTCTACCTCGGGTCCAGCCTGCGTGGCACCACGCAACCAGTTCAGAGCTTCGTCGGCACCCAATAGCCAGTCGGCATCCCGCTTAAACGCATCGCCCCACAACTGCCGCAGAAATTCCCACACGCAACCTCGATCCTCGGCATTAGACCCTCTGGGATCCTTTCTGAGGATTTCAGCAATTGCTGGGGGAGTATGCGCCGAGGAGGCTTCCTCCGCCGCCTGTTGCGCTTCTGTTTGAATCCCAGATTTATGTGAGTGCCCATCAACTTCTGTGCTCATAAACCGAGACACCGAGTCCGTTGGCAGCCGGACCAAACCCCGTGCGGCGATCCAGACAAGTCCGCCAGCCAGAAGCGAGGCGGGAAGAGCGCAACGGAGCCGGTTTTTATTCCACCACAAAGCCCTGTCCATAAATGGCAAATAGGTTGCGGCGGTGCGCTGCCCCGGGACGTTCAGCAGTGCCGCCCGTGCGTTTTTCTTACATTAAAAGGCCCCACGCCTGACGCCGTCCCAGGCACCAAATGGCGGCAGTCGTCTTAAAAGTAAATCGTCCCCCAGCGGAGGGTGGGGAAGGGAATCTCGCAATCAGTCCCGCAGTCGCGGGGGGATTTACGGCAGGTTCACTTGTAAAAGGGAGGCGCGACTTTCCTTGGAGGGTGCGATCAGCAAGGACTCCGCTGTTGCTGGAAGCAAAAACCAGTCGCCCAAACCAAACTGCGAGTCACCGACTTGCACACATCCAGAGAGGACAAGGAAGAACGCACCACCTGCGTGGGCGGGACGCGTAGCTTCGCGGATCTCAAGCTGAGATACCCGGAAAAACTCACACGCAAACGGATTGTCGCGGAGAGGCGGATCCAGAGACGGTTGGTGATCGTCCACATTGACACAGGCAAGGGACTTCTCCGTGTGCAACTCGCGCGGATGACCGTCGGGCCCGAGTCGGTTCCAATCGAACATGCGAAACGTCGTGTCGCTGTTTTGCTGGATCTCAGCAATCAGGCAACCGCCTCCAATGGCATGGCAACGTCCGCCGGGAACGTACAGTGAGTCTCCTTTTTTAACTGGAATGCGGTGCAGCAGCGCTTCGAGAGTGCCCTCCGCCATCGCTTTTTCGAGGGTCGCACGCGTCACGCCGTTTTTGAACCCTGCGTATACAGCTGCATCTGGTTCGGCCTCAAGAATGTACCACCATTCGTTTTTGGGTTCGCCCAGTCCGGGAACCGTTTCCAAACCGGACGGATGCACCTGCACCGAGAGTACTTCGCGCGCATCCAAGAGCTTAATGAGAAGAGGGAACCGCTCCGCTTTTGGAGTCCGCTTGCCAAAAAGCGCCTCGCGATGGTGCCTCCAGAGGGTGTGCAGCTCAGTCCCAACAGGGCCGCCAGATTGCACAAGACTTTCGGCTTCAGGGCGATCCGTTACGTCCCATGACTCTCCCACGTTGGCGGAACTGGGAAGTACCCTCTTCAGGTGACTCTCCAGAGCGCGGCCTCCCCAAATGCGCTTTTGGTAAAGTGACGTAAAGGCGATGGGTTGCAGGAAAAGCATCGAGGTTAAGGAGTTTAGAAGAGCTGGCTTGTTCATTATCTGATTCTCCCGCGATTTAGAAAAACATTTGCTAATGACAGACCGTTTCAAGACGCGAACTGGGCTTCCCTTGGGACGCCTGTTCGGTCCATAAAGACTTTTCGTGCCGCTCCCTGCCGGCAGACTCCGATTTCGCAAAACCTTTCCCCCCACAAGGCAATCAGCCAAGCCGCATCCCCTCATGAAAGCACTTGTCCTTACCGAGTATCGTAAACTTGAGCTACAAGACATCCCCAAACCCAGTCCCGGCCCCGATGAAGTCCTGATCCGGGTGGAGGCCTGTGGCGTGTGCGGCAGCGACGTCCACGGCTACGATGGAAGCACGGGGCGCCGCATCCCGCCCTTGGTCATGGGCCATGAAGCGGCCGGGGTCATCGCGGAGGTCGGAAGCGCCGTCACTGGGTTCCATCAGGGCCAGCGCGTCACCTTTGACTCCACGGTCTCCTGCGGGCAGTGCTTCTACTGCAAACGCGGCGACGTGAATCTGTGCGATGCCCGCCAGGTTCTGGGTGTCTCTTGTGGCGACTACCGCCGCGCCGGGGCGTTCGCGGAGTTTGTGACGGTGCCTGCCCGTATCCTGTACGCGCTGCCGGATGGTCTTTCGTTTGAAAAAGCGGCGATGATTGAGGCCATTTCTGTGGCAGTTCACGCCGTCGCTCTCACCCCCGTCGCTCTCAACGACACAGCGGTTGTTGTGGGCGCGGGTATGATCGGGCTACTCACATTACAGGCGGCGCGCTTGGCTGGATGCCGCCGCATCATTGCGGTCGACATGGATGAAGGTCGCCTTCGCACCGCTCAGGGCTTGGGGGCGACTGAGGTCATTCTTGCCAAGGGCAACGACATTCCGGCGCTCGTGCGCGAGCTTACTGGGGGTCGGGGAGCGGACGTGGCTTTTGAGTGCGTCGGGGCAACACCCACTGTCCAGTCGGCTATTGAGAGCACACGCAAAGGCGGCACAGTGACGCTGGTGGGCAACATCTCACCGCGCATTGAGCTGCCTTTGCAGTCTGTGGTCACGCGTCAGATTCGCCTTCAGGGTTCGTGCGCTTCGGCAGGTGAAATTCCGGCGTGCATCGACCTGCTTGCCGCCGGGCTCATCGAGGTGGACCCCATGCTCAGCGCCTTTGCTTCCATTGACGAGGGCGCGCAATGGTTCGAGCGCCTCTACGGCCACGAGGCTGGCTTGATGAAAGTCGTTCTGCATCCTTAAACTCGGACTTCAATCATGCAACTTTTTGATCTCACCGGTCGAGTCGCTCTCATTACTGGCACGAGCCGCGGCTTGGGCCAGTATTTCGCACGCGCTCTTGCACTTGCAGGCGCGGATATCGCGATGACGAGCCGCAATGTCGAGTCACTGCGCCCTTTCCAAAAGGAAATCGAAGCCCTTGGTCGGCGTACCTTTGCGACAGCACTGGATGTGCGCGACCACGCCTCCATCCAACAAGCGGTGGCAGAAGTGGAAGGTGCCTTTGGCAAAATTGACATCCTAGTGAATAACGCTGGATGTAATGTGCGTAAACCCGCGCTGGACGTCACCTGGGACGACTGGAACCTGATCCTCGACACGAATCTGCGCGGCACCTTCTTCACCTCTCAAGCCGTTGCCCAAGGAATGATTCGCAACCAATACGGGCGGATTATCAACATCGGCTCGGTCACTTGTGTGGCGGGTTATGCGGGATTGGCTCCGTATGGGGCGAGTCGGGGTGGAGTAAAACAGCTCACCATGAGTCTGGCTGACGACTGGGGTAACCACGGGGTGACCGTCAACTGCCTCGCGCCTGGTTGGTTCCGCACGGACCAGAACAAGGTTCTATACGAAAACGCCGAGTGGGTGAGCTATCTTTGCGACCGTATCCCCCTCAAGCGCCCGGGCCAGCCCAGCGATCTGGACGCCCCGGTCGTGTTCCTCGCCTCCGAGGCGAGTCGTTACATCACCGGACAAACGCTTCTGGTGGATGGCGGCATTTCGACCGGGGCGACGAAGGCGACGGTTTCGTAGAGGAAGGCCCCGTGGGAGAGAATCGGCCATTTTGAGGATGTGGGAGGAATTTCACCCACGCTGTGGCCGGCGTTCGGCTTGATGCGTTGCCGCTTTGAATCACTCGGGTTCAGAGAGTTGGTTCGCGGGTGGTCCGGTGGTGTCGCTGCGCTCAACCACCGGTTGCCTGCTGTGAATCACTCGGGTTCAGGGAGTTGGCTTGCGGGTGGTCTAGTGGTGTCGCTGTGTTCAACCACCGGTTGCCTGGTGCGAACTCTTCGGGTTCAGGAAGTTGGTTCGCAGGGGTTCCGCTGGAGGCCCATCACTCGCCGCGCGCTGCGAGCGTCCCGCGCGTCACGCCCAACTGCGCCTGCGCGTGAAACTCCCGCCACAGCGAGGACCCAGCACGCTCTCCGCGCAGCAACCCTTGGTAAGCCGCTATCAGGCGTGTCGCCGCCGCACCGTCTTCCTCCAACATCTCCACTCTGAAACGCCGTATCCCGGCACCAGTTAGCGCGTCATAAAACTGCGCGCCCGTCTGGGCCACGGCGTTGAATAGCGTGTTGCGGCATCCGGCATCCGCTCGCAA
>CAIWVL010000144.1 GCA_903916085.1 uncultured Spartobacteria bacterium
TCGGACATTTTTTGTCATAAATCAGCCACAAACTCTCGCCGCTCCTCGCCAAGGCCTAGGGGAAACCGCATCATTCCGGGCATGCCCTCCACCCGTCAAAAGGCTAACGCTACGCGAGAGAGGTTCCTACAGCGCATCGGAGCCCATACGCCGTTCTATCGTCTATTCGACTATCTCCCCGAGATCTCCTTCTTTGCCAAAGACGAAAACTTCCGTCTGATGTGCGCCAGTCAGGGCTTCATCAAACGCTTCGGCTTCAGTGATGAGCACGAGTTGATTGGCAAAGATGATTTTGCGCTCTTTCCCGAGCGCCTCGCCGAGAATTTTCGTCGCGATGACGAAGACGTCATGCGCACCGGCGCCCCGAAGCTGAACATCGTCGAGTTATTCTTTAACGATCAAGGCGTGCCCGATTGGTTCATCACCAACAAATTGCCGCTGTGCGACGGCAACGGTGCCGTCATCGGGGTGATGGGTACCGTCCACAGTTACGAGGATCGGCGCGAAGTTTTACACCCGTACGTCCAACTCGACCGCGCCATCTCCTACATCCGCGAGCACTTTCGCTCCGGCGTGTCGGTGAAAGAACTCGGCCATGCCATGCGCGTCTCACCCCGGCAGCTTCACCGAAAGTTCATGAGCGCTTTCGGCACCAGTCCACAAACCTTTATCATGAAGCTTCGCATCCAATCTGCCTGCGAGGCACTCCAACATAAGGACGCGGACATACAAGAAGTCGCCCGCGCCCATGCGTTTTGCAGCCAAAGCGCCTTCACGCAGCTCTTTCAGAAATACGTCGGCCTCACCCCGCTAAAGTACCAAAAGCGCTTCCAGTTGAAGCAAAGCGACCGAGGCAAAAAGGCTGGGGCCGAAACCCCAACTCCCTTATTTAAGCCAGCAAAGCGCGAACCACGTTCGCCTTCTCCACCCCAGTCAGCTTGAAATCAAGCCCTTGAGTGCGGAAGGTGAACCGCTCGTGATCAATGCCAAGCAAGTGGAGAATCGTGGCGTGCAAGTCTCGGACATGCACCGGATCCTTAACGACATTATAGGAAAAGTCGTCCGTTTCACCGTAAATGGTGCCGCCCTTAGCGCCGCCGCCGGCCATCCACATCGTGAAACAACGGGGATGATGATCGCGACCGTAGTTCTCGTGAGTCAGGCCGCCCTGAGAATACACGGTGCGCCCGAATTCGCCGCCCCAAACAATGAGTGTGTCTTCAAACATACCACGACTCTTGAGATCATTAATGAGCCCAAATGTGGCTTGGTCAATGTCCTTACATTGCGAGGGCATACGCCCCCCCACGTTCGAATGATGATCCCAGTTGTTCAAATAAAGCTGCACAAACCGCACACCGCGTTCCACCAAGCGGCGAGACATCAACGCGCAGTTGGCAAAAGTACCAGGCTTTCGGGCGTCTTCTCCGTAAAGGTCGAAGGTGCTCTGCGGTTCCTGCGTGAGATCTGTCAGTTCTGGGACGCTGCTCTGCATCCGAAAAGCCATCTCGTACTGCTGAATCCGCGTCTGCGTTTCAGGATCTCCGAGGTTGTCCAGATTGAGAGCATTTAGCGCGTTCACGCTGTCCAAACTGCGCCGGCGGATTGCATCAGTGACTCCAGGCGGGTTATTGATGAAAAGAATCGGGTCGCCCTTACTCCGGAAAGAAACTCCGGCGTGCTCACCCGGAAGGTATCCGCTGCTCCAAAGCCTCGAAGAAATCGCCTGTTCCTGCTCGCGATTGGAAGGATTCGCTACCAGCACAACGAATGTTGGTAAATTCTGGTTCAACGCTCCGAGTCCGTAGCTCAGCCAAGAGCCGATACAAGGCCGACCACCAATCTGTGAGCCAGTCTGCATCTCTGCCATGGCCGGTTCATGATTGATCGCGTCCGTGTGCATGGAACGGATAAACGCCATGTCATCCACGCACCTGGCCGTTTGAGGCAGAAGATCGCTCACCCACATGCCACTCTGCCCGTGTTGAGCAAAGGGGAACTTGGTCGGGGCAACAGGAAAGCGAGCCTGACCGCTAGTCATCCCCGTGAGCCGCTGCCCATTACGAATGCTATCGGGCAGGTCCTTATCATACATCGCCTGCATCTCAGGCTTGTGATCGAAGAGGTCTAACTGAGACGGACCTCCCACCATGTGCAAATAAATAACCTGCTTCGCCTTGGGCGCGAAATGCGGTACGGCCCGCTCCTGAATGGCTGATCCCCATGCATTACTTTGCCCAAGTAATGAGCCTAGCGCCGCCGCCCCAATCACGTTCGCTCCCGCACCCAAAATCTGCCTTCGGGTAAGCGCCAACTTCGCCTCGGGGGACAAGTTGCGGAACAGATGAGAATTGCAGTTCATAAATACAGAGTAAAAGCAGCTGAGTTTGCGTTGCCCGAAAACCTACTTATTCAGAGTCTCATCCAAATTGAGCACTTGATTACACACCATGGTCCAAGCGGCAAGCACACCGGGCGCAATCGCGCCACTGGGACGCGCCTCGCCTACAGCGAGCAGTGCTTTGGCGTCCTCGGGCTTTGCCGTGTAGTGAGCGAGGAAATCCTTACTACTGCGTAGGAGAATGTCTTTCTCACGCTCAGTCGGGGCACGCCCGAGCGTACGTTGGATAATGAATTCCAGCGCCTTTGCATCCTCTTTTCCAGAAACCAAAAGCGCCCCTTCAGCAAGACGCCGGGCTGCCTCCACGAACTGCGGATCATTCAAGGTCACCAAGGCCTGCAAGGGAGTATTGGTCCTCTCTCGGCGTACACAACTCACCTCACGGCTCGGTGCGTTGAACACCTCCATGTTGGGTGGCGGCGCCATACGCTTCCAAAAATTGTACAGCGTCCGGCGGTACAAAGACTCCCCCTTATCCTGCACATAGTTGCGGGTGTCGCCACTGGGCAGACCCACAACGTCCCAAATGCCCTCTGGCTGATACGGACGCACCGACGGCCCATACATCTTGGAAGAAATGGAGTCGCTCACCGCGAGGGCGTAGTCGCGCACCATTTCTGCATCCATCCGGAACCTAGGGCCTCGGGAAAGAAGGGCGTTGTCTGGGTCTTTTTCCAGCTTCAGAGGCGTAACAGCAGCGGATTGCCTATACGTGGCGCTGGTAAGCATCAGCTTGAAAAGGCGGCGAACATCTCCTTCGCTGTCGCGGAAGTCCGAAGCCAGCCAATCCAGCAATTCCACATTACTCGGCTCGATACCCATGAGCCCGAAGTCTTCAGCTGTACGGACGATGCCTTGGCCGAACACTTCCTGCCAGAAGCGATTCACGGTCACGCGGGGGGTGAGTGGGTTGCGTTTGTCCACGAGCCATTGAGCGAGACCCAAGCGGTTTTTGGGCGCACCTTCAGGCATAGGATGCAGAGCCGCAGGTGGAACGGCCTCCACTTGGTCCCCAAGCTTGTTATACTGCCCGCGTAACATCACATTGGCGACGGGCATTTTGTCCTTCACCTCCTGCTGAATGTGGGTCACCGGGCTACGCGCTTTGATGGTTTCCCGTTCAGCTTCCAAGGCGGCGATTTTTTTATCTAAATCCTGAAAAGGCTGGTCGTGCGTTATTAAATAATGATCCAGGAGCGCTTTTTGTTGATCTGCCGAACGCTTAGACGCTTCTGCTGTCAACGCCGTAAGCAAGTTTGGCAGAGTGGCCAACGACTTAACTTCACGCGTCGTGAGGTTCTGCGCATAAACACGGACGTCCTGCACAGCTCCCTCAAAAGCGGAGCCCTCGCTGCGTTGCCCCACCACAAGGTCCGTCTGAGCGTTGATGACGCCATCAGGTTTCAGCGTGTTCACAGGATTCTTGAGCTTTTCCTCCTTTCCATCAACAAACACCTTTAGCCCAGAGGGCTTCCCAGAGCCGTCGTAGGTGACGAACACGTGTTGCCAAGTGCCAGGCTTGACAGTGTTGGAAGTCATAAACTTCCACGCGCTTTCCGACCACTTGTCGACGATGTGCACCGCAAAGGCGCGGTCCTCCACAAAAAGATCATACCCCCGAGAGTTCGCCTTGGCGTCCATACGAGCCAAAACCGCTCCACGCGACCCAGCCTTTGCCACCTTCACCCACGCCCCGTAGCTGAATGGCTGTTTGAGAGAAAAATCTCCCACGTCCCCCAGTCCAATCGCTACCCCTGGCTTAAACGTTGGCGCGGATCCAAACTTACCGCCCGCCACCCACTCCAAATTGCCCTTGGGCTGCACTTGCCCTTCCGTTTTACCAAAAAACTTGCCCGGCGTACTCGCCCCCTCGTTTAAGGGAGCACGCACAACCAACTCACGAGCAGGCATTTCAGCGCTCAGAGAATCAGCAGTCGTAGCCGCTAACCAACGCTCAAAATCGGGCTGAACGGCTACCCGTCGCTGCCCCATGTCCTTTTGGGCCTCAGCCAAAAGACCCGGCAAAGCCTCCCATTTGGAACGATCGACTTCAGAAGGAACCACTAAAACGGGCCCGTTACCCGTCTTGTTGTTTCCATCAAAAGCGCCCTGAGTCGTATTCCGGAAAAAAGCAGCCATGGAATAATAATCCCGCTGGGTAATCGGGTCGAACTTATGGTCGTGGCACTGGCTACAATTTAGAGTTAACCCAAGGTAAACCCAACCCATCGTCTGGACCCGGTCAGCCGCGTAATTGGCGAGGTTTTCCTCGGCAATCGTCCCACCTTCATTGGTAGTAATGTTGCAGCGCTGAAAACCGGTAGCGATCAACTGATCCTGGCGCGGTTCCGGCAGGAGGTCTCCCGCAATCTGCTCCACAGTAAACTCGGAGAACGGCTTGTTAGCATTAAAGGCGCGAATCACCCAATCCCGGTACATCCACATTTCGCGGTAATTATCAAAATGCAGCCCGTGCGTGTCGCCATACCGCGCTGCATCCAGCCAGTAACGCGCCCGATGTTCGCCCCAGGCCGTCGAGTGCATGAGACGGTCCACCCATTCCGAGACGGCCTGCTCTTTTCCAGCGGCGTAGTCGGCCAGAAAAGCTTCCATCTCAGCCACCTGTGGAGGCAGGCCAGTGATGTCTAAGTGTAGCCGGCGAAAAAACACACGAGGCTCGGCCTCGGGGGCGGGACTAAGCCCAGTCGCCTCAAGCTTTGCTAAAACAAACTGGTCGATGGGATTTTTCACCCATGCGGCATTCGTGACGCTGGGCAATGCCGCCTTTTGCGGCGGGATGAAGGACCAATGATTCTGCCAAGGTGCCCCTTCCACGATCCAGCGTTTCAGCAGTTCAATGTCCGCAGGCTTCAATTTTTTGTGCGAATCCGGCGGAGGCATGACCTCGTCCTTGTCCGTGCTCAATAAACGAGCGAAAAGCTCACTTTCCTGCGGCTTTCCACGTAGGACGGGGGCTGGCGTTTCCCGTCCCTTTTCATCTGTGCGCTTTTCAAAAAGGCCCTTCTCGGTGTCCAAACGCAGTCCCGCTTTCCGGGTACTTGGGTCGGGTCCATGACAGAGGAAGCAGTTTTCGGCAAGGATCGGACGAACATCCCTGTTAAAACTGAGCGCCCGAGGCACCGCCGAGTTACCTACGGAACCGATACCGACACCAGCCAGCACAACGGAAGTCAAACCAAAGGCTACGAAACGGAGTTGTGTCACAAACATAACGAGAAAAGCGAGCCCCAGAGCCCTGAGCAAAACGCCGAAGGTTCACGAGACTCCAAGTAGAACAATCCATGTAAGCAACCGAACTTTGGTAAAAAAAGCCAATTCCACCCCAGCTCACGTACACCCGCCAATGAAGGCTCATAATCTGGTGTGCTATCGCATGAAACTCGTTGGGCAGGCCGCTCCAGAGAAATACGGTTACCAGCTTTTGCCCTCTTCAAACACTCCACGCACCGTTTCCGGTGTGAGCGGCAAGTCAGCTTGGTATTCCCGAACGGCATGCCCCAAAGAGCCCGAGGCATTGGCTCGAAATGCAGACTCCCCCAAGACTCCATGCGCGCGAATTTCTACTTCAGGCAGAGCCTGACCCGGAACCAGCTTGAGTACCAGCGGCTCAGCATCCAAAACCTGCCCTGCCGCCACTCCGCGAAGCGCCAAGCGCACTTCGCCCTGCCAATCCGGTGAACCCACCGTGCCGCCCGCTTGAATCTGCACGTGCGCAGCACCCGTCGTGCCCTCCACCGTAGCACCATCTCCCCCCGAAACATGCAAACTCAACTTCCACTCCCGCATCCACGCGTTTTCCGTGCCTCGCACCATAAAAGGCTCAGGGGCAGCCTCTCTCCAAAACAGCCGTAAATCTGGGACCCCTCCAAAAACGATCGATTTGACAAGTACCTCTCCCTTAAGAAGGGGCGAGGCAAGCGGACCGCTCACAATCCATTCCGCCCGCCCTTTTGCACTGACACCTGAAAGCGGCATAGGAGATCCCCCTTGATGGGAGGCAATAGGAAACTTTAACCCCTCTGGAGCCATCCAAGTGGCATTGTCACACGCCACGCGTAGCGCGATCTGCGGCGCGCTATCCCCCTTCCACACCAAGGCCCCATCCCCTGCATAACGCCCAGAAGCCGAAGTCCACTCAAGATTACGCGCCTGAATGGTGCTCTCGTCCCAAGCAAGATCCCCTGTAATCTCGGAAATTCGCCCCGCCCCCAGCGCCCAGCCTGCTTGGCGTAGCTGAATGAGGCCATGACCCGCCAAACTTTTGAGGCTTCCTTTCATGTCCCACTCGCCATCCAGATGCCCAGTGATTGCCTGTGGCATTCCTGGCAGACGCCCCAAAAACTCTAAATCAAGCCCCTTGGAAACAAACCGAACATCCATCGGCGAAGGCGTGTTCAATACTCTCGACCAATCCCATTGAGGCCAAGACTTCCAGATTTCCACAGGTAGCAAGGCCTCACCCTCAAGGGCAATCGACTGCCCCTGCGCCACTTTTACGTTAGAAAGACGCACTCCACCGCCCCCCAAAGACACGCCCATACGCACCTCTACTTTTTCGTCCCCGAGGCTCGCTGTTTCAAACTCCACGCCGTTCTTGTTGTAGACACCAGTAACCCCACCGCTCATCGGATGCGGCCATTGCTCCTGAGCTTGGACAGGATGAAGTTGGCGAAATTGCGCGTTCACCCAGCCTTCATGCCCAGCTGCACTCCCTTTCCCAGACCAATCTAAATCAATTCCACCCGCATACGGCTGAGTGGCAACGGGCGGCTGCAAAATGGCCGCATACTTGGCCAGTTCACGGACACTTCCATGCAAGTCACCTTGGTAAGACCAGCCCTCGCCAACGTGGAGAGAGCCCTTCCCTCGCAAAACATCTGCCCCTTGGGTGAGCTCCACACTCAACACCTGAATTTCAGAGCCCTGCAACTTCACTGCGGCATGCAGTTCCTCAATCGGCGCACTCCGCCAAGCCAAGTTGGCGCCTGAGACTATTAGAGCTCCCCCAAGAACACCGGCCTGACTACGCACGGCCCCATCCACCGTAAGCCCGCCTGCCGCATACTTGAACTCCGGCAGAAGCAGCGCCGACAGCTCCGTGAGATTATTAACCCGAGCATTGATGTTGACCCCAAAATCGGCCTTCCACCAAGGCATCTCACCGCCAGGCCACTGCATGTCACCGTTCAACACCAACTGATTGTGTCCCTGCCGCAAGGCAAACTCCGGCACTTGGATTCGATGATCTAAAAGCGTCGCTCCCAGCACCAGCGAATCCCACTGCCTAGATTCCCATTGGAAATTCTTAGCCTCCAATCGAAGCGTCGCCGTCCCTAACTCTGGATGGTTTGTTTGCCCTCGGAAACTAAATTTCCCAGCCTCCAAAGTCCCCCCAGCAGCCTCGGTCACGTTCAGAAACGCGGCAAGAGGCGCCACTCCCAACTTGGAAAAAGTGCCACTTGCTTCAAAAGGCGTTTCCATTGACTCAGAGTTTGACTGGGCCAATACCCTGATTTCTCCCCCAAAAGCCTCGGCTTGGAGCTCAAAGTCCATCCGACCAGCCGCCAGTTGCGAGAGCGAAGCTGTCAGCGTAGAAATACGCAACCCCTCCATAAGCTGTGTCTCGCCTAGTTGCACGCGACCAGCCTGCAAACTGGTTTTCCCGTGTACCTCACGGAACCCCTTAGACCAGCCATTAACGTGCACTTCGATGCGACCAGCCGTCAATTCGCCCGGAGCCAGCTCACTTAAAGACACAACCAAGTCGTTCGAGTGAACCGCTAATTGGCCCGAGCGCAAAGCCGCATCCTTCAGATCAAGCTCCAACCTGGCAGGCAATGGCCATTTCAGCGGCCTGCCCAAACTTGCCGCACTCCCCGCACCAGAAGCATTCTGCCGACTAGGCACGCCCATCTCCCACACAAGCCTGCCACCGCTCAGACGGAGTCGCTCAAAAAAACGGCGACTCCCCACCCGATCAAGCAGCGCGCTCCATGCACATTCAATGGAGACCTGATCCGCCTCTAGCTCAAACCGACCACCTCCGGCACTGGGAAGAGTCAAAGACACACCCGAAAATCCCACCGGTGCCCAAAGACTACCCTGTATCTCAGACACCCGCACAGCCCCCCCCTGACGCCAGACTTCTTCGTGTAAGAGCCCCCATAACACAGTCCTAAATACGGGCGGCACACTGATCGCCGCCAAAAGGAGCACAACCCAAAACAAACCACGCCTCAACGGCCTGGAGCGGCGCGGCGGAGATGCATGCGAGGGACTTGGATGTTCAGAAGCCGTAGTAGACACAAGGACGAATGGATAGCCAGCGATACATTCTAG
This sequence comes from uncultured Spartobacteria bacterium, assembly GCA_903916085.1. Lineage (GTDB taxonomy): Bacteria > Verrucomicrobiota > Verrucomicrobiia > Chthoniobacterales > Chthoniobacteraceae > Chth-196. The sequence continues at coordinate 8,762 of CAIWVL010000144.1, forward strand.
TTCGACTGTTGCAAAAAGGCAAAGCTAGTACCCCGTACAGGCTAAAAAGCCGGATCTTTTATGGACATCGTTGGAACGGACCGTTGACAATTGCCGGGTCCGCCCAAAGCCCCCGTAATGAGGCTCAACAATGAGCAGGTGATGATACGAGGACCGAGCGGAACCACCGGTGATGCTCCTGCCGGAGCGCGATCGGTTTGGTGCGGTATTCCGGTGGTTCCATACGCTCCGCTTCTGTCACCACCGGTTAATCTCTTCCGAAGCCTCCGGCACGGCGGACGACTTGGACCTTCTAGCAATCCGAGCAATTTCGCCGTACTACTTATGAGGCAACCGGCGCACCCTGCTTATCACAAGCCCCCCCACTCCCAACCCTAGCAAACTCGCAACCGCGACGTCCGACAAATGATGTGCCCCCGCCCAAACTCTGGCCCAAGCCATTAAGCCCGTCCCAAAAAGCGCGAGGCTCATTCCACCCCACCGCCTCGCCCGTCGACGACTCCGAAAGGCCACCAAGGCCAAGGGCGCAAAAAAACCAGCCACAACAGCGGTGTGCGCCGAGGGAAACGATTGGAAATCTCGAGCCCCTCTAGTCCACACCCGTAACCCTTTCGCTGGACCATACCACCCTGAAGCCACCTCTGCATTGGGCCGGGCACGGCCAGTCGTAGCGCGCACAATGTTCGCACCCATCCCGGCAACCGCCGCAGAAAGTCCCATAATCAGGGCCAGCCTCCGCACATCAAGGCTACTGCTCCAGTGCCCCCAACCCCAAAACGCAACCCCGAGAGCTGCAACCCCATACCAGTCACCCCAATAGCTCACTCGCCCCGCCAGCCAGCGACTCCAACCGCTCCCATGTAAGCGCACCACCTCCACACCCCAATCGTCTGCCCAAAAAGCACACACAACAACCACGCTCCCCAGAATAAACCAAAGACCCGAAACAAGCCACCGCCCCCACAAAGATTGGGGCACTGATTTTTCCACAAAAGAGGGTTCAAGCGAGTTGGACACGACCCCATGATACAGTCCACGGTCGCCCCTCGCCACCAAGTCAAACCGATCTCGCCGCCCTCAATTTTTGCGTCCCTTGCCCATGAACGATTCGGCCCGCCCCTCAAATGCCCATCTAGCGCTGCTCTTTATCGCCATCACTTGGTTCCTCTGCCTGGGCAACAACGCACTCCCCCTCATAGACCGAGACGAGCCACGCTTTGCCGAGGCGTCCCGTGAGATGCTCCAAAGCGGCGACTGGGTCGTTCCACGGTTCAACAACGCCCCACGCTACGACAAACCCCCGCTGATTTATTGGATGCAAGTCGCTTGCTACCAAATTTTTGGGGATAACAACTTCGCCGCGCGCTTTCCCGCTGCCCTCTGTACAGCCGCAACCGCCCTCCTCATCGCGCTCTGGGGCAGCCGCCTGGCTACGCCAAAGGTGGGCTTGCAAGCCGCGTTCATTTATACACTTTGCCTCCAATCTTTTGTACACGGACGAGCAGCCGTGGCAGACCCGCCTCTGATTCTCTTCTCTGTGGCAGCTGCCTGGGCTGGGTGGGAATGGCTCCACAAGCCCGCCCACCTCCCAATCGCTCTCATCTTCTGGACCTCCCTCGCTCTGGGTTTTCTCGCCAAAGGCCCCATAGCCTGGATTCCCATTGGAATGACAGGCTGGGCTCTCTGGAAAAATAGACATTCCACTCCCCCCAAACCGAGCCCCCTCGCGTGGATTGGCGGTACCATTCTGCTCCTCGCCCTCGTCTGCACCTGGGGCGTCCCCGCTCTACTGCGCACACGTGGCGAATTCGCCTCGGTAGGTCTGGGCGAACACGTCGTCAACCGCTCCCTCGTTTCCATGGAAGGCCATGGAGCCAAAAACTGGCTCGGCTACCTAGCCACCCTCCCTTTCTATTTTGTCACCATTTTTCCTAGCTTCGCACCTTGGTCCTTCTGGCTACCAGCAGCCATCCGCTCGCTTTGGCGTCGACCCGACCCAGCCACCGCCTACCTCTTATCCGGGGCGGTTCTCACGTTCGGCATCTTCACCCTGAGCCGCACAAAGTTACCCCACTACACCCTTCCCGCGTTTCCCTACCTAGCCCTGCTACTGGCAATCTGGTGGCAGGAGGCGCGCCCCTCCACGCTGTGGCTTCGCACCGCCCTCGCCACCGCCCTCGTCTTCACATTACTCCCACTACTCGCCTTCCCCTTTATTAAAACCTTGTCCGCCACAGAATCCCTTATGGCCCGCCTAAGCCCAGAGTTGGCAGAGGACTGTGCGATAGCCTTGGTGGACTACCGGGAACCTAGTCTCATTTGGGCAGTACGAGCTAAGGTTAAAGGGTTTCCAGAAATGCTTGAGGAAAGTCAAACTGCACAGTGGCTTGCTCAACCAGGGAACCGAATTTGTATTTTGACAGCCAGCGCCGCACAAAACATTCCCAACGCGGGCAAGGTTCGGGCCACAGCAGATGGCTGGAATTTTGCCAAAGGCAAGCGGCTTAGCTTAGTGGCTTTAGCTGGAGCCAACACCACGCCTTTAACTGCGCCCTGAAATCGGCACACTTGGGGGCGGAAGGGTACGCCTCACCAAGCCCACAGGGTGTCGTAAATTGTTGAGCACAGTATCGAGCACAACAAATTCCGCACCAAGCGGTTCCACTATCGCACTTCACCTAAAGTGTTGGATTAGGCAATGGAATGGTCCATCTTTACACTCCTTACTGGGGCCTAGGGCATTCAACAGGAGGGCGGACTTTCCAGCCCGCCTGTCTGGGCAAGAAGCGGGTTGGAAAACCCGCGCTCCGTTAAAAAACTACGACCCCACTTGCCCCACTTGCCCCACTTGCCCCGAGGGCGCGAGCGGCCTCAGGGCACGAGGCACGGGCAGCCTCAGAGGGAATGCAACTCGGCCTCGGTGTTAATCAGGGTTTGTGCAATGCGGGTTAAATCACGGTCGCACTCTTCCTCTTCCCTCAGAGTTTCCAGCAGAAGCTTTGCCACCTCTGTTTCTTCAAGAACCTCTGCGAACGCACGCGCACAGCCATACCCCGCAATTTCGTAATGTTCCATACGCTGGATAATCGCAATCGTGGCAGCGTCGCGTACATCGGCCTGAGCTTCGGCGGACTCTAGTTCCATCCACGCGGACACCAACCCGACCATGCCATGGCTCCGTCCGGGGCGGGCTGGGACGCCGAGTTTTTGAAAACACTGCTCAAGTCGCTGTTCTTGGGCGGTCGTTTCTTGGAGATGCTCTTGGAGGGCCTCGCGTAATTCAGCATGCGAGGCAGACTTGATGACCTTGGGCAGGATCTGGAGAAGTTGCCGTTCAGCACTCAACAAGTCGTGGAGTTCAGAGACTAGTAATTCGTGCAAGGAGTTAAGTTTCATAACACCCTTCGCTACGGAGCCCGGAGGTTAAAGGTCTTAAAAAACTGCAGGGACCCGCAATTAGTTTCCGCCTCGATTGCCTAGCTCTCAGCCCTCTGCACAGCAAAAGAATCCGCAGATTTTTCTACTCAAGCTTTTGCGTTCAAGTCTGTTATACGTTCCAATTCTTGGAGAGCTCGGGCTCTGTGAACGGAATTGACCCGAGTCCCGTTCGGTTAAGTTTAAGACCAACACGACACCATAAACCACCTTCACGCACACAAGCTCTCTCCCTAGCACTCGTTGCATGTACGGCCTACGATTTATGAAAAAGGGGGGAACGTCAAATGACGAGAGGATTGAGCCAGAACATCACAGAAAACTTTCCGCAACAGGCAGTTGTAACAGAGTATACGCGCCCACGGGAAACGCCCTCAAGACTGCTTATCGTGGACGACCACCCTATTTTACGACTGGGCATCCGCGCGCTGCTGAGTCGGGAGCCAGATCTGCAAGTGGTTGGAGAGTGTTCGGACGCTCGTGCTGCCATTGAATGCCTGCGGCAACTTCAGCCAGATGCTGTCATTGTGGACATCACGTTGTCGGGAGGAACGGACGGGCTGGAGCTGATCAAAAACATGCTGGCGGAGCAACCTAGGGTGAACATTCTTGTGCTAAGCGCCCACGACGAAAATCTGTACGCATTGAGAGCGCTTTCTGCGGGAGCGAGAGGCTATTTGATGAAAGAAACGTCGGCGGAAGTGCTTAAAAGAGCTATTCACGCCCTTCTGGCTGGGCAGATCACAGTTAGCCCTCATTTGACCCAAAGACTTGTACAGCAGGCAGTCGATGGTCGCGGCGGGGTGGCCCCTTCAGATTCCCTTTCGGACCGTGAACTGGAGGTACTTTTGCGGATTGGGCGAGGGCAGTCTTCGGGCGAGGTTGCAGCCGCCCTTGGCATCGCAGTGAAGACGGTTGAGACACATCGCGCCAACATGAGGCGCAAATTACTGGTGCGCAGCGGAGCGGAACTGCTGAGATACGCTGTAGCGTGGAGTCACGCACAGGGACTAAAAGGCTGCGACAAGACGGAAGGAAAAGTGGTTAACCCGCCGGATGAGGGCGCCTAGCGAGCGATGTTTTCGCGGGTATACACCTGAAGTGAACAGGTGGCTTGGGAGTAAAGAGCACCGAGCTCAGATTTTTTGGTGATCCAGATCACATCACCGTCTGGTAAGACGCTTGAATACTGCCACTGACACCCTCCGCTGTTTTCGGAGAGAAACTGCTTAATTTCTGACTCGGAGATGGGCTTGGCCCGCTGGGGAGCGGAAGAGTCGATTTTTTGGAGGAAGATGCTATCGGCGAGTCCGGCTGTGAAGGTAATGTAGATTTTCATGCCATCCTTTAGAAACAGGATGCCTTTGGGAAGGTACTGCACCGGATTGCCGTAGCGTAAAATACAATGCTCTTGGGTTTCACCAAGACGTGCATGAAGCGGCGCAGTCGTTCCTAGGAGAAGCAGGACGGGGATGAGATACTTGAGGGGCACAGCGGAAGAATCGGAAAGGAGAGCACGCTTGTTAAGAAAATTTACAAAATCTTCACCTAATTCACACGCTCCAAGTGTCCGCTAATTCCCTGACAGAAGGCATTCCCCAACCAGACGCCCAGTTGCCAGTGCGGCATTAAGGGAAGGGTAAGAGGTGTAATCTCCGCATACATGAACGCCTTCCAAAAGGATCGCCCCCGCTGGACGGGCAGTGGTTGAGGGGAGGGCTTGAGGCAAGTCGTAGGTTCGCAAATGTTTCCACTGATCCACCGCCGGACCGAACCAGTCACGCAGTTCGAGGCGGATCTGATGGAGCATCTGCTCCGAGGGCGCGGTCTGGGCGGAATGCGAACTTACCGAAACAAGAGTCTGTCCCACAGGGGCATAATGAGGTGCTACGTCTGAGGGAAAGCAGACATTATGAACAAGCGCCTCTGGAGACGCATTCAAGTGCAAGTAACCATTTCCCCAGCCTGGTTTGCCGGGAGCGGCGAAATAGAAGCAGGTTGTCCTACGCCATGCACCAGGGACCGGAAGGCTCGGGAGAAGTTGCGAAGCTTGGGCGCCATCTGCGGCAAGAACAACGGCAGAACCTGCTAACCAATCGCCACTTTTCAAGCGAACGCCATCTTTGTGGACGGAGGCAACCGGGGTTCGAAGAAGCAAAGAGGAAGACGGTAATTTCGCGGCGAGCTGCTCAGGAATTGACTGCATGCCCTTAGATGGAAGGACGGCGCGACCGAGCACAAATTGCTGAAAGACGAACGCGAAAAAGTTTCGATCGGCGCTCAGGGCCCTGTCCAAAAAGACGCCGCCGAAGAAGGGGATGAAAAAGTGAGAGATGATCTGTTGGCTCCAGCCCTGTTCGCGCAAAAAGCCAAGCGTGTCCCCGGCAGGGCGAGCCAGCAGTGTGTCTGGATGCTGGCGGAGAAGTTGCGTTACGAACTTTGCGATGCGCAGTTTATCGCTGAGCGAACCGATGGGGGAGAGCAATGCACTGGGTAACGCCCAAGGATCCCGGAGAGGATCACGGAGGAGTGTTTGAGAACCGTCGGGCAGACGGATGAGTGCGCCGGAGCGAAAAGCGCAGGGGTGAAGAGCGTCGAGTGCGAGTTGACGGCGCACCTCGGGATAAGAGGTGAGCAAAACTTGGAAACCCCTATCCAGAATGAAGCCATCCTCAGTGACATCTGAGCGAACGCGACCGCCGACTTGATCCGAGGCGTCGAGGAGGAGGAAGGAGCGTCCGGCCCTGTGAAGGACATTTGCGCAGGACAGTCCTGCGACGCCGGCACCTACGATGAGAACGGGACCCCGTGACATGTGGCCTTATTCTCTGTCAGGGCAGCGCAGGGCAGCGATGCGCTCCATGATGGCGAGGCTGGCGCGTTGGTAAGCAGTTTTGGCATCCCCTGCAAAATCCTCTTTTGTAAATTGCATGACCTCGCCCACGACGATCGTCACGGGGACAAACCGGATTTTCATGGAATCACGAGGAAAGGCCTCGAAAGCACCGAAGATACGCATGGGCACCACGGGGGCGAGCGTTTTGGCGACGATCATGCCAACGCCAGCCTGCGCGGGTTGAAGTTGACCATCGCGAGTGCGGGTGCCTTCGGGGAAAATAACGGTGGCTTGACCGGATTTGACCACTCGAATCACCGCCTTGAGTGCACTCATGTCTGAGCCGCCTTGATCGTAGTGGATGACGTTCAAGTGAGGCAGCAACAGCCCTAACACGGGGGAATCGAGAAGAGATTTGCGAGCTAGATAAAAAATCTCGCGGTCACAGGCGATTCCCGCCAGAGGTGGATCCAGAAAGCTCTGATGGTTCATCGCCAGCAAAAGCGGGCCCTCCTTGGGAATGCGCTCTCGATTGACGACGCGGTAATCAAAGCAACAGTGCCCGATCGCACGACTAGTGTAGTAGACGGCCTGGTAAACGAGCCCCATGATTTGCGAAACCTAGAGTGGTCTTTAGAGTACGGGACGGATACCTTTAAGAGCCAGTCGAGTGAGGATTTCCGATACGACCTCCTGAACATTCATGTGAGAAGAGTCGATCACATCGGCACCCTCAGGGATCGTGAGTGGGGAGTCGCGGCGGGAACTGTCCATGGCATCACGTTGGGTCACAGAATCCTGAAGCCCCTGCCCTGCTCTACGGGCCGCCCGCACTTCGGCGGAAGCATCAATGTAGAATTTGTGGGGGGTTTCAGGAAAAACAGCGGAACCGATGTCGCGGCCTTCCATGACGGAGGGTTGCTGATTGGCGTAAAGTCGCTGGAGAGAAACAAGGCGGCGGCGCACCGAGGGTTGGGAGGCAACCTTGGAGACAGCAGCCGTCACTTCCGCGCTCACGAGGGCATCGCCGGGATCGCTGCCGTTGACGCGAAAGCACGAGGCACCATCACGCACTCCGCACTCCAACTCAGAGTTGGCAAGGAGTTGCTCCACTGAGGACGCATCGGAAGGGTCGAGTTCGGAGTGCAAAACGAGCCAGGTTACCGCCCGGTACATGGCACCAGTATTTACGTATAGATAACCGAGGCGGCGGGCGATTTCGCGCGAAACACTGCTTTTTCCAGAAGCGGCGGGACCGTCTACGGCGATGACTATGTGCTGCATTGAATTCAGAGTTGGGGCTTATTAGGTGGGCTAATTGCGAGGCGCGGAAAACGCGGGGGCACCCCTAGAGCAAACCTAGGCTTCGGTGGAGTCCGCAGGCTCTTCTTCCAAGCGGATAACCAGCGGGGTTCCGGGCGAGCGAGGCGCACAGACGCGTTGCAGGACATCATAGAAGCCTGGGTAAGAGGTGTTCACACAATCCGTTCCCGTGATAACAGTTTCACCCTCAGCAAATAAACCGGCGATGGCGAAAGCCATAGCAATCCGGTGATCGCCGAGGCTGTCTAAGCGAGCCCCACGCAAAGGCTGGCCACCAGTAATTTCGAGGCCGTCAGGTTTTTCAACAACGGGCACACCCATTGCCGTAAGGTGGGAAGCGATGGCAGCGAGTCGGTCGGTTTCCTTGACACGCAACTCTGCAGCGTCGGAGATAATGGTAGTACCCTCGGCGAGGGCGGCAGCGACCGCTAGCACCGGTAATTCGTCGATCACATTGGGGATTTCCTTACCGGCGATCCTCGTGGCCCGAAGCGCTGTACCTTCGATTTCGATGGTCCCAAAAGGCTCGCCTGAATTGCCGTGCTCAAACTCACGCACCCGCGCCCCCATGCGCGCCAAGGTGCCCAACAAACCAGTGCGGCTTGGATTCAAGCCTACGCGATTCACCCGCAAGCGTGCTCCCGGTTGAGCGGCCGCTGCCACCAGCCAAAAGGCGGCGCTAGAAACGTCGCCCGGCACGCGGAAATCACGAGGTTGAGGACGGCTCCCACCGTTGATCGTCACCTTGAGACCTTCGCGTTTCAGCGGAATACCGAAGTACTCAAACATACGCTCCGTGTGATCCCGGCTGAGGTGCGGTTCGGTGACGGAAGTGGAGCCGGAGGCAAAGAGGCCTGCGAGGAGAATGGCACTTTTGACCTGGGCGCTGGCCACAGGCGAGGTGTAGTCGATGCCCCTAAGTTGCGCACCTTCGATGCGCAACGGCGGCCTGTCTTGAGCCCCTTCGGCAACGATGTGCGCGCCCATCCGTGAGAGGGGATCCAGGATGCGCTTCATGGGACGCTTGGCAAGGGAGGCGTCGCCGGTGAGACGGGTCTGGATGGGTTGGGCGGCAAGCAGCCCCGAAAGCAGCCGCATGGTGGTCCCCGAGTTGCCGCAATCGATCTCCTGAGCGGGCTGAATAAAGCGTCCGCCTGTGCCGTGAATAATCAAGGTCGTCTGCGCTGGCCGCTCAATTTTCACCCCTAAAGCGCGAAACGCTTCCTTGGTGGAAAGACAATCTTCCCCAGGCAAAAAGCCACGCACCACACAAGGACCATCCGCTAGTGAGGCCAGCATGACTGACCGATGGGAAATACTTTTGTCCCCAGGGACTTCCAGTTCACAGCTCAGGGCCGGGGCTTTTCGAATGATCCAATCCATGATGTTAAAATGATGAGATTCTAGGGCGGCGCACTTTACACAGAAACCGGCTGTAGCGTATCCCTGCGTTTTTTTGCAATAGCTAGAAAGTGATTCAACTCGGCTTCCGCGCTTGGGCTCGATTTTTCAAGATAACCGGCCGTTTTCTCTAAAACCGCGATGAAAGAACGCAGGCTAGCAGCGACAGCTTGACTGTTGGAACTCAGGATTTCCGTCCACATCGCGGGTAACCCAGCCGCGACACGGGTCGTGTCACGGAACCCAGGCCCACAGAAGCCGAAGGCATCGGGATAGACTGTTCCGACGGTATTTACCAGAGCCGCAGCGGTTAGGTGCGGCAGATGGCTAATGAGCGCGCAGACCTGATCGTGAACCAAAGGAGCGAGCGAGCGAATACGGCAGCCGAGTCGTTCCCAGAGCTCAGTGGCGCGAAGCACAGCGGCGGCTGGGGTGACACCCTCTTCTGGAGTCAAAATGCAGACGGCACCAGTAAATAGATCAGCGCGTGCGGCTGCGATACCGGCCTTTTCGGAACCGGCCATTGGATGGCTACCCACGAAATGAGCGCGCCCCTGTAGAACAGGAGCTAAGGCGCGACAAACAGGATCTTTGACGCTGCCAACGTCGGTAACCAGTGTATCTGGGGACAGAAAAGGCAATGCTTTGTGAGCCAATTCCGCCATCGCGCCCACTGGGACACACAGCAAAACCGTGTCAGCCCCAACTAAGGCATGCTCTAGGGAACAGGTGGCGAGATGGGCAATCTCCAGAGCCCGCGCTTCCTCGACAGCCTCCTCACGGCGCGCCCACAGACGCACCTCGACGGCAGGATCCGCCCGCAAGGCGAGTGCGACGGAGCCTCCGAGGAGGCCTGGACCGAGAATGGCGATGCGTTTCATCAAACCTGAGCTACTAAAAATGGGAGTCACAAGCACACCCGGAGGTGCCGAAGGGGGCGAGCAAGAAACGGAGATTGCCGTTGAAAAAAGAAGCCCCCGGCCGAGTGAGACATCCCTCGGGCCAGGGGAAAGGGAGAAGACGCGCAGCGGCGGCGTTCAGACGCAGAGAGGAGTCCTACTGAGGGCACCCGGATGTATTCTTAGGGCACCAGCATGATTTTACCGCTCTGCGGGTCCCGGACCTCGGTTCCCGGAGGAAAGCCTGTAGCGTCGAGAATTTTGCCATCGTAGGGGCTGCGAATCCAGTTGGGCTTACCCGGAACGCGTTTGGCGTACTCGGGAGAAGCGCTTTTGGGAGGCGGCGGAGCGGAAGGCTGAGGCGGCGGAGCGGGGGCTGGTTCCGGCGCAGGCGTTGGGGCTTGACGAGGCTGAGGGGGCGGCGCAGAAACTACTGCACTGCTACCGACTTGAGGCTGAGGCGCTTGGAAGCCAGGCGCAGGGCTTGGCGGAGCTTCCTGCGACTCATTGGCAGGAGGCGTACCCAGGGGATCCACGGGGGGCAGGTCGTCCTGCACCAAAGGGGTAGATGGGGGGCGGAATCCCGGGCGTTTGGCTGGAGCGTAGTCGCCGTCCTCATGGGCGCACCCCGCCATCCCGACAATGAGGGCGAGGCCGAGGGCAACGAAGCCGAGTTTCAATTTCATCGGAACGAGTTTAGAACAGGTTTGGCCAAGTGATCAACCCTTACCCTCAATTGGAAAATGGAACTTCCGAGAAAACTTAGGCCGATTCGAACACAGACCACATAAACTAATCAAGTAAAATGACTTAGATACTTATGCCCAAAGCGTTGTAAACAGCTGAAAAAGCGGTTCCCGCTCCCCCAACGCGTGTTAACGTTTTGGCAAAGTGCAGCCACCAAACCGAACGGAGCCCTCCAAGCCCTCGCAACGGCCAAAGATGTCCACCAGCGTTCCTCGTTGTACGCGAAGCGGTGCCGGATCTGCGTTGGTCGCGCCACGACATAAACAACCGCCGCTCCCGCACGCTCTTCACGCACGCGATACTCCGCCATGGAAAATGCGCAATCCACGAGCGTGCCGTCTGCCCCTCCGAAGAGCACCAGAGTGAATGCGCCGGGCTCCGCCGGATCAGGCCGCACGCCTGCGACCTTCCCCCGCACCAGAAGGCGCGGCCCACGATACATCTTGTCGGCCCGCTCCCTGGCTGACTGATACGCCTGCGCCACTTCCTCTGCGGTCACCTGAGCGTTGTTGGGCAAGCGTTGGGCCGGCGAATTGGCCTCCTGCAACCGCTGAATCAGTCCCCTTACTTCAGTGGCCTCGTCTAATTTCCCAGCAACCGTCAGGGCCTTCTTCAGCTCCACGAGTTTGGGAACCGATTCCTGCACAATCTGCGCCACCATCTCTCCCTGCTTGGAGAGCAACTCGGTTTGCGCCTCCTTCAAAAGCCGGGGTTCTTCCACCAAATGCCGCCCCTCCAACGGATGCTCTGCTTCGGCGACAACCCGTTGTTCTTCCGCTCGCACAGCCAGCGCGTTTTCAAGATCGGCAGCTTTCTGGTAAATAACCCGCAGTTCGGCGAGCCGCTTTTCATAACGGTTACCAATTTCCACGCGGACCTCGCGGATCCTGCGCTCCGACCTGTCTACTTCAGCCTGGGCGCCATCGACAAGATTGCCCTGAGCTATTGCAGGCTGCTTGTTGAGAAGGGCAAAGCTAAGTACAAAGGTGAAGGCTAGTGCTCGACGGGACATGCAGTGACCTTAGACAATCCCCACTTCTCCCTGAGTACAAAACTAAAAAATCGTACCCCAGGCGTATTCTTCGAGCTACACCGGAGCCCCCGATTCCTACAGGTTACGCTCGGAACTTGCAGATGCCTATAGGCAGACGGAACACAGAGAAATCCCCTTCCCTCCAACCGAAAAAGACTCCTTCTTGGAGTCAGAAAAGTCCTTTCGCTGCTTTCCACCCCGCGTTCAGAGTGAACTGATCTTCTGCCGGTCTAACTTGCGTACTCCTGCGACAAAGCTCTCCGTAACTTCGTTTGAAGTCATGGTCTCGAACGGATTGCCCCACCACCTTCTCGGTTTCAGCCGCAGACGTCATACTTTTGTGCCAGGGTGCAGCTAAGCGAACCGCTATCAGATTTCCTGGAGGTTATCGCAACACCGTCTTTGAACCAACGGTGAGACAGACGAGCGGCACCACCGATGTTTAAGACGAGAGTGATTGGGGCTAGACCCCTAAGCGCCACTGGGGCAACGGGCTCCTGTGTCACAACAGGCGAGGCGATCACGACATGTGCGATTCTAAATCGCAGCGGGACTCCACAGTAGAAAGGGCCGTCAGCCAGAGTTTTCTGACTAACGGCCCAGTGTTCCCCCCAGAACAATAAGCACTATCCTCGGGGACCACTTTTCTTAGCAAAAGTGGCGTATTTTTTTAGAGCCATCTACAGCCCGTGAAACTCCTGCAACGTGCGCACCGCGATCCCGTGTTCGCGAATGGCGCGAATACCATCCAGGCTAGCCTTGGCAGCCCGCAGGGTGGTCACCACTGGAATACGAGCGCTATTGGCCGTGGAACGAATCTTCACCTCGTCCTCACGAGCAACCTTGCCTGAAGGGGTATTGATAATGAGCGCCAGTTCGCCATTCTTGACCATGTCAAGGGCATTGGGACGCCCTTCGCCGATCTTGTGCAGGCGTTTGACTTCAATTCCAGTCGCCTTGAGTGCAGCAGCCGTACCGTGTGTTGCAAATAGCGTGAAGCCTAACTCTGCAAAGCCACGCGCGAGTTCAACGGCCTGCGGCTTGTCTCGGTCAGGCGTCGAAATAAACACGTTACCAGCCTGCGGCAAAGGAGGTTGGGCGGCCATCTGCGCCTTGGCAAAAGCCAAACCCAAACTGCGGTCGATGCCCATCACTTCGCCCGTGCTACGCATCTCAGGCCCCAGCACAATGTCGACGCCCGGGAATTTGATGAAGGGGAAAACCGCCTCTTTCACGGAGAAGTGCGGAGGCACAATCTCCTGGGTGAATCCAAGTTCCGTCAGCTTCGCGCCGGCCATCACCTTGGCTGCGATCTTGGCCAAGGGCACTCCGATCGTCTTTGAGACGAAAGGAACAGTGCGCGATGCACGTGGGTTGACTTCAAGTACATACACCTTCTCATCCTTGACGGCAAACTGGACATTCATGAGCCCACGCACTTCCAAAGCGAAAGCCATACGCTTGGTGGCATCAGCGATTTCCAACTTTACCTTATCGCTCAGGCTGAAAGACGGAATCACGCAAGCGGAGTCGCCCGAGTGGATACCAGCCTCCTCGATGTGCTCCATGATGGCCCCAATGACTGCGATTTCGCCGTCGCAGACGCAGTCGACGTCCACCTCGGTGGCGTCCTCGAGGAAGTGATCGACGAGCACGGGATGATCGGGGCTAGCCTCCACGGCCGTACGAATGTAACGGCGCAAATCATCTTCGTTGTGAACACGTTCCATGGCGCGTCCACCGAGCACGAAAGAAGGCCGAACCAGTACGGGGTATCCCACGCGACGAGCCACTTCAAGCGCCTCCGCCTCATTGGAGGCAGTCCCGCCAGGGGTCTGCTGGATTCCCAGTTCGTCCAGCATCGCAGAGAACATTTTGCGATCCTCAGCGCGTTCAATGCTCTTAGGAGAAGTCCCGATGATCGGCACGCCTGCAGCCGCCAAGCCTTTGGCAAGGTTTAGCGGTGTCTGACCCCCGAACTGCACGATTACACCCCACGGCTTCTCCTGTTCGCAGATGTTGAGGGTATCCTCCAGCGTAAGGGGCTCAAAATAAAGCTTATCGCTCGTATCATAGTCGGTGGAAACCGTCTCGGGGTTGGAGTTGACCATGATGGTTTCAAATCCCAACTCCTTCAGGGCAAAGGCCGCGTGCACGCAGCAGTAGTCAAACTCGATCCCCTGCCCGATCCGGTTCGGACCTCCACCCAAAATCACGATCTTACGCTTACCGCTGTCGCGCCGCTCATTCTCATCGCCGTAAGTAGAGTAGTAGTACGGTGTGAACGCCTCGAACTCTGCCGCGCAGGTGTCCACCAACCGGTAGGTCGGTTCAACACCAGCCGCCTTTCGAATCGCACGAGCCTCCAACTCCGTTTTACCCCAAGCCACAGAAAGCTGTCGGTCTGAAAACCCGAACTTCTTCGCACGCTTAATTTTTTCAGGCGAACCCTCTGCGTCCTTGAGCGTCTTACCCTCCTCCACGATGGCCCTGAGATGCTCCAAAAACCAGCGATCGATTTTCGTCAGCTCGAAGATTTCCTCCACGCTCATGCCGCCTGCGAGAGCTTGGCCAAGACAAAACAGACGGTCCACATTGGGCACCGTTAAACGCTTGCGCAAATCGGCTGCGTCTACGGGTTTTTCGGCGCCGTCGCCGATCAGCCCGAAACGCTTGATTTCCAGACTGCGCAACGCCTTCTGCATGGCTTCCTTGCCCTCTGAATGCAAACTCTTAAGCGTTTCAGCTGCAGCGATACCACTCGGAAATTTCA
>CAIWVL010000145.1 GCA_903916085.1 uncultured Spartobacteria bacterium
CGCGCACGCTGCCGAGGAACGTGGCGAGCCTCTCACCCTCGACGCTTTCCGGGACATTTACCGTAGCTTGCTCAAGGACTACTTCGGGCCTAATTTTACCCTGGATCCCGAACTGGATCTTGAATGTCTGCGCATCCCCCACTTCTACAACGCTTTCTACGTGTATAAGTACGCCACGGGAATGAGTGCCGCTGTTGCGCTCTCGGATCAAGTCCTCACGGAAGGCACGCCCGCTGTGGAGCGCTACTTAGGCTTCCTCAAGAGCGGTGGCTCTGAGTTCCCGCTGCCTACCCTCCAAAAAGCCGGCGTCGATATGACCGCACCGTTGCCGGTGGAACGCACTCTCCAGCTATTCGCACGGCGGGTGGAAGAACTCGAAAAGCTACTGCCCGCTCTCTCGTGAATCTAACCTTACCCATCGAACACCAGAAGGCGCTGACTGTGGTGCAAGGTTATCTTGAACTCGGGATGCCTTTGGAGGCTTTGCGCGAACTTAAGGAACTGCCTGCGGCACTGCACGATCTGCCGCTCAGTGTGGAGATGCACGTGGTTCTTCTAATTCGGCTCAGACGCTGGAAGTCCGCCGCCACTCAGGCACGAAAGCTCTGCAAACTATCGCCCAGCTCGCCCACCGGGTTTATTCATCTCGCTTATTGCCAGCATGAATCTGGCAACACTGGCGAGGCCCGCAAAACGCTGTTGAAGGGGCCGCCCGCACTTCAAAAAGAAGCCACCTACCACTACAATCTTGCGTGTTATGACGCCGTTCTAGGCGACATCGAATCCGCTCGCCGGAACTTGGCTCGGAGTATTGGCATCAACAAACGGTTTCTGGAGTTCGCTCGCCAAGACGCAGATCTGTCCCCTCTGCACCCGGAGCTTGCACGAAAAGCGTAACACGTTCTCTCGCAAATTATGATGCAGACCGCTGAGCCGCTGCTTTACGTAGACGGCCGTTGGGTCGGCTCGGATGCTGTCTTCTCCGTGCTAAATCCAGCGACAGGTCACGAACTGGCTCGTGTCCCGCTTGGCGATGCGACTCTCTTGGAAACGGCCAATCGCGCCGCGCATTCCGCTTTTTGCAAGCACCGCCATACCGAGTCTTGGCAGCGCTCGGATTGGCTGCGCGCCCTTGCGGCGGCGCTTGAGGAAAGAGCAGAGCGGTTCGCTGTGCTCATCACAGCCGAGGCCGGTAAACCTATTAGCCTTGCCAGGTTAGAAGTGGCACGCGCGGTGGCCACATTTACGTTTGCCGCCGAGGAAGCACGTCGTCAGCAGGGCAGTCTGCTTGATCTGGACGCGCTCCCTTCGGGTACCGGCCATTTCGGGTTCTCCCGCCGCTTTCCTCTGGGTGTTGTGGCGGCGCTCACACCGTTCAATTTCCCACTGAATCTTGTCGCGCACAAAGTGGCACCTGCCCTCGCCGCAGGAAATAGCGTGGTGCTTAAGCCCTCGCCGCACACGCCTCTCACTGCCCTGCTCCTTGCTGAAGCCGCTGAGGCTGCGGATCTTCCACGAGGCCTTCTCAATGTCGTCACGTGTTCCAATGCCCAGGTCGTTCCCTGGCTCGCGGACGCACGTCTTCGCATGATCTCTTTCACCGGTAGCGGCCCTGTCGGACGCGCCCTGCACGCACACGCAGCGGGACGTCGCTGCACCCTGGAGCTCGGGGGTAACGCGGCTGTCATTGTTCATGCGGATGCTCAACTTGAGGAGGCCATTCCGCTGATCGCTCGAGGCGCGTTTGCTTACTCGGGGCAAAGCTGTATCAGCGTCCAACGCGTTCTTGTGCAGGAATCTCGCTACGCCGAATTACGCGAGCGCCTGCTTAGTTATACGCGCGAGCACATACGACTCGGCGATCCTACAGACTCGGAGGTGCTTCTTGGGCCGATGATCTCCACGGAAGCCGCCTTGCGCACCGAGACTGCTGTGGCTCAGGCTCTTGTTCAAGGAGCACGCCTGCTCGCTGGTGGTGAACGTCGAGACGCGTTCTTCTCGCCAACACTCTTGGAAGGGGCCCTTCCTTCGGCTCAAGTCATGTGCGAAGAGCTCTTCGCTCCCATCCTCTGTCTCGCATCTTACCGGACTTTTGATGCCGCCTTGGCAATGGTCAACGACTCCGCGTACGGACTACAGGCTGGCGTTTTTACTCAGGACTTCCCACTGGCCTGGAAAGCCTTTCGCCAATTGGAAACAGGTGCAGTGCTCATTAACCAAGTGCCCACTTGGCGCGCCGACAACATGCCTTACGGCGGTGTGAAGGGAAGCGGCCTCGGTCGCGAAGGCGTCCGTAGCGCCATGGACGACATGACCGAACCTCGCTCCTGGATCTGGAATGGGGCGGATAGCCGCTAGCCGTCTGTGTACGGCATCTGAGTCGCTGTGAATCTCAGGCTGGAAGCGAGCGCTTCTTTCCCCAACACTCGCTCCCCTATGGTCGCGCCCCGTATTCTCTCCGGAATTAAACCCACCGGTCGTCCGCATCTCGGTAACTACTTCGGTATGATGCGTCCAGGCATCGAATGGCAGGATCGGGGCGAGGCGTTTTACTTCATCGCCGACTACCACGCGCTCACCACCGTGCACGATCCCGTTGCCATGCGAGAGCACACACGCAGCGTGGCTTTAGATTTTTTGGCGTGCGGTTTGGACCCTCAAAAAGCCGTTTTGTTCCGGCAGAGTGATGTTCCAGAAGTCACGGAACTGGCCTGGCTGCTTACGTGCCTCACGCCGATGCCGATGCTCGAAAACTGTCATGCCTATAAGGATCACGTCGCGAAGGGGAAGGTTCCATCGCACGGTTTGTTTGCGTATCCGGTCCTGATGGCGGCTGATATCCTGCTCTACAACAGCAACATCGTGCCTGTGGGGCGGGATCAAAAGCAGCACGTTGAGGTCACTCGTGATCTTGCTGAAAAAGCTAACCGCATCTTTGGCCCCGTCTTTACGGTGCCTGAAGCAAGCATTGTCTCGGAGGTGGCTACGGTCATCGGCCTCGACGGCCAGAAAATGAGCAAGAGCTACAACAATACCATTGCGCTTTTTGAAGAAGAAAAAGTCTTGCGCAAAAAGGTGATGAGCATCACGACAGATTCCGCCCCCATGGAGGCCCCCAAAGACCCAACAACCTCCTCCATTGTCGCCTTATTCAGGCTGTGCGCGGAACCCGCAGCCGTGGCCACCATGGAAGACCAGTTTCGGGCTGGCGGCTTGGGGTATGGGGAATTCAAAAAACGCTTGTTCGAAGCTCTCTGGGAACGATTTGCCACTTTTCGTACCCGCCGCGCCGAGCTCGCTGCAGATCCCGCGTATCTCGATAACGTGCTCGCCGAGGGTGCCGCTCGCGCCCGTGCAGTCGCTTTGCCGACGATGGATCGAGTCCGAAAAGCGATGGGCTTGAGATAGATTCGTGTTCCTGAACCCGAAGGGTTCGAGTCGGTTAGCCGATGGTTGAGCGCAGTCCCCCGAGCTGGCTCACAAGGATTGGACATTTTAGATAGGGGAGCCGGAATTTGATGATAAGTCTTCCTGAACCCGAAGGGTTCGAAGCGGTTAGCCAGTGGTTGAGCGCAAGTGACACCACCGGAACATACGTCGATAACCCGCGCACCCCGCCGGGGTGCCGGCAGCGGATCCAGGCGAATGAAGGTTAAATAGAAGGAGAAGTTCCTCTCATTTGACGAAAACGTGCAGCTCCCAACAGTCCCTTCGCGGGGCTCTGGGAATGCGACGCCTGACCGGCGGCCAGGACAAAGAAAATAAAAGAGCAAGGACGCTACGGCCCTGCTCTCTCTGCTGCCTCCTGTTCAAAAACAGGCCCCTCTGCCTACTGACCGGAGGGCGTGTCGCGGTTGGGGTTGAAGGGTTCCGCTGGATAGGTCTGGGGTGAAAGCCCCGCTACTTCCCGGGACACTTTCGCCTTGAGCATGGCACGCGTGTTGGCACGCAAACCTTCCCATCCTGTGAGGACTGGAATCTCCTCCACAACGGGTGCATCCTGGGGTTTGTCTGATTTCTCGGCCACGGCATCGTCAGTTTGGCCTTCCACCCATTTGGGCTTGGATTGCGAATCATCGATCTCGCCAGTGAACCCAAGGGCATCCGCCCGGCGCGGATCGGCAATGTGCCCCCATTCAGGCGCGACAAGAGTCAGTTTATCCTTTCGCAAAACGGCCTTGAAACTCACCGGCGCATCGGTCGCTTCGTTGAGCAACTCTCTGAACTTAATCAGGCTGCGTTCCTTTACAACCGCAACAACCGGAACCGTTCCTTTCACCCGAGCCGCCACCCAGTCGTAGGCTGGGCCGCCGCAAAAAATGGACTTTCCGAGGGGCGAAATGTTCGTGATGTTGACGGTGTGCAGCACGCTGTCGGCATTTTCGACAGGACTGAAAATGACCTCTTGCAAGTCGGGTGCGTCAAAGTCGCTGATGGCACAGAAAGTGTAGTTCTCTGGACCAATGTCATAAGTTTTGTCCACCCAAACGCCAATGCCGACGGTAGTGTTCCATTCGGCCTTTGGCGGGAGAGGTGCCCAGCCGATGGCTTCCGTGCCGTAACGCCAGCTTACCCAAGCCGCCGCCCATTCAAGATCGGGCACCCAGCACCAGCCCTCTTCCACCGCGTGCACCCAACGCCCATAATGGTAGACGATGCCGCCAAAGTCCTCGTTGCTCATCCAAGTCCACCCGTACCGCGAATAGGCCCAAGCGCCCACGGTGTATGGTGCCCAGTTTTCGCTAATATCTTTAGGTTTCCAACAGCGACCGTACTCCCCCAAATCTAACCAGTCACCGTAAGGCGACAGTGCTTCTTTGAAAAAGCGGGACGCCATCTCCTCGGGGCTGACCAACTTCACGGGCTTGATCGGAGAAGGCATTGCACCTTCGCCATCTACCATGGACGAGGCACGTGGCTTGGCCGCCTTCTTTTTGCCTTTAGCTGGGAGCGCGCCAAGTGCTGTGCTTCCGGCCAGAGCCAAAAGCAGGGCGATGCGGAGAGGGTTCACGATCGAGCTCATGGACTTAAAAACTAAGAAAGGCTGTAGAAAGGAAGATGCCTGGCGCGGAGGGAGCGGCTCAAAGAGAGGCGGCTAGGCCGTGTGTTGGGGCGGATGGTGAGCATCGGGTAGGTACGATTGGGCGCAGGCGAATGTACCGAGAGATAGCAAGTTTCGGGCTAGCCCTGCGCAAAGCGTGTGGTTTTGGGTGGGGTGGACGGGATTGCAGCTGGGGGATGAGGTAAATTTTCGGTCCCATAAACCACTTTTTTACGACCTTTTCCCGTCTTTCTACGTAGCAAACTTTGAAGTCTAACCCCCCAAACACAACG